>CAMVEQ010000119.1:0-9165 GCA_947166545.1 uncultured Treponema sp. | reverse complement strand
CTCAAACAGCACATTGCAAAGATTATGCAGAAAATGTTAAGGGAATAATAAAAAAGAATGAGCAAAAAGAGAATATAAATACAAATACTCTTGAAAAATTTTCACATTTATGGCTGAACAATAGTTGTAGAAACCTTAAGAAATTAGCAACTTTAGACGGCATTCAAAAATTTTCAGGAGTAAACAGAATACTTTCAAAACCACTTCCCTTCATAGTTCTGGCAGCAGGACCAAGCTTGGAAAAGATACTTCCTTATCTAGAAGAATTAAAAAAAAGAAGTATTATTATCTGTGTTGACACAGCATTACATTCATGTCTTGCTATTGGCGTTGAACCAGATTTTATTATTCTGGTAGATCCTCAATATGCCTGTGCAATGCATCTGGAATTTTTAAAGGCTCCTAATTCTATCCTTGTTACAGAAAGTGCTGCATGGCCTTCTGTATTCAGATTTTCATGCAAAGAAATAATACTCTGTTCGTCAATGTTTCCAATTGGGAAGTATTTTGAAAAGCAATTAGGATCAAAAGGAAAACTTGGTGCAGGAGGAAGTGTTGCAACGACTGCATGGGATTTTGCTCGTATATGCGGTGCAAAAGAAATCTATATAGCAGGAATGGATTTAGGATTTCCTGGCAAGCAGACGCATATACGAGGTTCTCAATTTGAAGAAAGAGAACATCGTATATCAAATAGAATTACGACTTCAGAAACACAAAGTATACATGCTCTTATGGGTGCTGTACCTTCATACGCAAAAGATTACAATGGTAATAGCCTATTAACAGATAAAAAGATGTCAATTTTTTCCTGGTGGTTTGAAAATAATTGTCAGATGGCGGAAAAAGAAGGAACAAAAACATATTCTCTTACAAAAGAAAGCCTTGCTATAAATAATATTATGACGGCAAATATAGAAGATTTACTTGCCTTACCTGACTCATCAGACCAAAAGAATCTGTTTTTTAATATTGCACAGGAATCTGCTAAAAAATTTAGAACGAATATGACAAACTCTGATTTTGGGAATGTATTTAATTCATTTGTTGCAAATCTGGAAATGTTGAACTCATGTGCAAAGAAAGGTCTTTCTTTATGTGACAAAGCTATAAAGAATAGATTAAAGGCTCCTGAAATATTTCAAGAACTATCTTTAATCGATGCAAAAATCCTTAACTCAGAAGCAAAAGATGCAGCTTCTTTAGTATTTCCTACAGAACGAAAAATAAAAGAATTAACAGTAGATTTACCACAAGATCCTCAGTTGAAATCTTTATATTACAGTAAAGTAATATATACAGAACTTAACAAAGCTATTAAAGAATATTTAAGAATACTTTCTACTGTTAAATTTTCAAACTTTTAGTTAAGTTCCTTGGCTCTACTCCGATAATAGAATTAGATTGTGATTAAGGTCCATACTAATTAAGTGTAAAAAACTTGAATTAGAATTTACCTTATACATTTCGTGACAGACGTGTCTTTGACATCCAGACGCCTGTCATGAAATGCTTTTTACCTCTCATGTTAAGAGCCAAAGGAATGCCTTTGGCTCTTATTTTAATAAAAATTAAGCCTTTTTTGAGTTTATCATTATAAATATTGCATAATTTGCCGATACTTAGAAAGGAGATACTAATGAATTCGTTTGATGTTGAAAAAATAGAAGCATTAACAATTTTTAATGACAATCTATACATAGACAATGCCTTTCTTTTAATGCCTGCAAATTGTGCAATTGAAGCTTCTCTTTTAAAATCACTACAAGAATGGCATTTTACAAAGTTATACTCAAACGGCGCTGATAATGCAGGAGCATCAGTAGAACAGCAACCAACTGTACAGCAATCTTCTGATACTACTGAGAAAGCAGCAGATACAGTGTCTCCAACTACAAGTGCAGTAGTAGAGAATGTAAAGAAAAATACAGAAGCTGTAGATGCAAGCGAATTTCTTGGAAATGAAAATTCAAGTGCAAATGTACAGACACCAAAATCTGCCGCTCCAAAAGAAAATCCTGCACAAGCAACAGCAAATAGTGCTGAAACAACATCCTTCTCTCACATTAATAATCCAGAAGAACTTGAACAGGCAAAAAAGGTATATAAAGATTTCATAGCCTATGCAAACAAAGTTTACATGTTCTATGCAACAAATAAGGAATTAAAAAATCAGGAAATATCATCTGAAGTAGCTAAATTCATTGCATTTGTTAAGACAAACAGAAGTTATGTACTTAGAATTATTTCAGATCCATCAATGAATGACAAAAACTTCCTTATAAATCACAGTATCCGTTCTACTGTTGTAGCCATAACAATAGGCTTACAATTAAAAATGGCTGATGATAAGTTAATAGAACTTGGAGTTGCAAGTTTCCTACATGAAATTGGTATGATATTGCTTCCTCCCCAGTATTATATGAATGAAAAACAGCTTTCTGCTCCAGAAAAGCTTATGATAAATACTCATCCGATAGTCAGCTATAATATATTGAAAAAGGCTAACTTTTCTACAAATATTCAGATGGGTGTTCTTGAACATCATGAGCGTGTAAACGGTTCTGGATATCCAAGACATATTACTGGAGATAAAACATCATTGTATGCAAAAATTATTGCAGTAGCATGTTCTTTTGAAGCAATCTCAGCTCCTCGTGAATACAGAGAAGAACGAAGTACTTTTGAAGCTTTAATAGAAATGCTCAGAAATGCAAATAGACAGTATGAAGAAACAATTCTGAAAGCTCTTCTTTACAGCATATCTCTTTACCCTATAGGTGTGTATGTCTACCTTTCAAACGGAAAAATTGCACAGGTTGTTGATGTTACATCAGGAAATCCAAAAACACCATTCGTACAGATTCTTGGAGAAACAGATGCCGCTGGTAATAACAAAGTAGTACAGGTTGATACACTTAAACTAAAGATTATACGAGTATTGAATAAAAATGAAGTTGAAGACGCTCTAAAGACTATAAACGCAAGAAAAGCCTAAGTTTACTTAGTTAAAAAACTGCCGAATATTTTCAACTTCTTTTCTAAACTGATCATCTATAACAGGAGGATGATCATTAAAATATAAAATTTGTCCCAATTCTTCTTGAGTATGAGCTCCCCAAACAGGAACAACATTTTCATATTGCTGCAAAAATCCAAGTGCAAGAGGAATATTTTTTACAATACCACCGTTAAGCGGTTGCATGGCAATGCATCCAACATCGTTTTCATCACATAACTTAACAAGTTGTTCAGAAATGCCACTGGAAATCATATTAAAAGAAAACTGAACAGTTTCATATAAGCCGCTCAAGATTGCTTCCTGTGCCAAATCAAGATTTTCAGTAACAATTCCAAAATGCTTTATAGTTCCCTGCTTTCTCAACGAAACCAGAACATCATATAAACCATCTTTACCATTTTTTACAGGAAGAAATGGCGGATTTTCCAACTGATACAAATCAATTGAATCTGTTTCAAGAGCAAAAAGACTTTCTGGCAAATCTTTCTGTAAAGATTTTGCATCAATGGCATCAGTTTTTGTTGCCAAAAAAACATCTTTTCGAATGCCATGAAGAGCTTTTCCAAGACGCTTTTCACATAGTGGAGTAGAATGAGCGGTATCAAAAAAATTAATACCGCCATCATACGCTTGATGCACAAGGGAACAAACCTTTTCTTCTGCTTTATCGCCATAAGCCTCAATTTCCTTACAATCAAGGCTCATTGCACCAAAAGCAGTACGACTAACGAGAAGGTTTGTTTTTCCAAGTGCAACATACTCCACGAATCTTACCTCTGAACAGGCTTATAGTTTTTTATAGATTTATGAATAAACATGACAAGATCATCAAGAGAAACGCGTTCCTGCTCCATAGAATCTCTAAAGCGAACTGTAACTGTATTGAAAAGTTCATTCTTAGAACCGTCTTCTTTCTTTTCCTGAATTGTATCGTAATCAACTGTTACACAGAAAGGAGTTCCAACTTCATCCTGACGACGATAACGCTTTCCTACAGTTCCAGAAGTATCATATTCAGTAACAAAATCCTCTTTAAGAAGATGCTGAATTTCCTTAGCACGCTCAGCAAGACCATCTTTTTTCATAAGGGGAAGAACCGCAACCGTAATAGGTGCAAGGCGTGGATCAAGATGAAGAACAGTTCTGTAATCTTCGTTCCCGTCTGTACCAACATTCTGCTCTTCATAAGCTTCACAAAGGAACATAAGGAAATTACGATTAAGACCAGCAGAAGTTTCAATAACATAAGGAACATACTTTTTGTTACCATCTTCCTGATCCATATAGCTCATATCTTTCTTTGAATATTCCATGTGCTGACTTAAATCAAAGTCTGTACGGCTATGAATTCCCTCAACTTCCTCAAATCCAATAGGGAAATTGTAAGTAATATCATAAGCATCTTTTGCATAATGAGCAAGTTTATCGTGATGATGCCATTTAAGCTGCTTTTCTGGAATTCCATATTTCAAATAGAACTGCCAGCGATCCTGTCTCCAACGCTCAAATACTTCATCTTCTGTACCAGGTTTACAGAAATACTCCATTTCCATCTGCTCAAATTCACAAGTACGGAAAATAAAGTTCTTAAATATAATTTCGTTACGGAAAGATTTTCCAACCTGAGCAACTCCAAAAGGAATTTTCATTCGGTTAGATTGAACGATATTCTTAAAATCCGTAAAAATTCCCTGACATGTTTCAGGACGAAGATATATAAGATGAGACTCATCAGCAATAGGTCCCTGATATGTCTTGAACATAAGGTTAAATTCACGAACAGCAGTATATTTACGCTCTTTGCTTCCACATGTAGGACAATTGATGTGCTCATCAATAAAAGCCTTCATTTCCTCATGAGTCATTGTATCTACAGGTTTATCCGTTGTAAAATTATTAGAGGAGCACCAGTCTTCAATAAGCTTATCAGCACGGTGACGAGCATGACATTCAAGACAGTCAATCATAGGATCTGAAAAACAATCTACGTGTCCAGAAGCCTTCCATGTTGTATGATGCTGGAAAATGGCAGAATCAAGACCAACAACATCATCATGAAGCTGTGTCATGTAATGCCACCATTCATTTTGAATATTGCGTTTAAATTCAACACCAAGAGGACCATAATCCCATGCACCAGCCTGTCCACCATAAATTTCACTGGCCTGGTATACAAAACCTCTTCTTTTACACAATGAGATAATCTTATCCAAAGTACAAGAATGATCTGTCTGATTAGATGCTTTTTTTTCCATAAATGCTAAAACTCCTGTCAGCCGTCACTGGATTGCAACGGCACATAATTTGTCAGAGTATAGCAAAAAGTATAGAAAGTTACAACAGAAGTTTTTAAGGGTTTTACAGAAACTCCAACTATTCCTTCCATGGAAAAATAAAAGATTTCCAGCTTCTAGGACCTAAAATACGCTTGTCTTTTTCCAAAAGTTCCTTCCAAGGAACATCTTTTCGCTGTTCTTTTGAGAGGTCAGGATTTACTTCATACCAGTCATATTTATAAAGCCTAAGACGAAGAGCCTCTGTTGTTGTAATTGTCATAGTAGCAGGACCATTCAAAATGCCCAAACTGAATATCATTACAATAAAATTCACTAAATTTACAAGAGCCACTCCAATGGTAAAGAACACATTATCCATAAAAATGATATAACACTTTTTCAGACATTTTAAGAAGCTGTTGTGCATTATAGTTCTAACAGGAATAAACCACTGAAGAGCAAGAAGCGTAATTAAAAGAATCCAGAATACTATGGAAGTCATAAATACTCCCAAAAGAGACCCAATATTAAGATAATAAGGAATGCTTGTAAAGGCAACACTTATAATTATGCTTATAAAAGCACCAAACAAAACACCATCTTTTATACTAGGAACTATATTTTTAAAAAGATATGAAAATCTTGGAGTTTCAAAACTTACAGCCTTATATGAGTTTTCTCCTTCGGCAATAGTAAATATACCCAAAATCATACAAGAAAGCGTAACAGCAATAAAAGAATACAAATTCAAAGATATCTTTTCACCAGGAATATATACACTCATCATACACAAAAAGAAACAAATAGCAAAAAGTACATCATTAATAATATTAACTACAACGATATGAAACAAATTATCCCAGATATCACAGAAATTCTTCTTTAGAAAAAACACAAACATAAGACTTAGTATATTTTTTTTTGCAACCACAGTCAATAAAAATGATAGACTTTTACCAAATCGTAAAATATAATTGACGCATGGACTACTCTATTTCTTCCGTAATGGCATTAATCTCCAGAATACATACAAACGCAGCAGACTTTACAAATAAACGACTTTCGGAAAAAGGCAATCTGGTATCTTCTCATGGGCACATACTCTTTTTACTCTCAAAAAATGCATCAATGAGTATGAGCGACATTGCTTCAGCAATAAACAGAAACAAATCCACAACGACAGTTCTCATACGAAAGTTAAAAGATGAAGGCCTTATAAAAGAAGAAAATTCAAAAGATGATGCACGTTCAAAAAACATATCACTCACGGCAAAAGGTAAAAAATACAACGAACTTACAGCAGGAATATCAGAAGACTTATTATCCGTCTGTTATAACGGCTTTTCAGACACAGAAAAAAATACTCTGCTAAAACTTCTAATAAAACTAAATGAAAACATAGAAAATAGTTTTATATAAAACCATTGACATTAGTTCTAAATAAAACTATATTAGACCTGCTAGCAAAAACAGACTCATAACATAGAGGTTATATAATGAAAATTCTAAGCATTATAACAGCAGCAGCTCTTTTAATCTTTACAGGCTGCACAAAGACTCAGCAAGCAAAAACAAAAGCTCCATCAATTGCAGTATTCATTCCTGGAATTATGGCAGACTCTCCAACCTATGCACACGTTGCAGAAGGAGTACAGCAAGCAGTAGATACATACAACGAATCCATAGAAGATGAAAAAAAGAAAGCCCAGTTGTATATAATGGAAGCAGGAACAAATCAGTCAGAATGGAGTACAAAACTCACTGCACTTACAGCAGAAGGAAAATACGATTTGATTATATCATCAAATCCTTCTCTACCAGAAATCGCAGAACCTATAGCAAAACAGTTTCCAAAACAGAAATACATATTCCTTGATGCCATGCTTGAAAACAATCCAAGCATTTATACAGTAAGTTATAATCAAAGAGATCAGGCTTATCTTTCTGGCTACATAGCAGGACTATATTCAAAAAGTCATAAGGTAGGACTCGTTGCTGCACAGGAATATCCAATAATGAATACAATCCTTTATCCATACTATGCAAAAGGTGCTGCAGACGCATACAACGGAACAACATGTGAATTCAGAATTGTAGGAAACTGGTATGACGGATCAAAAGGTGCTGAAATTACAGATGCACTTGCAGCAGCTGGAATTGACGTAATTCTTCCAATATGTGGAGGAGCATCACAGGGCGTAATTTCTTCTGCTAGAGAACACGGCATTAATATAGTATGGTTTGATGAAAACGGCTTTAAAAAAGCTCCAGGTGTAATAATCTCCTGCTGCATGACAAAACAGGCATTTGCAGCAAATGAAGCTGTAACACAGTACCTTGCAGGAAACACTGCATGGGGAACTTCTAAATCTGTAGGAATGAAAGACGGTTATGCCGAATACTTCAACTCAGATCCAGCTTACATACAGGCTGTTCCAGAAGATATCAGAAACAAAATGGATGACCTCATTGCATCTATAAAAGACGGAACTTTTGAACTTCCACAAACTCTTAACTAAATTATTAAAATATGAACCTACGAACGCATGAACTTACAAAAAAATACAGACTAAAAACGGCTTTGGAAAACGTATCGGTTACATTCCAATCCAGTAAGATTCATGCGCTCGTAGGTGAAAATGGAGCTGGCAAATCAACTCTTGCCAAACTTCTCGCAGGAGATATCACCCCTTCCAGTGGCAGCATATTCATAGATGAAAAAGAAATAAAATTTAATTCAGCAAAAGACTCCTTGAATGAAGGCATTGTACTAGTACATCAACGCCCCCTACTTTCAGAAAAACTTACAGCAAAAGAAAACATCATACTGAAATTTCCCAAACTCATGTATGCAAATAAAGATGAACTTTACAGATTAAAAGGAATATGGGCAGCATCATTAAACCTTGATTCTTACATTAAGGATTTAGGTGGCAACATGCGATTTTATGTTTCTCTGTTAGGTTCATTATTACTAAATCCAAAATGTCTTATTCTTGACGAACCTTCGGCTTTCCTTGATTTTGATGAACGGAAAAAGCTTTATATAAATTTACGAAAACTTGCAAACAAAGGCACTACGATAATAATCATCACTCACAGTACAGAGGAAGCTATATCTTACACTGATACTGTAAGTCTGTTGCAAGAAGGCTGTCTTGTAAAACAGTTTACAGACTCAAAAGAATACGCAGAGTATATAAAAGAAAAAAAATTACAGATAACAGACGGAAATGCAGATAATTCAAATCAAGAATTTTCAACAAGAGGCGAACATTCAGAATGCCTTGAAATAATTAATGCTTCTGCACGCCCAAAAAACAAACCAGTACTATTGCAAGTAAACATAAAGGCTAATTACGGAGAAATAACAAGCGTACAAGGATTACAAGAAGCCGCATCACTTACGCTTGAAGATTTAGTTACAGGAATAGAAAGCTCCAGTGCAAAAGGAAGTGTAATTTTTACATCGCCCGACGGAAAAAGACAAAAACTTAACATTGCAAAAGGTCAATATAATACAGCATTTTTAAGATTACACAAAACAGCAATAATTCCATCTGATAAAACGTTCAGAGCTTCAAATCCAGAACTTACAGTAGAGCAAATGATGAGCGTGTACGACAGAAAAGTATCAACGGAAAAACTTTTGTCTCTCATACAAAAGGCAAATGTAAACATAACACTTAAAGAATCCGCAAGAAACTTAAGTGGAGGCATGCTTCAAAGGCTCATACTAGAAAGAGAACTTTCAACAAACCCAAATCTTCTGATATTATGCAATCCAATGCAGGGACTAGATTTTCAGTCACAAGCAAAGCTGTGCGAACGAATTTCAAATCTTGCCCAGCAAGGAAAAGCACTACT
>CAMVEQ010000118.1:0-9308 GCA_947166545.1 uncultured Treponema sp. | reverse complement strand
ATGAAACTTCTTGATTTGCGTGCCATGGCTCGTCGTATGAGGGCAAATCAGAAGGTTGAAATTATTTTTATAGATTATATTGGTCTTATTACTAGCGAAAATGAAGAAGCTCCTGTTTATGAACAGCAGTCTGCAATTTCAAAATCATTGAAAAGTCTGGCTCGTGAACTGTGCATTCCTATTGTTGTATTGTGTCAGGTTTCGCGAAATGCAGAAGGTAACGAGCCTAACCTTGCTGAATTGCGTGGTTCTGGTTCTATAGAACAAGATGCTGATGTTGTCATGTTCATTCATGGTGAGCGTAACAGGCAGAAAGAGGGTGAGGAATACAATCCTGTTCAGGACAGAAAGCTTATTGTTGCAAAACAGCGAAACGGTCCTATTGGAGATGTTGAGGTACTGTTTATTTCAAGCTACACTAAGTTTGAAAATAAGAGCAATCAAGATGGTTAAATTTTCATTTAAAAGAAAAAGTGTTGACATAGAATATGGATGGCATTATATTTATATTAGTTACCCAATTTGGGAACTAGTAATTTATTCTAGAATAGGAGAACTTTTCTTTTATGCATGTTATAAAAAGAAAAACTTTACTTGAATATTCTGAAAAACATGCAATTGTAAAAGATGCTCTTGAAGCTTGGTATATTGAAGCAAAAACAGCTCATTGGAAAAGTTCTCAAGATGTTAAGAAACTGTATTCTTCGGCTAGTTTCCTGGGGGATAATAGAGTTGTCTTTAATATACATGGAAATGCTTATAGATTGCTTGTAAGAATAAATTACGATAGTGAAACGATATTTATTTTATTTATTGGGACTCATGCCGAGTATAGCAAATATAATATGGAGGATATATGATGGTTACTCCTAAAATTATTAAATCTGAAGAAGAATATAATACTGCATTAAACAGAATAGAAGAGATTTTTGATGCAAAACCTGGCACTCCAGAATTTGATGAAATGGAACTTCTTGTTAGATTGGTCGAAATATACGAAGATGAGAAATATCCTATTTCTGTTCCAGATCCAATAGCCGCAATAAAATTCCGGATGGAACAACAGGGACTTAAAAGCAAAGATTTAATTCCATATATTGGCAGTAAATCAAAAGTTTCAGAAGTTTTATCAGGAAAAAGAGCGTTAAGTCTTAATATGATTAGAAAATTAAATGAAGGCTTAGGCATCCCCGCGGAAGTTCTTATAAAAGAAACTGTAAAAACTCTTCCCGATGCTTCAATTATGAAACATGGCATAAATTTTCCTTTTACTGAAATGTTCCGACGTGGATGGTTCAAGGATTTTTATAACGGAAAGTTAAACGATGCAAAAGAATTAAAAGAAGAACTTATTATAAAGTTTATAGGACCTTTTAAAATAAATGATTTTGCCCTCTGCTATAATAGAAAGTCAGATAATACAAATTTAGAAAATATAGATGATATACTTATGGCATGGCGTATTAGGGTTATGAATATTGCGGCTTCTGAAAAACTTACAAAATGGAATAAAGAAAATCTTACAGAAAATTTCTTTTCAGAACTTGCAAAGTTAAGTTATCTGCAAGAAGGTCCAAAACTTGCAAAAGAATTTTTGAACAAAGCTGGAATTCATTTTGTTATAGAAGAACATCTTGAAAGAACTCATCTTGATGGTTCTTCAATGCTTATGCCAGATGGAAGTCCTCTAATAGCTTTAACGCTTCGTTACGATCGTCTTGATTCTTTTTGGTTCACACTTTTTCACGAACTGTCTCATGTCAAAAAACATTTATCAGAAAATAAAACTGCTTATTTTGATGATATGACAAATGATATGAACAAGCAGATTGAAAAAGAAGCCGACTCTTATGCAAAAGAAATGCTGATACCTGCACAAGTGTGGCAATCTTCTGGATTAAGAATTACTTCAACTGCTTCTGATATAAAAGATTTCTCCTTAAAGTTCAGAATTAGTCCATCTATTCCTGCTGGTCGCCTTCGTTATGAAAACAAAAACTATTCAGTTTTTACAAACCTTATTGGAAATGGAATGGTTCGGAAGATGTTTGGTTTGTAATGTTAAAAATCTCTTTGATTTACGGCGCAATTATTATAAGAGTTGTGACACGATTATTATAAGAGTTGTGACACGATTATTATAAGAGTTGCGACACAATTATTATAAGAGTTACGACGCAATTATTATAGGTTTTGTGACACAATTCCTATAGGTTTTGCGACACAATTCCTATAGGTTTTGCGACGCAATTCCTTAAGGTTTTACGACGCAATTCCTTAAGGAATGTTGCACTGGTTATAAACTGTCTCTTATAGTTTAGAAAACGATATGAAAACTTTCTATATAGTTCATGAAACTGAAGAATAGGCATTGACATTTGTTAATGCTATAATATTTTTGTGAATTGTAAACGTGATGTGTCTTTAGCGCAAAAAATATATGCATCTGTCCGTTGCATTCCCTGTGGTAAGGTTGCAACCTATTCACAGATTGCGGCCTTGGCTGGTAACTGTAACCTTCGCCGTTACGTAGGCAATGCCCTGCATAAAAACCCAAGCAACAGCATTACTCCATGTCACAGGGTTGTAAACGCAAAAGGCTTCTGTTCAGGAAGCTTTGCGTTCGGTGGTCCTCTTGTGCAGCAGGAAAAACTTGAAGCCGAGGGCATTCAGTTTGTGCACGGTCATGTAGACATGAGCCGCTTTTGCATTACGGAAGAAGATTTTGAAGTAATGCGGATAGAGCTGGACAAAGAATTACAGTTTTCGAACGGCTCAGCCTTGTAAGATTGCAGAAAGATAAAAAAAGTAAACTTTGTTTATTTTACGAAAGTAACTGTTTCCTTTTTATCTTTGCGTGGGGTAGCACCGCTAGAGGCATCAGCCTTTGACAAGTCTGCCTTGCCAATAAGAAGTACTCCCTTTACGCTCATTCCATCGGGAATGCCAAGTTGTTCCTTGTAAGAGTCTTTTTCATCCCCATTTAAAACGATGGTAGGGGAACTTTCTTTTCGCCATCTCCCGAAGCGGTCTTAGATGCAAGCATTTTTGCCATGCCTTCTTTCATCTTTTCGGAAATGCCGTTCAGCAAATCCTTGTTCGTAACTACGGAAAAATGCCACGGCTGTCCGTTCATTGCATTCTGGGCATTCATTCCAGCCTTTACAATCTTTTCAATGTCTGCTTGTGGAATGGCATCTTCTTTGAATGTCTGTACGGTAGGAATGTCTTCTATAACTGAAAGATTTATTTCCTGCTTTTTACCGCAGGATGCAACTACTATTAAAAGAGATGTCAGCAAGGCTAGCTGTACAGATTTGAACAAAAAATTTTCTGGAAATTTATCATCATTTTTATGCCCCCATATTTTACTGCAATCGGTATAGCACATAATCCATAACTGGAGATATAATTTTGTATTATGATTTCATTTGTTTGATTCATGAAAAAAAATCAGACGGTTACTATATCATTATTTTCTTTTTGTGATACAATATTAAAAGAGGTTATTGTATGCGATTTTTACATAGAAGCATTCCGCTTTGGCACATCTTGTTGGCATGTGCTCTGGCAGAAGCCTTAAATCTTTTTGGTATTGGTGTTTTTTTTTATAAACTTCATATTCCATTGTTTTTAGATACAATCGGAACTGTTGCAGTAACATTCTATGCGGGACTTCTTCCAGGACTTACTGTGGCACTTCTGCATAACATTGTATGGACTTTAATACAGTCCCTCGTGACAGGAAGTGCCATCTATCCATGGGAAATGCTTTATTCTTTGTGTGGCATGACTATAGCCTTTATAACATGGTTTTTCTCCAGAAAAAAATCTAATTTCAGTTTTAGTTTTGCTGTTACAGCCCTTTACATTGTACTCATAGCCATTGTGTCGGCCTTTGCCTCTAGCCTTTTAGGAGGTTTTATTGAATTTGTAAACCGCATTTTATTTAACGGCCTTGCATATAAGTCTGCAACAGAGCATTTTGTAAGCGCCTTTCTGGGACAACATTTCGGCATATTTGTCTCATGCGTGCTTGCAAGAATTCCCATGACAATGTTTGACCGCATTGTATGTACCTTTGCAGGTTATGCGGTTTATAAGATTTGTGATTCTTATGATTCAAAGGTAACGTATTATGAGTGAAAATTTTTATGACTACACATCTGAAGAACTTTATCAGATGTTTCATTCTTTTGTACTGTTCTTTTTGTTTCTTACGGTTTTCAGCATTATAGCCCTTATTGTCATAGTATCTGCACTCATTATCATTTCAAAGATAAAGCGAAAGGAAAAGGAATCCAGGGCTTACCTTTCTCACATAATAAAAGCACAGGAAGAAGAACGTGCAAGAATAGCTACGGAACTGAATGATACTCTGGCACAGGATTTGCGGGGTGCAACGGCGCTTTCTACTGATGAAAAACTAAAGTCTGTCCTATTTGGATGCATAAGTTCTGTTCGTACCATGAGCCATATCCTTGCACCTCCAAATATGAGTGCAGAATCCCTTTCTGACTTGTTGCGCTCGTTATGTTTAAGGCTCAAAAGCGAGACAGATATGGATGTGTCCTGTGTAATCCGCGAAGCAGCAGCATTGTTCATAGACTCAAAAAATATTTCGCCTTCCGACAAGCTTAGTATATTCCGCATTGTGCAGGAAGCATTGAACAATGTAAAGCAACATTCCAAGGCAACGGAAGTTTCTGTAATTGTCCGTTGTAACATAGATGTGGGAGAACGTAACGGCTTGTATATAAGCATAATAGATAATGGCATCGGCATTGCACATTCCCGTGCATCTACGGTAGAACATTTTGGCATCAGCGGCATGAAGCTGCGCTCTTCTTTGCTTGGTGGCTCTTTAAACATAAAATCTGGCAAGGGAACGGAAATAAGGCTGTTTATGCCTATGGAGAAATTTTCATGAAAAAATCGTTCTATCTTTTGGGCGAGCCCCACCTGTATACACGATTGCAAAAATATGCTACAGTAAGGCTTTAGTATGGATATTTATACTAAAACTTCCAAAATTAGCATATATACAATTCCACGTACAAAATCCATAGACATTTTATTTTTCCCATTTAAAACGAGAGGTAACGAAGATGCCGTTGAATCCAGACATTCATAAGGTAATGGTTATTGGCTCCGGTCCTATAATTATAGGACAGGCTGCAGAATTTGACTATGCAGGCTCACAGGCCTGTAAAGCTTTGAAAGAACAGGGACTTGAAGTTGTACTTGTAAACTCAAACCCTGCTACGTTAATGACTGACCATTCCATGGCGGATTCCATCTACATTGAACCGCTCATTCCTGAAACAATCCAACGAATTATAGAAAAAGAAAAACCTGACAGCATCCTTTCTTCACTTGGCGGACAGACTGGTCTTACTTTGTGTATGGAGCTTGCAAAGAGCGGATTCTTAAAGAGTCATAATGTACGCCTTCTTGGTGCAAAGCCTGAGACCATAGACAAGGCAGAAGACCGCCAGATGTTTAAGGATACAATGGAATCTATTGGCGAGCCTTGCATTCCTTCTAAAGTTGTTACAACTCTGGAAGATGCAATAGACTTTGCTGATAATAAAATTGGATATCCTGTAATTGTTCGCCCTGCATTTACGCTTGGCGGTACTGGTGGCGGCATTGCAAATGACCGTGCAGAGCTTGAAGAAATTGCACAGAACGGACTGCACCGTTCTCCAATCCACCAGATTCTGGTAGAAAAATGCATTTCAGGCTGGAAGGAAATTGAGTTTGAAGTTGTGCGTGACCATACTGGCAATGTTCTTACGGTCTGTTCAATGGAAAACTTTGACCCTGTTGGTGTTCATACAGGTGACTCAATCGTTATTGCTCCAGCAGTTACTTTGAGCGACAAGGAGTACCAGATGCTCCGTTCTGCTGCTCTTAACATAATCAGCTCTCTTGATATGGAAGGCGGCTGTAACTGTCAGTTTGCGTTGAATCCTAATAATTTTGAGTATGCCGTAATTGAAGTAAACCCTCGTGTAAGCCGTTCTTCAGCTCTTGCTTCAAAGGCTACAGGCTACCCGATTGCAAAGGTTGCAACCCTCATTGCAATTGGCTATACGCTTGATGAAATTCCTAATGCAGTAACAAACAAGACTGCGGCATGTTTTGAGCCTGTCCTGGACTATGTTGTTGTTAAGATGCCTAAGTTCCCATTTGACAAGTTTGTTTACGCAAAGCGTACTTTGGGCACACAGATGAAGGCTACTGGTGAAGTTATGGCAATTGGCCACAACTTTGAGATGGCAATAATGAAGGCTGCTCGCGGTGCGGAAGTTGGCGTAAGCAGTTTGAATCTTCCTGTATTTGAAGAAGAAAACGACGAGCGCATTAAGGAGCGTGTTCATGAATGTACTGACCAGAGGATTTTTGCAATCTTCCAGGCATTAAAGCGCGGACTTCTTACAAAAGAACAGATTCACGATGTTACAAAGATAGATATATGGTTCCTTGCTCATCTTGAAAATCTTGTTAATACAGAAAAGAAACTTGCAGACATAAAGGCTGGTAAGGGTGAGCTTTCTGTAGAACTGTACAGGGAGTGCAAGGAATACGGATATCCTGACAAGGTAATAGAGTCTTTGAGCGGTGTAACTATTCCTGGCGGTACAGGTGTACTTGCTCAGGCAGAAGAAGCTGCTGCTCTTCGTAAGCAGGGTAAACTTGCTCACATTCCTGCAACCTACAAAATGGTTGATACCTGTGCAGGTGAGTTCAATGCTGAAACTCCTTACTTTTATGGCGGATATAACAGCGAAAATGAAGCTGAAGAGTTTCTTGATTTGCGCCACAAAAGCGGTAAGAAATCTTCAAAAGGAACAATTATTGTTCTTGGTTCAGGTCCAATCCGCATTGGTCAGGGAATTGAGTTTGACTATGCAAGCGTTCAGTGTGTATGGTCGTTAAAGCGTTTGGGCTACGATGTTGTTACAATAAACAATAACCCAGAGACAGTTTCTACAGACTTTGATACTTCAGACCGTTTGTATTTTGAGCCTCTTACGCCGGAAGATGTTATGAGCGTTATCAACACAGAAAAGCCTATTGGTGTTGTTGTTGCGTTCGGTGGTCAGACAGCTATTAAGCTTACAAAGTTCCTTGACAGTCAGGGCATAAGAATTCTTGGTACAAGTGCGGATTCTATTGACGTTGCCGAAGACCGTGAGCGTTTTGAAGAGCTTTGTGACCGTCTTGGCATTAAAAAGCCAAAGGGAGAAACTATCTTTACTTGTGAAGAAGCTCTTGAAGCTGCTAATAGGATAGGTTACCCAATTCTTCTTCGTCCGTCTTATGTTTTGGGCGGTCAGAACATGATTATTGCCTTTAACGATGAAGATGTAAAAGAATACATGAAGATTATTCTTGCTCAGGAAATTGAAAACCCTGTCTTGATTGACAAGTACATGCAGGGCATTGAGCTTGAAGTTGATGCAATTTGTGACGGCGAGGACATTCTTATTCCGGGAATTATGGAGCACATTGAACGTACTGGTATTCACTCTGGTGACTCAATTGCTGTGTACCCAAGCTGGAACTTGAATGATATCCTTCGTGAAAAGATTATTAATCAGAGCCGTGAGCTTGCCCTTGCTTTGGGTACACGCGGACTGGTTAACATTCAGTATCTTATCTATAATAATGACTTATATATTATAGAAGTAAACCCACGTTCCAGCCGTACTGTTCCATATATCAGTAAAGTTACTGGTGTTCCTATGGTAGAGCTTGCAACTCGTGCAATGCTTGGCGAACATGTCCGCGATTTTGGCTATGGGGTTGATTTGTATCGCAATCCTCCTTATTTTGCTGTAAAGGTTCCAGTGTTCAGCTTTGAAAAGCTTATGGATGTTGATACACATCTTGGTCCTGAGATGAAGTCTACTGGTGAGGTTCTTGGTTTGGCTTCTACAATGGAAGAAGCTATATTCAAGGGCTTGATTGCAGCTGGCTACAACATGAAGCGTTCTGGCGGTGTACTGTTCAGTGTACGCAAGACTGACCGCTTTGAACTTCCTTCTCTTGCAAGAAAGTTCTATGACATGGGCTTTAAGTTGTATGCTACAGAAGGTAATGCCGAGACTATCAAAGACTTTGGCATGGAAGTAACCGTAGTAAATAAGATTCATGAAAATCCAGAAGACAATCTTTTGACTTTGCTTGATTCTGGTAAGATTGACTATGTAATTTCTACGAGTGCAAAGGGACGAAATCCTCGTGCGGACTCTGTAAAGATGCGCCGCCATGCTGTAGAAAGAGACATTCCTTGTCTTACTGCAATTGATACTGCAAATGCAATTGCAAACTGTCTTAAGAGTAAGTATTCTGCGGAAAACGTAGAGCTGGTAGATATAAACTGTCTGCGTGAAAGCAAGCAGAAAATCTCATTCAGCAAGATGAATTCTTTGGGTAATGACTTTATTGTAATAAATGCAATGACTCAGCCTGTAAATAATCCTGCTGGTCTTGCGGTACGTTTGTGTGACAGGCGCAGCGGTGGTATTGGTGCGGATTCCCTTGTTCTGATTGAAAAGAGTACTGTTGCCGATGCAAAGATGCGCTTCTTTAACCTTGACGGTTCGGAAGGAATGATGGCAGGAAACGCCATCCGCTGTGTTGGAAAGTATCTTTATGATAATAATATTAACGAAATTCAGGAAAAACACGGAAAAAAGACCGATAATACAGAAACGATTACTATTGAAACTGGTAGCGGTGTAAAGACTTTGGTTCTGTATAAGCAGGACGGAAAGGTTACTTCTGTTACGGTTGATATGGGCAAGCCTGTATTTGAGGCTGATGGAATTCCTGTTCTTTTGAACCCTGTAGAAGTTCCTGTTACAGAAATGAACCGTGACTGTATTTCAAAATTGCCTTCTCGTGCAATAGTAAATGTTCCGATAAATGTAGAAGGTACGGAATATTCCGTAACGTGTGTGGGAGTGGGAAATCCTCACTGTGTTATTTTCAGTAAGTTTGTTGATAAAGAGGCTGTTGATGTTATTGGCCCTAAGATTGAAACTCATGCAAACTTCCCTGCACGTACAAATGTAGAGTTTGTCCGCGTTGTTGGTCCAAACGAGCTTAAGATGAGGACTTGGGAACGTGGAAACGGTGAAACACTTGCTTGCGGTACAGGTGCCTGTGCTGCAGTTATTTCTGCCGCTTTGAATGGTTTCTGTCCTCTGGGCGAAGATGTAACTGTTATTGTGCGCGGCGGTTCTCTGTCCGTAAAGTATACTGGCGATACTGTTTATCTGACAGGAAACACC
>CAMVEQ010000117.1:0-9413 GCA_947166545.1 uncultured Treponema sp. | reverse complement strand
ATTGTTGCATTCTCTCCTGGAACAATAATTATACAGGCAGTACTGTTATCATCCAGGATTGTATCATATTCTTCATCAAAGTAAAGCTTTGTGGTGTCTGAGCTTTGACCTTCCAGCTGTTCCGTAGCGTTTATTATGATGGCATAGTAATAGTCGGTATCATCAGGAACCTTATCCCTGTAAGAAATAAACGAACCTTTTACTTTAGCAATTGGTTCTAATGAAGTCAGATTATTTATGTTAATAATTGGCTGTGAACTTCTATATATTGAAAAAGATATTATTGATTTGTCGCTTGTTTGTTCTGGAATGTTCCAGGACAGTTCTATTGTTTGGGAATTAATAGGTATAGCCTGAATATTATTTACAAAAGGAATTTGAGACGGTTTCTGTTGTGAATATACAGTGACAGATATGAAAAAAATGCAAATACAGAGTATTATTTTTTTTGGAAAAAAGCATTGTTTCATTATTATATAATGAATTAATTTTTATTGTTTGACAAGATAGCTTGTTTTAATTATGCTATAGATATGTTTGTATCTGTTGTTTTAGATCCGGGTAGTATTGATACAGCCCGTGCTTTAGTAGAGCTTCTTTCCATGATGGGTTTTAAAAAAGTTCAGAGGTCTTGCTGGGAAAGCATGAAGATGAATAATGATGATCTTTCAAAACTTAAGCGGGAAATTGACCGCATTACAGATTATTATGACAATGTGCGTTTTTATCAGTTTCCTGTAAACGGAATGTTTGTCATAACAGAATTAAAAGAAAAGAAATGGAAGAAATGTCAATTTAAGGATGGACCTTCTTCTCCGACGAAAAAATAATTTTTGTAAATAAATTTTTATTGAGGATGTTATTATGTTAGAAGATTTTAAAGAACCGATTTCAGAATTGAAGCAGAATATCTTAGATGTTTGGGGGCGTCTTTGACTCGGACGAGATTTATAGAAAAATAGCTGAAAAAGAAGCTTTATCAAATGAGCCTGGCTTTTGGGATGATAATGCAAAGGCAACCAAGGTAATGAATGATATAAAGATGCTGAAAGGGCGCATTGAACCTTGGATTGAGCTGAAACAGGCTGTATCTGATCTTGAAACTTTGTATGATCTTGGCATTGAAGAAAATGATCAGAGTCTTGAAAGCGAACTTAAAGAATCCTACGAAAAAGCAAAAGCTGAGTATGAGCATCAGAGTATATTGAATTTATTGAGTGATGAAGTTGACCGCAATGACTGTTTCCTTTCTGTCCATGCTGGTGCTGGCGGAACAGAAGCTTGTGACTGGACTTTCATGCTCAGCCGTATGTATCAGCGTTGGGCTGAGCGACATGGCTATAAAGTTGAAGTTCTTTCTCAGGAAGAAGTAGAAGGCGGTCTTAAGTCTATAAATATGAGGATTTCTGGCGATTATGTATATGGTTATACAAAAGGCGAGGCTGGCGTTCATAGACTTGTACGTATAAGCCCATTTGATGCAAATGCCAGAAGACATACATCTTTTGCTTCCGTATATGTATTTCCTGTATTGGACGATAGCATTGAAGTTAATATCGATCCTAAAGATTTGCGTGTAGATACATATCGTTCTGGTGGTAAAGGTGGTCAGCATGTAAACAAAACTGAGTCTGCTGTTCGCTTTACTCATTTGCCTACTGGTATTGTTGTTGCCTGTGACAGTGAAAGGTCTCAGCTTATGAACCGTGCTACAGCCATGAGTATTCTTCGTTCTAGATTGTATGAATATTACAAAGAGCAGAAGGAAAAAGAAAACTCTAAGTTTGCTGGAGAAAAAAAGGATATATCATTTGGAAGTCAGATACGAAGCTACGTATTCCAGCCTTATACAATGGTAAAAGATCATCGTACAAAATTTTCTGTTGGAAATATTCAGGGAGTAATGGACGGTGATATTGACGGATTCTTAGATGCTTTCCTTTCTGTAAAATGGAAAGGGCTTCCTGTTGATTCTTCTGATGATGACGGAGACGATTTGTAATGCTGAAAAACGTTTTGTCTCTTATTACATTGATTTTTGCAAGTTGTTCAGTTTTTTTTGCAGAAGACTGGACTCTGGCAGCAATGAAATTTGATTTTTCACAAAACGTTTCACCTTCTTCTTTGGAAGAAAAAGCATCTGAAGACATTCCTTCACTTATTTTGGAAAAAATAGGCTTGGGAAGTTTTCATATTCTGTCTTATGATGAGCAGACGGATAGAGATTTATATGAGTTGCAGACAAAGAGGCTTTCTCTTTTTCTGCAACTTTCACGTGAAGTAAAATTGCGTGATGAACTTGTTTTGAAAGAAAATTCTGCAAGGAAATTTAAAAAGAAAATAGCAGAAGAAGAAGTTAAGATTGCAGAAATTGAAACACAGATAAAAGAAAATCTTGCAAAGGCTGCTGCAAGAAAAGCTTTGTTGCCATCTGAAAATGCTCCTGCAATATTAAAAAATGTGGCTGTCTATGAAAAAGATAATAAAAATTTGTATGTTGCTGAAAATATTTCAAATTTTGATATTGATGTGACAGATAAAAATATTCATGGACTTATTACAGGAACAATTGATTCTTATGGTGAATATGCAGCTGTTACTGCAGAACTTAAAACATATCCTGGTGCCAGAACTGTTGGCAGTGTTGTCGAGGTAGGTTCTTTACATGATGTAAAGGAACTTGCTCAGAATCTTGTAAATGCTTTGCAACCTTTAATTGCAAATTCTATTCCTGTTAATCTGTACATTGCTATTTTCCCAGAAGAAGCAAAAGAAAACTCTAAAGTGTTTATTGACGGTGTTATGCAGGACTCTGTGGAGGTTGTAAAGACAACTTCTGGTAAGCATACTTTGGAAATAGAAAGTGAAGGCTATTTTGGAAAGAATATTATATATAAGTTTATAGATTCCACAGATTATTATGTGCGTGTTCCTATGGAAAAAATGCAGAATGGCACATTTTCTATTACTTTAAATGATGTATCTGATGGATCTCATTTTGCAAACGGAGAACCTTTAGGTTTCATAGATGTTATGGATAAAACTTCTATGGTTACAATAAATGGACGGAGTGTAATAGGGCAGTTTGTATCGAAAGCTGATAATGGTAAAACTGTAGATTCCTATTATTATGTTCCTCCGGAAGTACAGAAGAATAATGCAAGTTATGGTGTAAAACTAAGGGTTGCAGATAAGGATTCTGAAATAGAACAACGACGTATATGGGCATATAGAGGATATAGTGTTTTAATGCTTTCGTTGCCTCTTACAGTGCTTGCATACGGAAAGTATCTTAGTGCTAACGATGGATACATGCGTGGTGCTGAAAGTCGTGAAACTGTAAACAGCTGGACTTATGCATCTAGGACAGCAAGTAGCATTTCTCTGATTGCTGGAGGATTTTTTTTGTATGAACTGGTACGGTATTTGCATTCTGCAAGTTCTGTATTACCTCAATATACATACGAAATTTCAAATGAAAAAGGCGAGGATTAATGGCAAAGATTTCTTTTGGACAAAAGTTAAAGTCTCTGTTTGGTATTCATAATAAAGAAGATGATGATTTTTTTGATGATCTTACAGATATTCTTATAGAAGGTGATGTTGGTGCAAAGACTGCTGTTGAAATTGTAGACAGTTTACAAAAAACGTGTAAAGAGCAGGGAATAACTGGTAGCGAGTCTATTATTGCAGAATTAAAGAAACTGTTTCTTTCTTATGTAAAAGTCACAGATCTTATGCCTGAAACTGGAAAAGTCAATATTTATATGATTTTGGGTGTAAACGGAGTTGGTAAAACTACTTCAGTTGCAAAAATGGCAAAATTGTATTCGGATAAAGGTGTTGATGTTATTATGTCAGCTTCTGATACTTTCCGAGCTGCTGCTGTTGATCAACTTTCAAAGCATGGTGATAATCTTGGTATTCGTGTTGTAAAACATCAGATGGGTAGTGATCCGTCAGCTGTTGTTTTCGATGCAGCCGATGCGTGCGGTGCAAAAGGCGGAGGCCTTGTTCTTGCAGATACGGCAGGGCGCTTGCATAATAAAGAAAATCTTGTGAATGAACTTAAAAAGATAGATAGAATTGCATCTTCAAAAGCTTCTGAAGGATGCTATAAAAAAATTCTTGTTATTGATGCAACAACAGGTCAGAATGCTGTACGTCAGGCTGAAGTTTTTCATGAAGCAGTTGGCTTGGATGCATTGGTTCTTACAAAATATGATTCTACGGCAAAAGGCGGTGAAATAATTACCATTGGAAAAGAACTTGGTATTCCTGTGGTTTATATTTGTACTGGAGAAAAATATCCTGATATTTCACCAATGGATGCAGAAAAATATATTGATGAATTCCTTGGAATATAGGCATGACATTAGAAGCTGCAATTCTTTCTTTTTATCTTCTATTTCCCATTCTTACAGATGGTCAAATTTATATTGACCGAAAATTAGGGCATGGAATTATTTCTGATAGGGAAAGAATGCAGACAATTTCCCGTTTACAAGATTTTTTAGCAGGAAAACGTATTATTGATGATTCTTCATTAATAATAGATACAAATATTCCTCTTCTTGTAAATGAAATTGGATTAGGAGCAGAGGAACTTACATTTAAAACAGGTGATGGAAAAATTCATCTTCTGGAGTTTGGTGTAGAAAAGTTTTCAGTTGAACAAAATTCTGCTGCTGGAAAAAATGTTGTTTTTGTAAACAATCGCCAGTTTTTACAGACAACCTATGATGAGCAGTTTAGAATTAGTGAAAAAACATTATGGCAGAACTCTGAGAAATCTTCTGATATAAAGCTTTTACAACGAACATCTTTTTATTATGATGATGAAAGCGTGACACCTTCTTCTGTTTCTTATGAGTACATTACAAAAAATATAATTGAACAGATTGCTTATAACACATCTGGTAAACCTGTAAAGATTCATACGTATTTACTGCAAGACGGAAAAAGAATGCTGACTAAATTACATTTGTATTCTTATGATGCAAAGCAGAGACTTGTTTCGGAAGAAGTAAAATCTTATGGAACAAAAACTTCTAGTTCTAAGACTGTATACAAGTATACAAACAAATCTCCAGAACCTGATGTAAAAAGTTATGAGAATGGTGTTTTAAGAAGTTCCACAACGTATGAATCTGCTGACCGCTACTATACTACAACCTATTTTGATAATAGATATTCTATAACTGTAACATATCAAAATAAAAAAAGAATAAAAGAAGTTGTGTCTCTGAACGGAGTCCGCCAACGAGCAAGGACATTTGATGAATAAACTTTTGTCAGCTATAAAATGGATTTATTTTGTTTCTCAGAGATTTAATAAAATTGATACAAAAGGCAGGACTGCAATTACTGCAAAACTTGCTTCCGTTGGTATTGCATTTGGTGTTATGGCTTTAATAGCTGTTATGAGTGTTATGAACGGTTTTCAGATGGAATTTATAGATGCCATAATGGAAATTAGTTCGTATCATGTACAGGTGCGTTTGGATGAAAATGATTTGCAGACTTTTGAATCTTGGTGTCGTATTCATCCTTTTGTACGTAATGTTACACCATTTTATGAAGCTCAAGGGTTGATGGTAGAGTCTTATTCAGGAATGCAGTCTGCAGCTTTATTAAGAGCTGTTCCTGATGATATTTATAAAATAGATAAGGGCTTTGCAAAAGAACTTGAAATTGTGACAGGCTCTTTTGATATAGAGAATGAAGATTCTATCGTAATTGGATATGATCTTGCCTATAATCTTCATGCCACTGTTGGAAGTGTTGTAAATCTTCTGGCTGTTAGCGGTTCAAATGATAGTGCTTTGTTTTCACAAAATAGGCAGTTTGTTGTAACTGGAATATTTTTTGCAAATTATCAGGATATTAACGGAGCTTATGCTTTTATAAATTCAGATGCTGCAGAAAAATATTTCGGAACTAATGTAAATCCTATTTACGGAATTAAGCTTTGTGATAGTAATAAAGATTCTGCATTTATTGCGGAACTAAATACTATGTTTCCTTCCTTAAAGGCAGAAAGTTGGCGGGCATATAACAGATCCTTTTTTGGTGCATTACGTGTAGAAAAAAATGTACTTATGCTGTTGGTCTTTTTGATTTTTGTAGTTGTAGCTGTAAATATTTATAATTCGATGCGTCGTATGATATATGAAAGGCGACAGGACATTGCAGTACTTTCTGCACTTGGAGCTACAAGAACCGAATTAAAAATTATATTTATAATAAAAGGTTTTCTTACAGGATTAAAAGGTTCTCTCATTGGTCTTGTTCTTGGAATTTTCCTGTGCATTAATATGGAACATATATTTATGATTCTTGCAAAAACTCAGTATTATGCTCAATACATTGTATTGAAAATTTTTTCTCCCGAGTCATTGAGCTATTTGCAGGAAAATCCTATGTTTTCTATTTATGCTGCAATACCTGCAAGAATGGAGCTTTCGGAAATTGTTTTAATATTTGCATTTGGAATAATGGCTTCTCTTTTTTCTTCAATGGCTGCAGAACGCCAGTTATTGAAGCTGACTGTTTCGGAGGTTTTACACGATGAATGAATTGATACACATAGAAAATCTTGAAAAAACATATACTACAACTGGTGAAAATCTTACGGTATTAAAAAATCTTTCCATGTCTGTAAGTGTAGGCGAGAAGTGTGTTATTGTAGGTAAAAGTGGTAGTGGAAAATCTACTTTACTGAATATTATTGGTGGCCTTGATAGTGTTACAGCAGGAAAAGTTATTGTTGGTGGGAATGATGTTGTTTCTATGTCCGAAGATGCACTTGCTTCCTATCGCCAAAAATTCTTAGGTCTTGTTTTTCAGTTTCATTATCTGCTAAAAGATTTTACAGCTTTGGAAAATGTTTTTCTTCCAGCTTATATGGCTGGAGTTCCTAAAAAAACAGCTTTACGCAGAGCTAGGACTCTTCTCAATGATGTTGGATTATCTGAACGTTCAAACCATCTTCCTTCTGCACTTTCTGGTGGAGAACGGCAAAGGGTTGCTGTTGCCAGAAGTCTTGTTAATAATCCTGAATTAATTCTAGCTGATGAACCTACTGGTAATCTTGATCCGTCAAATGCTGCACTTATAAGTGATTTGTTGTTTTCTATGGCAGATAAATATAATAAAACCTTGATTTTAGTTACTCATGATAGTCATATTGCAGCAAAAGGTAGTGTCCGTTATTTTATACAGGATGGCGCACTTATGGAGGATTTGCAATGACAGGAAAATCTTGTTTTCTGTATGCATTCCGACTTTTATTTACATCAAAGCATAGCAATGGTAGAAAAAGCCTTTTTGGTGCCATGATGTGTATAGGTATAAGTCTTATTCCCCTTATTGCGGTTCTATGTGTAAGTGATGGCATGATACAGGGAATTACAGGCAGAATTATCGGATTGTCAACTCAAGACATTTCTGTCATTCATAATGGTGCAAACGAATCTGTTTCAGATCTTGATTCTTTTGAACAATATGCTTCTGGAATTGAAAAAATTGAAGGCGTAAAGAATGTCTATAAAGAATTGAATAATACAGCACTTGTTTCTGCAAATAATTATAGAATGGGTGCAACAATACGTGCTGTTGAATCAGATGTTTTTGAACGAAATAAGGCATTTAAAAGTCTTTTTTCGGTTATTGAAGGTTCTGTTGATTTAACGGAAGAACGAAATGCTGTTATATGCCAGAAAATTGCAACAGATCTAAATCTTCATGCAGGAGACCGAATAACCCTTATTTCTGCAAATAAATTAAAACGAAACACAATTGTTCCTAAGACTGCTGTTTTTACTGTTACGGGAATTGTTTCTTGTGGATATCAGGAATTAGATGCCTTATGGATTTTTATTCCAATAAAAGCAGGATTTTCATTCCTTCCTGCTGTATCCTCGGATTTTATTGTAAAAGTTCAGACAGAAAATGCTTTTTCAACTGATTTAATGAAAACTAAAAATTCTATTATAGAATATGATTATTCGGCAGAGATATATACATGGAATGAAATGAATAAAGCTCAGTTTGAAAACTTTTCTTCTACAAAAATACTTCTGCTGCTTATAATGCTGTTGATAGTACTTGTTGCCAGTGTAAATATTAGTTATGCTCTTGTCATGATTGTTTTGGAGCGTCGGAAAGAAATTGCTATTCTAAAGAGTATTGGTGGAACTCGACAAGGAATTTCATTTTCATTTTTGATAATGGGCTTCTTTACTGGTATTGGAGGCGTTGTTATAGGGCTTCCTGCTGGTTTATTTACTACTGTACATATAAATACGATTATTGCACTTTCCGAAAAAATTATAAATTTCTGCACAAAAATACTGTATTTTGCTGAAAAAAAAGATATTTCGTCATATCATTCAATTCATTTGCTAGATCCTGCCTATTATCTTCAAACTATTCCTATTTCAATACCTGTAAAAGAATTGTCAATAATTGTCGTGTGTACAGTTTTGCTTTCTCTTGTTGCTTCGGTATTTCCTTCCATTAAAGCTGGCAAAGAAAAACCTCTGGATACATTGCGTAAGCTGTAAAATATTGTATAATATACATAATAGGGGTTTATATGCTGTGTGATTTTTGTCATGAAAGAGAAGCTAGTATTTTCTTAGAACAGTTAACAAATAATGGCCAGAGACGAAAAATTAATATATGCATGGAATGTGCATTGGAAAGAGGTATCAGTTCTGACCCGAAAAGCATAGAATCTTCAATAGGAGAACTTTTTAAAGAACTTGCCCTTGTAACTAAAAGACTTCAACGTGATAATAACCGCTTGTGTCCTGTTTGTGGTGTAAGTATTGGGGAAATTAGAAGATCTGGACGTGTTGGATGTCCTGAGTGTTACTCAATATTTAAAGATGACATACGTAAATACTTGTACTCAAAAAATGTTAAAGGCATGTATACGGGGTCAATGCCAGCAAGACTTGCAAATATGCACTCTGTATTGAATGACCGAATAATTTTGCAGGATAAATTAAATGATGCGGTAGAAAAAGAAGACTATGAAAAGGCTGCTATGTATAGGGACTATCTAAAAGCTCTTGAAAATAAATCTATAGCAGATGGTGAAGATAATGAGTGATTCTGTGAATTCTTCTGAGCAGGATGCCTGGTATACATATAATGGATTTCAAGACGATGTTGTTCTTTCGTCTAGTGTACAGCTTTCCAGAAATCTTGCAAATTTCCCGTTTCCTTCAAAATTGAGAGATCGTGATGGATCTAGGGTACAGTCAATTGTATTTGATGCATTTAATAAACTGGAAGATTCTGATCGCTATCAGGCAATTTCAGTAAGTAATCTGGATTCTTTAGGCAGTAAGATTTTAAAAGAGCGTGGCATTTTTGGCGCTGCTTCTGAAAAAGATATAAAT
>CAMVEQ010000116.1:0-9446 GCA_947166545.1 uncultured Treponema sp. | reverse complement strand
ACCTTCCTTGATGTGTGCAGGCTGCCACTTAATCTTACTGTTTGCATTCAAAAGTCTGTCGTGATAATCAGCAACCTTTACGAACCAAGATCCAATACCACGGTAAATAAGAGGAGATCCACAACGCCAACAATGAGGATAAGAGTGCAAAATCTGATCTTTCTTAACAAGCTTCTTTTCTTTCTTAAGGCGCTCAATAATATCCTTGTCGCAGTCTTTTACAAAACGGCCTTCATAATCAGGAACTTCTTTTGTAAACTTACATTCATTATCAATTGGCTCAACATTAGGAACACCTGTTCCACGGAACACCTTATTATCTTCTTCACCAAATGAAGGAGCAATATGAACAATACCTGTACCGTCTTCGGTAGAAACATAAGCTGCATTGAACATGCGGAATGCACCTTCAGTACATTTCTGGTTAGAATCGGCTTCACAAACTTTAGCATCTGAATATTTTGCAAAATAAGGGAACAGAGGTTCGTAAGTTGCACCAATAAAGTCTTTTCCTTTGTGACGGTAGATTATCTCGTAATCCTTTTCATCTTTGTAATAAGCTGAAAGGCGTGCTTCTGCAAAAATATAATAATCGCCAGAAGCCTTATCCAAAATCTTCACATAGTCAATTTCTGGTCCCATACACAAGCCCAAGTTAGAAGGCAATGTCCAAGGAGTTGTTGTCCAGGCAAGGAAATATGTTTTACCGTTAGCCATGTCAGGATCATCAACACCTGCAGGAGCACCAGTAATCTTAAAGCGTACAGTTACAGTCTGATCATTTACATCCTTATAGCCCTGAGCAAGTTCATGAGTAGAAAGAACTGTTGCACAGCGAGGACAATACGGAAGAATATACTTTCCTTCGTAAATAAGACCTTTATCCCACAAAGCTTTTGCAACCCACCAGATTGATTCCATAAAGTCTGGGTTCATTGTCTTATAGTCATTATCAAAATCTACCCAGCGTCCCATACGGGTAATCGTCTTACGCCACTCTGCTGTATACTTAAGGACAGAAGCTTTACATTTATCGTTAAAATTGGCAACCCCGTATTCTTCAATTTCATGCTTTGAGTTTATGCCAAGCTCTTTTTCTATCAGGTTTTCAACAGGAAGACCGTGGCAGTCCCATCCAAAACGGCGCTCAACCTTCTTTCCCTTCATTGTCTGATAGCGTGGAATTATGTCTTTTATTGTAGATGGAATAAAGTGACCAAAGTGAGGAAGACCTGTTGCAAAAGGAGGACCATCAAAGAAAATATACTCCTCAGCGCCTTCTCTCTGAGAAACTGATTTTTTAAAAGTGTCATTATCCTTCCAGTACTGAAGGACTTCTTCTTCCTGCTTCGGGAAGTTAGCTTTCGGATCTACCGGCTTATACATATTGTGAAACCTCTATGTTCCATTAAAATATTATGATAGAACACTATAACATAATTGTTTATTTTATTCCATACTTTGCAACATCGCCAAAAGTCTATAATTTCTGTTGCTTAGAACACAATTACGATGTATCATAAAGTCAATATATATTTAAAGTTTATGATGAATTACATAAAAAAAATGAAAGATCTGGACACCAAAATCTGTCAGTACATGTCAGAAATAAACGGATTGAATTTCAAGGTGTTCAAAATACTCGTAATTTTCTCCCTTATAGTCAATTCTATACTGAGTGTGATGACATTCATTCCTAATGCAATCCTAGCAGAATTAAAATTCAGGGTTTTATTCATCAGTGCCCTTTCACTCCTAATATCTTCATGCATAGTCATATACTACATGAAGGACTTCATACTAAAGCACTCCATCGCATTTCTATACACAAGAATACTCATTAGCCAGATTTTCTTCCTTATACTCGAAAAAATCATAGCTACAAGCAGAGGCCACGAAGTTCCATTCACGCTAGTTGCAGGATTTTTACTCATACAGCCAATCATAACCTTTGACAAAAATGTACGCATAATACTATGGACTACCGCAGCTTGCACAATATGTACAGCAATATCTTTTTTTACAAAGCCTTTTGCCGTTGCACTGAATGATCTGATTAACTGCTCACTGTTTACAATGATTGGCATAACAATCGGAATCATAATGCGGACATACATAATCAACTACACCGACATGACCTTAAAAGAAAACAAGGCAAAGTCGGAATTTCTGGCACTCGTAAGCCATGAACTGCGTACTCCGCTGAATGTAATTACAGGCTTCAATGAGATGATTTTGAGAGAGCTGACTCAGAACACCCGTGTTCCAAATGCAGACGAAATGCTTGAATACTCAAAAGAAATAAAGGTTTCGTGCAGGACACTCACATCAATAATAAGCGACATACTTGATTTTTCAAAAATAACTTCTGGAGATTTTAACCTTCTTCATTCAGAATACAGGCTCGATTCAATTCTTAACGACATTCTGAACATGATAAAACCTTCAGCACATGAAAAGGGCTTAAGCTTTGACATAAAAATAAAAGAAAACACCCCAAACCTACTCATAGGTGACAACATGCGCATAAAGCAGTGTTTGATAAACCTGCTTTTAAATGCCGTAAAATATACGGACAAAGGCGAAGTCATCCTTGACATAGACTGGGAAATGTCAGAGTCCGACAGCAAGACCGTATTCTTTACCTTTACAGTTACAGACACAGGAACAGGCATAAAAGAAGAAGATATAAAAAGGATTACATCACCTTTTGAACGTCTTAATGAAATGAGAAAACGAGGCATTGACGGAACAGGTCTTGGACTTTCAATAGTAGAAGGCATCCTGCAAAAAATGGACAGCGACCTCATTATAAAAAGCGAGTACGGAATAGGTTCAAGTTTTTCATTCACAATAAGACAGCACATATCCAGAAATATTCCTATCGGAAACTTTAATATAAAAACAAAGTTGACTGATCAGGGAGAACCTTCCTCCTATAGAAGTTTTATTGCTCCAGCTGCAAGAATTCTTGTTGTAGACGACCTGCAGATGAACCTGACATTAATATGTTCCCTCTTAAAATGCACCCAAATGCAGATTGACACCGCAACAAGCGGAAAAAAAGCATTGGAACTAATTAATTCAAACCACTACAATGTTGTATTCATAGATCACCTTATGCCCGTCATGGATGGTGTTGAAACCCTGCATGCAATAAAAATCATGAATATTTCAAGCTATGCAGATACAAAATACATAGCCCTGACAGCAAACGCTGCAAAGGATTCAAGACAGTTATATCTAAACGAAGGTTTTGATGACTATCTGCCAAAGCCTGTAGACTGTGAAGAACTTGAAAAAATGCTCATAAAGAACCTGCCAGCGAAGCTTGTAAAGCATACAAACGCAATAAAAGAAACTGAGGAAAAAAGCAGCAACAGAGAGTTCCTTGTAAACTACAGAAGCTTAAAAGGCGTTGACTATGCCACAGCCATAAAATACTGTAAAACTGACGAATTACTTCAAACCAACGTAAGAACTTTCTGTGAAGATGCAGACCAAAACATAAAGTCCATAAGAAACGACCTTGCAAAAGGTGAGATGAAAAACTATACAATAACAGTCCATGCCCTTAAAACAGCACTTAGGCTTATTGGACTTACAGAGCTTTCAGAACAAGCCGCATACCTTGAACAATGTGGATCCAAAAATGACACAGAAGCTGTAAACAAGCATACCGAAGACTTTTTGCTACAGCTTAGCCAGTGGGCAGAACGCCTTAAACAGACACATGACGAGCTTCCTGCCATTCCTCAGGAAGAATACACCGAAGCCTTAAACTCGTTAAAAGAATGTGCTTTGGCAGGAGATCTAAAGATGGCAGAACGCATACTGAAAATGATGGCAGAGTATAAACTGCCAGACACCGATGCAGAATTGATAAACAGCTTAAATCAGGCAGTAAGAAATAAAAACATAGAGCTGTTCAGCAAATTGATAAAATAAGGAGATGTAGTATGGAAAAAGAATTGGCATTTATTTGTGACAATGCAAACAATTTTTTGGTTCGCAGCATGATAGACGAACTGGAAGCAGCAGGATGGGAAGTAAGTGCATATTCATCAGCAATGAACAACGACTTTAAAAAAACAGACTTCAGCATGTTCATTATATATCTTGATGAGTTTAATCAGGACATTGAGCGGTTGCTTAGAGAAATGCAGACTGTATTAAGTGCTAAAAACAAACTTAGAAGACTGTTCATAATCGGAACAGATGAAAACATAAACCAGACATATAGATTTATAGACCTTGCTTTAGTCACACATGCATTCAAACGACCTGTAAATGTAGACAGCATAATTCGAGAACTAAATATAATGTATCCATCTACAGACACAAAGGAAGAAAGCATTGAAAACATCGAAGGAAAGCCCCGTAACGAAAACAAAAAAACAATAATAATAGTAGACGATGACGACATATACTTAAAAACAATTGAAACATGGTTTACCAACGAATACAATGTATACACCGCTTCCTCCGTCACAAGTGCACGCTCAATGCTGCAAAAAGTACCATTTGACCTTATACTTCTTGATTATGAAATGCCTCTGCTTTCAGGGCTTGATTTTCTGCGCATAGTCCGAAGTGATGAAGCAACAAAAGACATTCCTGTAATTTTCCTTACGGCAAAGGATGATAAAGATACCGTTCTTGAAATCCTAAAAGACAAGCCGACAGGCTATCTGCTTAAAACAACAGCACCTATTACCCTGAAATATAACATAAAAAAATTCTTTGAGGGTAAATCAATTTGGTGGAAAGCCGAAGAAGATGAGTTTTAAGAATGAATTTTTGCAACATGAACCTTCCCCCATATATAAAACCAGGCGACACGATTGGAATTACGGCTCCTTCATTCGGAGCAACAACAGAGCCATATATTTCCAGATTCAAAGAGGCTGTAAGACTGTTTAAGGAAAGAGGCTATAAGCTTAAAATTGGGGAAACCTGCTACAAGTCAGACGGTCTTGGAATCAGCACAAATCCAAAAGTTGCCGCAAAGGAGCTTACAGACTTTTATCTGGACTCTTCCATAAACGCAATAATTTCCTGCGGCGGCGGAGAACTCATGTGCGAAACCATGAGCTATGTGGACTTTGATGCAATCAAGCAGGCAAAGCCCAAATGGTTTATGGGCTATTCCGACAACACAAACTTTATTCTGCCGTTAGTTACAAAATGCAATACAGCTGCAATCTACGGACACTGCATTACAGGCTTTGGAAAACCTTGGGAACAGTGCGAAACAGACACACTAGCACTGCTTGAAGGAAAGACTGATACTGTATGCGGATATAAAAGATTTCAGTCACCAGATAAGGGAACAGAAGCTAAACAGGAAAATCCGCTTTCTGCATATATACTAGATCAAGAAAAAAAACTTGTCTGCTACCCTACAGACTCATCAAACAGCATTTGTGCAGAAGGCATTTTAATTGGTGGCTGTCTTGATGTACTTGCAAACCTGGCAGGCACAAAGTTTGACGGAGTAAAGGATTTTAATAAAAACATAGACGCTACATTATGGGTGCTGGAAGCCTGCGATTTAAGTCCAATGGACATAAGAAGAGCCATCTGGCACTTAGATGAATGTGGCTGGTTTGAAAAGGTAAAAGCATTCATTATAGGACGACCTCTTGCTGCCTGGCAGCAGGAAATGATGGGTGTAGACCAATACAATGCCGTTACAGACCTTCTTTCAAAATATAATGTTCCAATTATAATGGACGCAGACGTGGGACACATTGCCCCGTCAATGCCACTTATTATGGGAAGCTCGGCCAAAATTAAAGTAAAAGACGGAAACTTAGAAGTCAGATTCATGCATTAAAAATGTAAGACTTACTTCTTTACTAAAAGTGAGTCTTACTTTCGTACAAGAAGAAAACCTTACTTCCTTATTAGAAGTGAATATGTGTTCTAACAAACCGCAAGTCTTTGTTCTAACTAAGAACAAAGAGTGTGCATTAGAAACAAAGAAAAGCAGCAGTAATAAATTATATTCTTACAAGCTTAGAAATATAATGCCGTGTCTTTCCGAATAGAAGAGGATTAAGCCACATAATAAAAATGACAGTCTTCAGAGCAAAGATTGCAAACTTCTTTTTTCCGTTGAATTTTCTATGGTACAGACATGTAGAAAGCTGAGTATTTATTTTTGAAACACCTCTGTAAAACTGCATAACAGAACTGCTTTTGTCAGACTTTCCCTTAAGGTGCTGAATTTCAGGTCCATCTATAATCAGGCGCTTTTTACCAGCAAGTGCCATAGTCTTCTGAAGGTCAGAATCTTCCCAGTAAAGAAAATAACGCTCGTCAAACCGTGCAAAACTGTCATTACGGACAAACAGATCTGCTCCTGTAACAAAGCCGACTTCACCAACATACTTCGACTTTACATCAATAGGAGCCTTTCCCAAATGAGTTCTATTTAAAAACGGTATAGAATTCTTTATGGAACGTAGCAAATCCTTTGAATTATGCCTTACATCGTACCAAACACTTTCCTGCAGTACTCCATAAGAATGTATAATCTGTTTTTCTTCATTCAGTAAGTTAGCCCCAAGAGCTCCTATGTTATCTTTATCCTCAGAATTTTCCCAGTAATCAAAGAATATCTTTATAGCATTATTGAGCACAACAGTATCAGAATTAAGATAGAACACATACTTTCCTTTTGCCTTATCAAGAGCCCTATTGTTTGCAGCTCCAAAGCCTAAATTCGCTTGATTGTCAATTATTAAAACAGACGGAAACTCTTTTTTCACCATATCAAGTGAACCGTCTGTAGATCCATTATCAGACACAAAAACTTCAAATTCTATATCTTTCGTCTGCTCAAATAAAGATGAAAGGCAGTTATGCAATAAATCTTTTGTATTAAAATTAACTATAATTATGGAAACATCAACCATGGAAACATTGTAGCAATAACAGAGTTTTTATGCTATAGTAACTTACTATGAGACTTTTATATGACTTAACTGCGACACAGCCTTCTCCAGAAAGTAAATTTCACGGCGGAGGGGCATACGGAGAAGTCGTTTTTTTTAAAATGCTGGAATATCTTGATAATTTTCAAATGTACTGCATATATAATGCAAAAAGCTATATAAACCCAGGAATATTAAAAGCCATAGAACAGCATAAAATACCATTATTTGACATAAATACAAAAAGCGTTGAATCTGTAATAAAAGCTAATGCTATAGACCGTGCATACTCTGCCATGCTAAACTTAAACCAAAACTGGCCATTAGATAATGTACAGGTTTATACTACTGTACACGGCTTACGTACAATAGAAATGCCTTTTGAAAAGACGATGCTATGCTATGAGCATTCGTTAAAACAGAAAATCAAGGATGTTCTGTTTATGACTATGGCAAAAGACTTATATCTTAAAAAAATGCACACAATAAACGGAAGGATTGTAAGGGATTCAAGAATCAAGACCATTACAATATCAAACCATTCTCTTGCATCAATACATTCCTTCTATCCAGAGACAAGGAACTTTAACATTCCTATATTTATGACGCCACTACCTCCTCCACCAGCCTTCACTCATAACGAACAGTATGTAAATCAAAGCAGTAATCCTAACAAATCATCTATAGAAACATTAAATCTTAAGGAAAGGGAATATTTTCTTTTAACAAGTGCGGCACGCTGGATAAAAAACACCTTAAGGGCAGTACAGGCTTTTGATTCTTTATTCTCTGACGGTGTTGCCCTTTCTTATAAAGTGGTTGTTACAGGAGTAACAGACTGTAGAATTTTTACAAAAAAACTTAAAAATCCCGATAATTTTATCTTCTTAGACTATGTAGACAGACAGATTCTACAGGAGCTGACAAAAAAGCAATATGCATTTATCTATCCATCCTTAAATGAAGGTTTTGGTGCTCCTCCAATAGAAGCCATGCAATACGGAATTCCTGTTGCAGCATCAGGAACATCCGCAATTCCAGAAACCTGTGGAGATGCAGCACTTTACTTTGATCCGTATTCCATCTCCGAAATAAAGAACCGACTTGTACAACTACTAAATCCGAAGATTTATGAAGAGTACGCACATAAAGCAAAAGCCAGGTATAAATACATTTCAGAAAGGCAAGAGAAAGACCTTTCGGCTCTTGTTGAATATATAGTAAAACAAAACGACAATCATTTATCATAAAACCTTTTATACCACCCTGCAAAATCGCTAAGACCTTTTTCTAGCGATGTAGCAGGTTTAAAGCCGAAGTCTCTTTCCAAATCGGAGACATCGGCATAAGTCTGGTACACATCGCCAGGCTGCATTGGCAGAAATTCTTTCTTACCAGGCTCCTTTATTATCCCCTCTTTTATGAGACACTGTTCAAGAATTTCTACAAAACGCAAAAGGCTTTCAGGCTTATTGTTGCCTATATTATAAATTTTATAAGGGGCACCATCTTCAGTTTCTGAAGGTGACTTCTGCATTACATTAACAATACCAGTTACAATATCATCAATATAGGTAAAATCACGATACATATCGCCATTATTATAAATTTGGATTGGCTCACCTTTTACAAGTTTATCAGTAAATTTAAAATATGCCATATCAGGACGTCCCATAGGACCATACACTGTAAAAAAACGTAATCCCGTACATGGAATTTTATACAGCTTGGAATAGGCATGAGCTATAAGTTCATTGCTTTTCTTTGTAGCAGCATATAAAGAAACAGGATTATCAACCTTATCATCTGTTGAATATGGAACCTTTTTATTTGAACCATATACACTGGATGAAGAAGCAAACACCAAATGCTCAACAGGATTATGGCGGCATGCCTCAATTATGTTGTAAAAACCTATTATATTGCTCTTTATATATGCATCAGGATTTGTAATTGAATATCTTACTCCAGCCTGAGCCGCAAGATTTACAACTACAGAAGGAGAATAATTCTTAAAGATTTCCTGCAAAACAACAGCATCGGAAATGTCAGCCTTTACAAATACAAAACGTTCTCCGTAAGATGCAAGCATAGAAAGACGTTCTTCTTTTAGAGAAACATCATAATAATCAGTAATGCAATCCAGCCCGATTACAGAAACATCTTTTATAGAGTCCAGAAGTTTTTTACAAAGATAACTACCTATAAAGCCAGCAGCACCAGTTACAAGAATAGTTTTGCCGTTAAGATTTACCGTTTTCATAAGGAATAATTATAACAAAGTACTGGATAAATTAAAAGCCGTCCAAATTCAATTCAAAATTCAATATTACTGATATCAAAAATTATAACATTAAAAATGAAAATTGTCTATAAGAATTCTTTACCTAGAAATGAAGCCGGTAATGAAATAAGAAGTCTTACTAATGATATTAAGAAAAAAATATTCTTATCTTCTAATGATATACAATTATCAAAAGATGAAATTAATAAAAGTATAGAGAA
>CAMVEQ010000115.1:0-9560 GCA_947166545.1 uncultured Treponema sp. | reverse complement strand
TAATAGTTCCTTCACCCATACCAAGGATTTCTTTTATGGTTTTCTTTGTACGACCGAGTTCTACGGTCATCTCCATAAAGACATCCATGATAAGACCAATATTACCCTGCTCCGCATTTCCCATTACAGGCTGCAAGTTAGGGAACTGCAGTGACTGAACGTTTGGAGGAGTACCAATCATACCATTCATATTAACTCCCATCTGAGGCATCATAGCCGGCTGTGCCATCATATTTGGTTGACCCATCATTTGTGCACCACCCATCATCTGAGCACCACCCATCATTGCTCCCATACCAAGACTAGCAGCATCCTGAGCAGGAGCTGCAGGGGCAGCTCCGCCACCCAAAGCTCTTGCCATTCCATCTGCAACAGAACTGCTTACAGCTTCCCATAAATTGAAAGAAGTTCCATCAATTGTTATAGGATATGTAAACAATGCAAATTTATTCTGAGGCATACGAACCATTGCTTTTGGCTGATTTACAGCCTCAGGAGGATTCGTAGCAAGTCCTGGAAGTTTTCCACCTGCACTCAAAGATGTTATTTCAGTTCCTGAATGATTTGAAACTACTTCTGAAATAACAGACAATGCCATATCATCAAGTGAAGCATTGTCTTCTTTATTAATCAAACCAACAAGTTTCTGTGCAAATTCTGGAGACAGAACAAAAAGATGGTCTCCACTTAAACCTGTTGAAAAATCATGCATTACAGCAACAACGTTTTCTGGAATCTTTGCAAGGAACTGATTTCTATCCAATTCCTCTACAGTAGGAGATTCTGCCTTTATTTCAGTGCCTGTCATTGTATTAAGATTTGCAGCCAATTTATCTTTTATATCATCTGCAAACTTAGACAGAGTAGGAATATCTATTGCAATCTGAGGATCTGCTTTAGTAGAACCGCTAGCATTCAGACCACCTGTATCCACTCCAGACAGCAATGCATCTATTTCTTCCTGTGATATTGATCCTTCACTCATACAGATTCTTCTCCTTCAGCAGTTGTTAATTCTTCAAACTCGTCGTCATCATCCTGATTTGTCTTTGCAATTACCTGAATTGCCATTTTCTTACCCACAACACCAGGCTGACAGTAAAATTTCTTTTTATTTCCCACAGCAAGTGTCAACGGGTCTGTGATTTTTGTATTTGCAAGGCGAATAACATCACCCACATGTAAATTTACAACATCACGAATAGGAACTTTTTCAGAACCTATCGCTGCAACCAGTTCCATTTCAACATCTGAAAGTTTTTCTTTCAAAGTACCAAGATACTGTGTTGTAGAACTACGGCGTACAGAACTGAACCAAAACTGAGAAGACAGTTTTGAAACTATAGGTTCTATAGTAAGATATGGTATACAGATATTCATCATACCTGCCTCGTCTCCAATCTTGATTTCCAAAGTTACCAGAATAACCATTTCACTAGGAGGAACAATCTGGGCAAACTGAGGATTTGTTTCAATCTGCTGCAGACGAGGACGCAAATCTATTACCTGAGTCCAAGATTCTCGCATATTTGCAAGAATACGAACAATTATACCTTCCATAACAGACTGTTCAATATCTGTAAGGTCTCGGTTTACCTTTCCACCAGTATCTCCAGAACCTCCGAAAAGGCGGTCAATCATTATGAAAGTAATCTCAGGAGCAATTTCAAGAACTGCATTTCCCTTAAGAGGATCCATATTAACTACCGCCAGTGTAGTCGGAGTAGGAATAGAACGTATGAACTCTTCATAAGTCAACTGGTCAACAGAAGCCACATGAGTATGAACAAGCGTTCTCAACTGTGCAGAAAGACTTGTAGTGGTAAGACGGGCAAATGTCTCATGCATGTTGGAAACAGTACGAATCTGTTCCTTTGAGAACTTGTCAGGACGTCTAAAGTCATAGATTTTAATACGGCGAGTATCACTAACCGGCTTAAAGTCATCAGACTCACTTTCACCTGTACTTATTGCCTGGAGAAGTTGATCTATTTCATCTTGTGACAGAACTTCATTCATGTCTTAATCCACCCTATTTTAGTTACTACTTTTTATTACTGTGCTACAACGTCTTTTGCTGTAAACATAACAGCTCTGATTCTTGCATTACTCAGAATATCATCGTTAATCTGATCACGAATCTGCTGTTTCAGTAACTCCTCATTTTCAGGTCTCAATTCTTCTTGAGTTTTAGTAGAGAAATAACGACGCAAAAAGTCAATAATTTCAATTCTTCTTGCTGTTATTTCAGTAGCGGTTGCTTTATCATCCTTTTTATACCCAAGAGCAACCTGAACCACAACACTTGCAGGAATCGCATCATTAGTCTGTGTACGAACCTGATCAAGAGATGTATACCAGTCGTAATCTTCACGCTGAATTGTATATTCTTCGCTAATAGGAATAGCAGTCTGGGATTTACCATTACCAGTCATAAGCTTAACAGCAACAAATACAACTGTAATAATAAATATGACAGCAGCAAGTGCAATTAAAATCCATTTAAGCAAAGCTGGAAACGCACCTTTTAATCCGCCTTTTCCTGAAGAACCACTATCTCCGCCAAGGTCTCCTGCGCCCAAGTCATCTGCATTTTCATCTGCCATAACATCCTCCCAATTTATTTAACGTACTTTATATACCTTATCGGCAAATTATTCTTTAACTGTAGAAATTAAAGAAAAATTTATATAATCCCACTAAAAATGAGCATCATCCAGAATAATAATGTCAACACGCCTGTTATAAGCCCTTCCATCTGCAGTATCATTACTAAACTTAGGACGCGTATTGGCATATCCCGCCAAAGAAAACTGATTTTCATTAACACCAAAATCAGAAAGATAGTGCAAAACATTAGCCGCACGAGTTGTAGAAAGTTCCCAGTTACTCCTAAATTCACCATCTTCTGGAACAGGAGTATTATCAGTGTGACCTTCTATTCTGAATTTACGGTCTTTCATTGCACTATCATTAAAGAACTGTGAAAGACGAATAAGAGTCTCTCTTGTTTCATCAATATTAAGTTCAGCACTTCCCTGTGAAAAGAATGCATCGGAAGCAAGAGAAATTACGATTCCCCTTTCATCGCTTGTAATTGTAATTTTATTTGATTTTACTTCTGGAGCAAAAATACTTACGGCTTTTTTCATGGTTGGACCAAGAGACTTACCACGCTCCATAGAAGAAAGAGAACTGACAACATTACCAAGGTCAGCAAGCCGACCATTACTTAAAGAGATTCCACCACCAGTATTATTATTCTGAAGGGAAGCAGAAAGAGCCGCAAGTGCAGCTGAATCAGTTTCTGTAGGATCATAAAGGGCAACGAAGAAGCAGAGCATGAGCGTAATCATGTCTCCATACGTACCCTGCCACGCGGTGGACGGTTTTTCCGGTTCTTTTTTTTCTCTTTTTGCCATCTGCCGTTCCTACCTTAGTCCTTAAGAACTTCGCCTTCAATTGCCTTTCGTGATTTTGGATCGAGATATGTAAGAAGTTTCTGAGCAAGAACACGAGGGTTATCACCCTGCTGAATAGAAAGGATGCCTTCAATAACCATTTCTTTTGCATTCATTTCTGCAGAATTTTGACCTATAAGTTTCTGAGCCATAGGACCGAACAACCAGTTAGCAACCCAAGAACCGTACAGCGTAGTAATCAAAGCTGTAGCCATGTTAGGACCGAGGGAACTTTTATCTTCAAGGTTACGCAACATACCAATAAGACCAATAACGGTACCCATCATTCCGAAACCTGGACCGTAACCAGCCCACTGGTTAACAATATTAATATAAGTCATGTGACGCTGTTCCGTCTTTGCCATTTCACTTTCCAAAATAGCCCTGATAACATTACCGTCACTACCATCAACCATAAGGCGCAAGCCTTCCTTCAAGAAAGGATCATCCAGGTCTTCAAGTCCTTCTTCCAAAGCAAGAATACCTTCACGACGAGCCTTTTCAGACAAAGAGACCATATTCTGAACAATAGCTTTTTCACCATAATCGAACACTTTCAAAGTGCGACCAAGAACGGTTCCAACTTTAAGAACCTGATCCATAGGAGCAACAATCCACAGTGAGAAGAAAGAACCACCGACAGTAACGAATACAGACGGAATATCAATAATATTCATAATAGAGCTACCAGAAGAGATAACTCCAAGTACAACAGCTGCAAGTCCGCCGAAAAAACCAATTATTGTAGCTATATCCATTTAGAAAAAAAGCCTCCCGTTTTTTATATTATCGGACAATTCAGAAAAACATTTACACCAATTAACATGAGATGCAAAACAAAAAGTCTCAGAGTTCCTGATTTATCCCAATTTTTCTTCTATATTCTACGATTCTGCTAATAATTTCGTCAGGTTTTTCCCTGACAACAACTTTTTTCCCTGACAGCAATGATATTGTTAAATCTGGATTTTCTTCCATGCTCTCAATCTGATGAGGATTTATCCAATATATTTTGCCGTCAAGACGAGTAACTTGAATCATATCTCTATATAATGTACGATAATGTCCCAACCGTCAAGAGCTTTAATTCTTATTTTCAGGCTTTTAATAAAAAAATGTTATTTCAATAATTATAACACAATATATATTGAGAATTTAGATTTTTAATTATATTTTTAAAATTATGAAAACAAAGATTCTTATAATTGAAGATGTCATGGAAATGTCAAAACTCATCTGCATGTATCTTGATAAAGAGGGATTTGAATCAATTCCCTGTGAAACCGCAGAAATAGCACTTGACAAACTTGAAGCAGGACTCATTCCAGACCTCGTACTATTAGATCTCAACTTGCCAGGAATGAGCGGTCTCGATTTTTTAAAACACTTTAGGGATGAATACAAAACTTCAATCCCAGTTATAATTGTTTCTGCAAGAAACAGCGATGAAGACATCATCGCAGGACTCGGTTACGGAGCTGATGAATTTGTAACAAAACCTTTCAGCCCTCGTGTTCTTGTTGCAAGAGTTCAATCAAAGCTTAGCAGAAAAGCCGAAACAGAAGCCTCTGTAGAAGAAGTCATTCCATTTGGACCTTATAAATTATATTGCAACAGCTGTGTCCTAAAAAAAGAAAATGAAAAGATACCTCTTTCTGCAAAAGAATACGATGTACTTGAATACTTAGTACGCCATGCAGGAGAATCCCTTAATCCTGATGTCATATACAACAGTGTATGGAAAAATCAATATGGAGATGTAACAGCTGTAGCTGTATACGTACAGAGACTTAGAAAAAAAATAGAAGACGATCCTTCCCATCCTAGATATATAACAACAATGTTTGGAATGGGCTATAAATTTGAAAAATAAAGGAAACTTACATTCATGAAAATCCGCTCACAACTAATGCAGCTTATAGTATTCATGGTATTCATTCCATTCGCATGTCTTATGGTTTTTCCAATTTACCAATACATAAGCTCTCCTCAAAGGCATCTTCTAAAAGGATATAAAGAAATAAGGGCATTAGGAAACATTGATTTTACAGAAGAAGACTGGAGTAGCCTTAAAGAACAGATAAAAACAATTCCCCCAAACGTACAGGCACTGGTTTATTACAATTCGATGGTACTCATTTCAACAATGCCAGAAATAAAAGCTGTAAGAACAATGACACCTTCCGACATTCTAGAACTCATAAATGCAACAAGCAGCATGTATGACTATCAGATACAGTCTCCAGAACGGGAAAGATCCTCAAACTCATTTTCATCCACAATGCACTGCCCTCCTAAATACTTAGTCTTAAGCCGCATGAAAATGTCAAACTATAAAAAACACAGGTCCAGAGATTTTTTTACGGCAGCATTTTTAACACTCTTAGTTCTTGAATTCACCTGTGCGGCAATACTTTTAAAGCTATCCAGAACCATAGCCACTTCCATTACACTTCTGGAACAAAGCTCAATAAAAATTGCAAATGGAGACATATACACATCAATAAAAAATCCGAGAAAAAAAAATAATTCAAACGAAATTACTTCGCTTACCAAAAATCTTGAAAAAATACGAATTACCATAAAAGACGACATGGAGCGAAGGACAAAATTTCTCATGGGTGTCAGTCACGACCTAAGAACACCAATCGCATTAATAAAAGGTTATACAGAAGCAATTTCAGACGGAGTAATAAAGGATAAAGAAGAGATTTCTAAATCTTTATCAATCATACATTCAAAAGCAGATCAATTGGAATCAATGATCAACGATCTTATAAACTACGTAAAACTTAATAACACAGAATGGAAACAATCCCTTGAATACATCTGTCTGTACCCAATTGTTAAGGAATTCGCAGATTCTTCTATAAATACAGCAACTATATACAAAAGAAACATAACCGCAGATATAAATATTGATCAAAATTTCAAAGTTTCTATGGACAAGACTCTATTCAACAGAGCCATGGAAAACCTATTCACGAACGCACTGCGATACACAAACGACAATGATTCCATTCACATACAAGCACAAGAAGAACCTCATTGCATTAAAATATCCATATCAGACACAGGCATAGGAATTGCGGAAAAAGATTTTGAAAACATCTATCAAATATTTTACAGGGGAACTAATTCTCGCCGTGAAAGCGGAATGGGAATTGGACTTTCTGTTGTAAAGACTATTATCGATGTCCATGGATGGAAAATAGATGTAAAATCCAAACTGAATGAAGGAACAGAATTTACAATAACAATTCCAAAATAAAAAATGCTCCGTCAGTGGGATTAGTGGGAACTGCCGGAGCACGGGTGGGATTGAGAAAATAGTGTTACCTACCTTCTCTTAACTAAAGAATAACACTATTTATAGCGTATGTCAATAATAAAATACTCCACTAATATATTTAATCTAAAATCTTTTTGAAATTTCTGCCCCGAAGAAAAAGATTTTAGATTTTTTTTTCAAATATATCCAATACATATTGACACTTTTTTATAATATCAATATACTTTAGACACTTTGGAAACAAAGAGATGGGCTATTAGCTCAGTAGGTAGAGCAACGCCCTTTTAAGGCGTGGGTCTCGTGTTCGAATCACGAATAGCTCATTATAAAAGAATCTAGATTTACTCTAGATTCTTTTTTTTTGCCCTTTTAAATACTGTTATATATAAAAATATTGCCCTAAATTCGAGTTTTCGATTTAAGAGAAGATTTCAGTCTGCAGTGAATAATGTAAGCTGAAATTGCAAAACAATAATGTCTGAATATGCCATCCAAAGAACGCGCCTGATGATATTCCAGAAAATAATTCTGTTTCAGAACGCCCCCTGTTAGATTCAATAATGTTACATTTTCTAAGGTGATTCCATTGCTCGCTGGAAATAATTCTGTTCATATTCTGTCTGGTAGCCGCACAAATAAAATGTCCAGATTCAGCGAGACTGACAAGTTCTTTAGATTTTTTCAGATATCCGGCATCACAATAAAACCAGCCTTTCATATTTTCTGTAACTTTTTCAATCATCTTGCTGTCATTGATGTTTCCGCTTGTGAAAATTACAGATTCCAAAACACCTTTTTCAGAACATACACCATGAAGTTTGAATCCATAGAACCATCCTTTTGTTGATTTTCCTCTTGAAGCAAAGCTTGAAGTTACTTTATGACTGAAAATCTGTCGGTTAAGACAGGTTGAGACGAAAGTAGAATCGATAAAGTGCACACTATTTTCATTTTCCGCCCGGTTTTGTATTAACAGGAGTTACAGGAACAGTGCAATTATGGAAAAAACCTTGTTTGTCGCTTTCAGAAATTCTCATAATTCGGAAGCTCCGGAATCATATCCGTTGTTTTTATTGTTCTGTGAAAAGCTTTTAAATCCTTTATGTGTAAAAAAAATCTAAGCAGATTAAGTGCTATGACTTTTTCAAGTGAAAGGCGTCGTTTCGGACCACGCTTGCCATTCCAGTTTTTCACAAGGAAACAATAGTTTTTATCACCTTTAAGGGATTTCACAAAATCTTTAAATGTGTTATAAATTTGATTATACATGCGCGTAATTTCTTTTGAGTTTTTTTGTGGTGATTAAAATTTTAAAGGATTACGCGTTTTTTGTAAATTTTTCTAAAACTCGAAATTTAGGCTAATTATCAAATGTTGTGACAGAAGTTTGAATCAGCATAGTTTTAAGCAAGTTTTTTTCAACACGCCATTTTCAAATATTATATCTTTGGCAACGAGAGAAAGCTCCACCCTTTTTCTGCCGGCAGAGCTTAAAACCCATTGCAATACTACTCTTTGAAGTTCCGTTTCCTTTTGTTGAGTTGTGTCTCCAACGGACTGCAGAGAATTCGTTATTTTCATAAAAAAGTCTTAGCACATATCAACTATTACAATTTTTTTCCCAATCAATCAATGGAGCTAAAAACTTAATTTCTCCATGTGTAGACACAGATGGAATTGGAGACAAAATACATCGACCTTTTTTCCCTAAAGATGTAAAAATCTTAAAATCAAAAGGATGCCTAAAAGATGTCCATTCACGAAAAATCAGTTCATCTCTTTTTAAAATACATACTTTAGAAGCAAATGTCATTGTAGTAGAAAAAGCTGATTTCCAATGAGATTTTTCCCCTAAGAATACGTGAGTTCTTTTTTTCATATAATAATAAAGTGGATGCCGAGGATCATATTTATCAGGGTTATCATATAAAGTTATATAATCATTTTCACCATTTTTTAATTTAAAACCATCAATAAGAACTTCTAAAGCATTCTCTTTATGTAAATAATCATTTTCTAGAAAATAAACAATATCATCATCATTAAATTTTAATGCAATATCTAGGGCAATATTAAACGTTCCTGCACCATGACCTACAGACACCAATTTTATATTCTCTTTCGGTACATACAGTTCAACCATATTTAAAGTTGATTCAGAACAATTATCACAAATAACAATCCAATGAACTTTATCTAGAGGAAAACATTTTACTGCGTTTTTTAAACAATTTTCATTATTTATACATTTTAACTTAGTTTTTGGATATCCAGAATCACTTATACGATAAATTAAATGAATTTTTGAAGATTCTTTATATAATTTATAATCATATTGTTTTTCTTTTCTAACAGGAAATAATTTTAATAATTTTACCCATAAATCAAATTTATAATTTTTTAGTTTAAAAACAAATTTATTCATATTTTATTGAATTATTATAAAAAAAATATTTAATAGTGTCAATATAAAAAATTACGCAGCCAGTCTCACATCATATTATTGCTTATAATACATAAATATGTATAATGTAAAGCATGATTTCATTTGAAAGTGACTATATCGAAGGTGCACATCCTAAAATACTTGAGCAATTGCTAAAAACAAACATGGAACAGCTTTCCGGCTATGGACATGATTTCTACACAGACCGTGCAAAAGAAAAAATAAAAAAAGCCTGCAAAAAAGACAATGCAGACGTAGCTTTTCTTGTTGGCGGTACACAGACAAATCAAATTATCATAGACACAGTATTAAAACCATACGAAGGCGTTATTGCAGCCACTACGGGTCATGTCAGCACGCA
>CAMVEQ010000114.1:0-9876 GCA_947166545.1 uncultured Treponema sp. | reverse complement strand
TATTACAGGATTTGCGACACAATTATTACAGGATTTGCGACACAATTATTACAGGTTTTGCGACACAATTAATACAGGTTTTGCGTCACAACTCCTTAAGGTTTTGTGTCACAATTCTCTAGAGATTTGCAACGCAAATTGCCAGGCTGTTTTGGGAACCTCTAAAAATACTTTACATACAGATATTTTTAATCTATTATATTAATATGAAGAAAAATGCATTGCTTTCGCCGTCGCTGCTTTCAGCTGATTTTTCAAATTTGGGTGCGGCTTTAAAAAAGATAGAAGATAATGGAGGTTCTCTTGTCCATATAGATGTAATGGACGGTCATTTTGTTCCTCCTGTTTCTTACGGTCAACCTGTCATTGCATCTTTACGTTCATGTTCAAAACTTCCTTTTGATGTTCATCTTATGATCGAACGTCCTGAATTAAGTATAGCTTCATTTTTGGATGCTGGAGCGGATTATGTTACTTTCCATATTGAAGCAACAGCACATGCAGACCGCTGCATTCAGATGATTCATGAGCGTGGTAAAAAGGCTGGCATTGCAATATGCCCTTCAACACCAGTTTCTACTCTTGAACATATTCTTCCATATATAGACCTTGTACTTGTCATGACTGTTAATCCTGGCTGGGGAGGTCAAAAACTCATTCCTTATACTGTTGATAAGGTTAAGGAACTTGCTGCTATACAGAAAAAAAATAAATATTCATATCTTATTTCGGTAGATGGCGGTGTTAATGCAGATACCTTGCCTTTAGTCCGTGATGCAGGAACAGATATTGTTGTTTCTGGGTCAGCATTTTTTGAGGGAAAATTGAAGTGGTGAAAAAAAATAAAATAACAATTCTAAAAGTTTGTCTTATTTTTGCAGGAGCTATGGCCTTTTCTCAAAGTTTTCCATGGTATTCATTGGGAATCCCAATTTCTCCTGAAAGTGAATCTTCATCTTCGTTAGAAGAGACTTCTGTAGAAGAACCTAAAGTAGAAGAAAAAGTTGAGTCTGTTCCTGAAAATAAAACTTTTTCTGCTGAAAAGCCTAAAGCTAAAAAAACGGATAATGCACTTGTAAATGGTTTGGAATCTTACCGCAGTAAAGACTGGGTAAGTTCTACCATATTCTTGCGCCGTGCAGTTTCGGAAGATAAAAATACTTCTGCAGAAGTTCTGTTCATGCTTATAATGAGTGAAATGTACAGTGGAGATTATGAGTCTGCTGTTGTAGACTGCGATACATTCCTTTCTTCTTATCCTAACAGTTCTCTTGTACACAATATTCAGTACCAGAAAGGTCGTGCCCTTCATTATACTGGGCAGAATGATCAGTCTGTCCTTATTTTAAGCGATTTTTGCCATCAGAATCCTGACAGCAGAATGTATCCTTCTGCTTTGTATTGGATAGCTGAATGTTTTTATGATGATTACAATTTTGATACTGCACGAGGTCTTTACGAACAGATTGTAAGCGAGTATCCGAACGATAAAAAGGCGGTTGATGCAAAATTTAAGCTTGATGCAATTACTCAGCGGGAACGAGAACAGAAACTTCTTATGTTATTAAAAGAAACAGGAGAAGAATATGTTAATTCTCGTGAAACTTATGAGCGTCAGCTAAAAGAATATGAGTCGCAGGATATTGTTTCGCTGCGTAAACAGCTTAATGAAGCTAATTCCCGCATTGCAGAGTTGGAAAATGCTTCTGCTGCACCTGCAAAGGCAAGTCTTGCAACAAAGGAAAACTCTGTTTCAGAAAGTGCCGTTTCGGAAAATGCCGTCTTCGTAACTCCTTCAACAGCTGAAAAAAAACGAAAGGGCATTACCAGTGCGGAACTTTTAAATCTTAAAATTCGTGCAGCTCAGTTGCAGCGTTTGCTGGATGAAAAATATTGTTCTTCTGCAGACGGGGAAGGTGAGTTTTATGAATAAATTTGTAAAAAGCCTTGCCTGTTGTGCTTTTGTTTTTGCAGGATTTTGTGTTTTTGCTCAGGAAGAAGAAGCTGTAGAAAATGAAGTCGTTCTTGACAGTTATGATGAATATACAGGTTGGAAATATACTGTAGATAAGCATGCGGTTGCAGAAAATCGTGATGTAAGAATACGGCTTCGCGGTGATAACGGCACCTTTGCACTGTATACTATAAATTCAAAAGGTAAAGAAGTTCCGCTTTTTTCTTCCTATAAATCCAATTCAGAATCTTTCTTTGTTTTAAAAGTTGGTAGAAAACAGTATACCCTCAATTCTACAGGTGGGGTGGCAAGTGAAGCCCGCAAGACAGAAAACGGTGTTCAGCTGGCTTATACAATTCCTGGTAAGGCTTATTGTGTGCTTGATTTCAGTTTTCCTAAAAATGAAGCCGTTGAGTCTTTGCAGAATATTGTCCGTGTTACAATGTACACTGTTAATATAGGAGAAACTCCGCAGACTTTTACTTTAAAAGGAGTTTTTGATACTATTCTTGGGGAAGCTTCGGGTAAACATTTTTCTACTGCTATAAATGAAAAATTAAACTATCAGAAACAGCTTCATTCAATGAAGGATGATAAATGGATTCGCTCTGCAAATAAGAATACTGCCATGCAGTTTATGCTTGACGGTTATGGAATTTCTGAGCCGGAAGAAGTTTCTGTTACATCTTTAAAATTGCTTACAAAATACTGGATTCCTGAGGTTGTAGATTCTAAAGGATTCAGTATGCCAGCTTCATATAATAATTCGGGAGTGGGTATAAACTGGAAGACAGCATATCTTAATCCTAATGATGTGGATGTAAAGACGTTCTATCTTTCTATTGCAGAAGGTGTCGCTCCTATTTATGCAGGAAAAGAACCTGCTGGACTTGATTTTCTTTCTGCTTTGGAACAGGAGACCGTGTTTGAAGGGCTTCCAGTTAAAGAGGTTGAAGAGGACATTTCTGGCTCTGAAGTTGAAATTAAAGAACCTGAAGAAGTTGAACTTTCCCCTGCTGCACAGGCTGTTACAGAAGAACAGCTTGATCCTGAATACATTCAAAATCTTATAGATTATATTGAGTCAATAAAATCTGAAGAAGATATTGAAACAGAAGAACTTATCAGTCTTAATGAAGAGCTGGACGCTATTTTTGAACGACTTCGGAGTATTGAAAAACAACAATGAATAGGTCTATCCTTCAATATGCACACAATCTCATCCGCAGAAGAAAATTTGGTACTGCCATACAGTTGTTGCAGGGAGCGGAAAAAGATTATAAAGGCTCTTTTGAATTTTACCGCATGCTTGGTATGTGCTGTCTTTATGTAGGTGATATTGATCATGCATCTTATTATTACAGTCTTGCCCGTTCCATAAAGATTCAGGATGCAGAATTGTATATAGGGCAGGCGGCAATTTTTTTGCATCGTGGTGAAGTTGAAAATGCTCTTCCTTATTATTTGGAGATTGAAAAACTTTCACCTGGTAATAAAATTGCAGCAGAAGCTCTTGAATTTCTGCGTAATAATTCTGATCGTTCAAAAGTCAGGACAAGGCTTCTTGAATTAATTCAGACTGGAAGAATAGAACATTTTTATCCGCCACTTGGTACTAATCCTGATTTAATCCGTAATGCTATTCTTACAGGTTTACTGCTTGGTGTGTGCATTTCTGCAGGCATTGTTATTGGCGGTCATCATTCTTTGCCTGTAAAACAGCAGCAAAAAGAAAAGCCTGTGCCACAGCATGAGCAGAACATAAAAAATCTTTCGCTGACAGAAAATGAACTGCAAAATCCAAGTGATAAGTCTGTCGATTCAATGCAGGTTTCCTTTTATCTTTCAGATAAAGAAATTAACAAGGCTTATGAATCTGCCCGTAAATATGCAGTGGATCACAGGGATAATGCAGCTCTTGTTGAAATTAACAGGATAAAATCAAGTAATGCAAGTTCTGTTGTAAAGGCAAAGGCGGAAACCTTAAAGTCTACGCTTTTCCCAGAAATTGTAGGTTTTGATAACTTAAAAGATAATTATTCTTATGAACAGGTTGAAAAAGATCCCGTCCTTTATTCTGGCTGTTATGTTTCCTGGGATGGACGCATTGCTAATCCTAAAGTTATGGAAGACGGCTTTTTGACCTTTACTCTTCTTGTTGGCTATGTTAATAAGAGGGATTTGATAGGTTCTGTTACTGTAGAATTTGAAGAAGAACCTCCAAGACCTTTGGATACCGATAAGCCTATCCGTGTTTTGGGAGTTGTTTCTTATAGAAATGGAAAACTTGTCATAAAAGAAAGATCTATGTATCAACCCTTAAAAGATTCTTTGAGTTTAGAGGCTCTTCATTAATTTTTATATTTTTGATACATTTTTATCAAAAATCATGCAAAAAATGATGTTTCTTGTGTAATACATATATAGAGAGAATTTTTTATTTTTTGGGAGGACAAAGTGGCTAAGTCAACAGAAGAAAAAGCCCCAGTAGAAATGTCAGAAAAACTTAAGGCTCTTGAAGCTGCACGTTTACAGATAGAAAAACAGTTTGGTTCTGGTTCCTTGATGAAACTTGGAACTAAAACAGATATAACTAGTGTAGATGTTGTACCTTCTGGTTCTATATTGCTTGATGAAGCATTGGGAATTGGTGGTTATCCACGCGGAAGAATTATTGAAATGTACGGACCTGAAAGTTCAGGTAAAACAACCCTTGCACTTCATGCTATTGCAGAAGCTCAGAAACTTGGAGGCATTGCAGCTTTTATTGATGCAGAACATGCTCTTGACCCTGTTTATGCAAAGAATTTGGGCGTAAATATTGATGAACTGTGGGTTTCTCAGCCAGATACTGGAGAACAGGCTCTTGAAATTTGTGAAAACCTTGTACGTTCTGGTGCTGTAGATATTATTGTTGTGGATAGCGTTGCTGCCCTTACTCCTCAGAAGGAAATTGAAGGAGAAATGGGAGACTCTGTAATGGGGCTGCAGGCTCGTCTTATGAGTCAGGCATTGCGAAAACTTACTGCAATTGTAGGCAAGAGTAAGTGTATTGTTGTGTTTATTAACCAGATTCGTATGAAGATTGGTGTTATGTTTGGCAACCCAGAGACAACAACTGGTGGTAATGCCTTGAAGTTCTATTCATCTGTCCGTCTTGAAATTCGCCGTGTTGAATCTATTGATGGAAAGGGTGATGAAGAAGCTGTTGGAAACCGTGTACGTGTAAAGATTGTAAAGAATAAGGTTGCTCCTCCATTCCGTAAGGTTGAACTTGATATTTACTTTGGAAAAGGTGTTTCTTCAAGTGCTTCAATCCTTGATTCTGCAGTAAAGCATGGTCTTATTGATAAAAAAGGCTCTTGGTATACACGCGGTGAAGAAAAAATCGGTCAGGGAAAGGAAAATGCAGTTTCATTTATTGAAAGAAATCCTGATTACCGTCTTGATTTGGAGCATACACTTCGCGAAAAACTTTTTCCTGGTCAGGTTTTGCGTACAAAAGAAGGGGATGTTGTTACCGAAGAAAGAATTCTTGCATACGAAAAGGAAATGCGCTTAAAGGGGGTTGGAGTAGGTTCTTATGTTCCTGAGCCTGAAAAGGTTACGGCTCCTGCTACACCTGCTGCTTCAGCATCGACATCAAGTGCTGTACCAACAGCAGCTGCACCAGCAGCTTCTACTGCTCAGAAACCTGCAAAAGCAAAGGCTTCATCTTCTGCTGTGTCTTTAGCAAAAGCCGCTGCTGATGACAAACCTGTTCCAGAGGATTTGTTTTAATCTATGCAGGATATAGTTTTAGGGCTTGGTTCTAACCGTTCTTATGAAGGAAAATCTCCTAAGGAATTGTTGGCTCAAGCCTGTGCTGAGCTTTCAAACCGCATGCAGAATATAAAACTTTCTTCGGTATATAAGACAAAGGCAATGTATTATACCGATCAGGAGGATTTTTATAATATGGTTGTTGCGGGGCAATTTGAAGGCTCTGCTTATGAACTGCTTGATTTTATTCACTCTATAGAAAATAAATATGGGCGGGACAGGTCTAAAGAAATAAGGAATGGTCCTCGCCCTCTTGATATTGATATTGAGCTTTTTGGAAATCAGGTTATACGCGAAAAAGATCTTGTTGTTCCGCACGAGCGCTTGGAAGAGAGGGCTTTTGTACTTGTTCCTCTGGTTGAAATTCTTCCTGCGTATGCCGAAAAATATAAGGATGCTTTAAAGAAAGTTTCCAGTCAGAAAATAGAATTGGTGGGGTAGGGAAATGTCAGAAGAAAATGTTCGTGCAGACAGAAAATTTACGGCAGGTCAGTTTGAAGGGCCTCTTGATTTACTGTGGAGTTTGATAAGGGAAAATAAAATAAACATTTATGATATCCCTATTGCGGAAATTACAGAACAGTATCTTGATTACCTTGATTATGCTGTAGAAACAAACTTGCAGGATTTGAGTGAGTTTTATGCCTGGGCTTCTAAGCTTATCTATATAAAAAGCAGAATGCTTCTTCCTGTTGAGGTGTCTTATGATGACGATGAAAGCATGGAAGATCCACGAACAGAACTTGTTGAACAGTTAATTGAATATCAGCGCTTTAAGAAGCTTTCTTTGCTCATGGAAGAACAGGAAGAGCAGAGTGAGTGGAGCTTTGAGCGTAAAAAAATAGAGCGGTTCCTGCCGTTTGAAGAAGATGAAAGCCAGTGGGAAAAAATGGATACCTGGTCTTTGCTGCAGGATATGCAGAAGATTTTCAGGAACCTGACTAGAATGGATTCCCTTTCTGGTACGCTGAATATCAGTGAAGATATTACTCCTAATGAAAAAATTGCACTTATGAATGAATTGCTTGAAAAGAACGGTGAGTGCATGTTTACAGATTTGATTACCAGACGCGGAAATGAACTTGACGTAATCTGTGCTTTTATGGCAATCTTGGAGGCTGTAAAACTGAATTTGGCAGACATTTATCAGAATAAGATGTTTGGAGATATTAAAATATGCAGGAAGAAACAGGCAGCGTAGAAAATCCTACGGAAGAGGCTGTAGTTCAGGAAGAAAAAAATCTAAGTGAAGAAGAAGTGAAACATAGAGTGGAAAGTAAGGATCAACTTACATTTGTTCAGGAAGAAGAATCTGATGAGTCCTATGTTGGAACCATTCAAAGACGGACTGATTTAAATCTTGACAGTGAAACAGCATTGCTGGAGACTGTTCTTTTTTTGGAAAGTGAACCGCAGTCTGTTGAAGTACTGTCAAAAATTACACAGCTTTCAGAGGATGTTGTAAATGAATGTATTGAACGCTTAAAGGAAAAATATACAAGCCCTGACAGTGGCATTGAGGTTTCACTTATTTTGGGCGGTTGGATTCTTACTCCTAAAAAAGAAAGCTTTGATCTTGTAAAGGAAAGATACGGAAAGAAAAACGAAGGCAGATTGAGTAAGGCTGCCATAGAAACGCTTTCTATAATTGCATATAGTCAGCCAATCACAAGGGCAGAAATTGAAAGCATCCGCCATGTCAATGTTGACAACATGATGCGCATTCTTTTGGATAGAAAGTTCATAAAGGAAATCGGTAAAAAAGACATTCCTGGAAAACCTACTCTTTACGGAACTACTGATGACTTCCTTGAATTCTTCCATTTACAGAGCATTGCTGATTTGCCTCAGCTTGATGAGGCTGAAAACGAGAGGTTTGTACTTGCAAGATAGTAATACAAAAGAATTTATGAGACTTCAGCTGTATATGGCTCGTTCTGGTGTTGCAAGCCGTAGGGCAAGTGAGGCAATTATACTTGCTGGAAGAGTGAGCGTAAACGGAACTGTTGTAACGGAACTTGGAACAAAAGTAAGCGCTTCTGATACTGTTTGTGTGGACGGAAAGGAAATTCATCTGGAAGAAACAAAACGGTATGTTTTGCTGAATAAACCTGCAGGCTATGTTTGTTCCCTTGCTGATGAAAAGGGCAGGGCTGTTGCTGCGGATTTGTTGAAGGAAACTTATCCTGAGCGCCTGTACAATGTCGGACGCCTTGATATGTTTTCCAGCGGTCTTATTATATTTACGAATGACGGCGATTTTGCTGCAAGACTTTCACATCCTTCTGCTGAAATGGAAAAGGAATATATTGTAGATACAAGTCTTCCATTACCAAGAGGTCTTTGTGAAGATTTCATGAAAGGTATTCGTGTTGAAGATACGTTCTATCGCTGTAAGGAAGCGGAAGAGCTTAATTCTCATAGAATGCGTATTGTTCTTATTGAAGGAAAAAATCGTGAAATCCGCCGTGTATTTGAATCGCGTGAAATAGGAATAAAAAGCTTGATGCGAATACGCATTGGTTGTGTCGGGGTTGGCGGACTGCAGTTTGGCGAATTCCGCGATTTGACACAGGCCGAAATTCAGGCTTTGCTTCGTCTTTGTAAAAGTTCTCAGTATTAAAAGAGGAATTAATATATGGTTATTGCTATTGATGGACCTGCCGGAACAGGAAAGAGTACTGTAGCTCATAAAGTTGCAGAAGATTTGAATATTGTTTACCTGAACAGCGGCAGTTTTTACAGGGCTCTTACACTTGCAGTTCTCGATGCAGGAGTAAACATTGAAGATAATGATGCAGTAATGGCATTTGTTAAAAAGCAGAAGCTTGATTATGTAAATGCCCATCTTATTTTGAATGGAAAGGATGTGGAATCTCTGCTTCATCAGGATAAGGTTGATGCAAATGTTTCCAGAATATCTTCCATTGTAGAGTTAAGGCATCTTGTAAATGACAGGATGCGTCAGATTGTTAAAAAGCTTGATATAATCTGTGAAGGAAGGGACATGACTACTGTTGTTTTCCCTGATGCAGAATATAAGTTTTACCTTGATGCAAGTATTGATGTTCAGGCAAAAAGACGTTTTGATCAGGGTGTCAGCGACCTTTCTTTAGAAGAAATTAAGCAGGCTATCATAAAACGTGACGAAATGGACAGAAATAAGGCAGAAGGTTCTCTAAAAAGAGCTAAAGATGCACGATATATTGACACATCCGACTTGACCATAAATGAGGTTTGTGAGATAATCAAGTCAGAAATCAATACTAAAGGATCTATTATGGCACAGAAGGAAGTGGATCAGAATGTCGAAAGGGGCTCCAAAGACGACATTCACACACAATTAGAAGAGTCAATTAACAGAATGGAGCAGGTTGAAGACAACGCTCTTGTAACAGGAAAGGTTGTTCAGGTAAATGAAGATACAGTTTTTGTAGATGTAAACTGTAAATCAGAAGGAAAGATTCCTCTGTCTGAATTTGGTGACGATATTCCTGAAGTTGGCAGTGACATTACTGTCTATCTCATCAATCAGTTTGGAAAGAACGGACCTGAAGTTTCAAAACTTAAGGCAGATGAAAAGTGCCTTTGGGAAAAGTTCAAGACTGTATTTGCCGAAAAGACCGCAGTTGATGGTAAAATTGTTTCCTTGACAAAGGGCGGTTATATGGTTGATTTGGGTGGTGGAATTAATGCATTCCTTCCAATCAGTCAGGCAGACAGCCAGAAAGTTGAAAAAGCTGAAAAGCTTATCGGCACAAAGGGAAAATTCTATATTGAGCGACTTTACAGCGAAGGTAGAAGAAACGTAGTTGTAAACCGCCGTAAATATCTTGAAGAAAGAATCGATACAGATAGAGAAAAGTTCTTTAACGAAGTAAAGATTGGCGACTCTGTAAAGGGTGTTGTAAAATCATTTACAAGTTTTGGTGCATTTATCGACTTGGGTGGATTTGATGGTCTCCTCCATATCAATGATATGAGCTGGGGTCATGTAACTCGTCCTAAGGATTTTGTAAAGAAAGGTCAGGAAATTGACTTGAAGGTTATCCGCCTTGATCAGGAAAAGAAGAGAATTAATCTTTCCCTCAAGCACTTCT
>CAMVEQ010000113.1:0-10109 GCA_947166545.1 uncultured Treponema sp. | reverse complement strand
AAAATCTCAGATACGTAGTATTGGACCTATTTTGGGATTTGTTGGTATTATTCTCCTGTTTTCAATTTTGACTCAGGGACGCATTTTGCAGCCAAAGAACTTGGGACTCATGCTTAGTCAGGTCTTTGTTCTTATGATTGCTGCAACAGGTGTTTTCTTTGTAATGACTGTAGGTGGTCTTGATTTTTCTCAAGGCTCAATACTCGGTTTAGCTTCTATTATATTCTGCTGGGTGTCTCAGAAGAATATTCTGCTTGCTGTTATTGCTTCGGTTGCAGCAGGTGCCGCTATGGGTGCATTCAATGGATTTTTCCATGTAAAATTTAAGATTGCATCATTTATTGTTACTATGTGTTCACAGTACTTCTTCCGTGGTTTGTGTAAATACATAACAACAAAAGGTCCTGTTCCTGCAAGTATTGAAGTTCTTGCTCTTGATCAGACTTGGTTTAAGATGACTCTTATGATTATTGTCCTTGTCATTGCATTCTTAATCTGGCACTTTACAAGAGTTGGTTTTGACTTGCGTGCAATCGGTGCAGGTGAAACTGCAGCACGTTTTTCAGGATGCCGTCCTGACCTGACAAAATTCCTTGTATACGTTTCTGCTGGTGCTATTACAGGATTTGCTTCATTCATCAACGTTGTTCGTGTTGGTGCAATTACTGGTACTGCAGGCCGTCAGCTTGAAACACAGATTTTGATTGCATTGGTATTGGGTGGAATGCCTATTTCTGGTGGTGCAAAGTCAAGATTTACAAATATCATTTTTGGTACTCTTACATACTGCGTACTTGAAAAGAGTTTGCCGATGGTTTTCCCAGTATCTGCAACTCAGCAGCTTGTAAAGGGAATTATCTTCCTTGTCATTGTTGCACTTACAATTGACCATGAGTCTTTGCGCGTAATCAAATAATATTTTGGCAACCTCCAAAAATATTATTGTGTAGCTTTTTAGGGATGTCTGGAAAAAAATGCCAGACATCCCTTTTATTTTTTTCTTTCAGTTTGGTTTTATCTTGCTTTTTATGATTATTTTGATATAATTTTTATTATAAAGTACTATGAAAAAACTTATAGAAGAAAAGCCGGATGTTCTTACAGCAATTAGAATTCCGGAAGACACGGTTGACATAGCTCCTAGTGTTCTCTCTCATAAAGAATTCTCTGTTATGGAAGAAGATCTTTTTAGAATTCAGTTGCAGTATGTCGGCGACTCTTACCGGATAATATGGCAAAGTTCTATTCTGGACACTTTTTCTATGTGTTGCTTAAAATTTAAATTCTTCTTCCCTGCCGAAAGAACTTACCGAAAGCTCTCTAAATTTATTGATGCAATGGATAATGATAAATTGCATGCATTTTCCAAAAAGAAAAAGGGTACGTTCTATCAGTTTAGCTTTTAATTATTGTCATTTACTCCGTAACGTGATATATTTGTAAATACTAAAGAAATTTTATTAGTATTAAAATTACAAGGAGTATAGATTATTATGGAAAAAAACATTGCTTTGATTCCTGGAGACGGAATTGGACCAGATGTAGTTGCTGAAGCTGTAAATGTATTGAATGCCGTTGCTTCAAAATTCGGACACAAATTTAACTACACAAATGTAATGGCTGGCGGTTGTGCTATTGATAAGTTTGGTAAGCCACTTCCACAGGATCAGCTTGACCTTTGTCTTAAAAGCGATGCTGTTTTGCTTGGTGCAGTAGGTGGACCAAAGTGGGACAATCTTGCAAGTGAACTTCGCCCAGAAAAAGCTTTGCTTGGTCTTCGCGGTGGCATGAAGGTTTTTGCAAACCTGCGTCCAGCTGTCATGTGGAAGCAGTTGAAAGATGCTTGTCCTTTGAAAGATGAAATTGTAGGCGATGGTCTAGATATCCTTATCGTTCGTGAATTGACAGGCGGCATTTATTTTGGAGACCGCGGAACAAGTGCAGACCAGAATACAGCATGGGATACGGAAAAATATACACGTCCAGAAATTGAACGCATTGTACGCATGGGATTTGAATATGCCCAGAAGAGACAGAAGAGACTTTGTGTTGTAGATAAAGCAAACATCCTTAACAGTTCACAGCTTTGGCGCCGTGTTGCAGAAGATGTAAAGAAGGATTATCCAGATGTAACACTTTCATATCTTTACATTGATAATGCAAGTATGCAGCTTGTTCGCAATCCTCGTCAGTTTGACGTTATTGCAACAAGCAATATGTTTGGCGACATTCTTTCTGATGAAGCCAGCCAGATTACAGGTTCTATTGGTATGCTTGCCTCTGCTTCTCTTGGTGATGGAACTGGCCCTGGACTTTACGAGCCAATTCATGGTTCTGCTCCTGATATTGCAGGAAAAGATCTTGCAAATCCTTTGGCAACAATACTTAGTGCTGCAATGCTTTTGCGTTATAGTTTTGGTCTTGAAACAGAGGCTAAGGCTATTGAAAATGCAGTAAATTCTGTTCTTGATGCAGGTTACAGAACAGGGGATATTGCTGGTAGCCATCTTGAAGAAGTTAAGGCTGCTGGTAAGCTTGTAGGCACAAAGAAGATGGGTGCTCTTGTAGTAGAGTATCTTAAATAGCTTGTTTCCTGATAAACTGTTTCTTTCTATAAAACTTGAAAAAATTATATAATTGATTTAAAATAGACGCCAGATTCATGCCATTCTTTGTATGAATCTGGCTGTTTATTTTTAAACTTTTCCAGTAAGGAGTTACTAATGAAAAGCGGTGTTGTAAAGGCACTTTGTCTGTCTTTGATAGGGCTTTCTTTTTTTTCATGTAAAGAAAAGAAAAGTATTAGAAAAAGTAATGCTGATTCGGATGTAGCTAATCATCATGTTATAATAACTTACCTTACCGTCGGAAATAAGCCTAAGGACAGTGGCACTTCTGTAATGCTGGAAAAGCTTAATGAAAGACTTACAAAACTTGTTAATGCTGAACTTGTTATCTACTATATTCCTTGGAACAATTACCAGACAAACTACAACCTTAAACTTACAGAAAAAGACGGTTCTATTGATTTAATTGGAACTGCAACTGACTGGCTTGATGCATGGAAGAATGTAGGGTTGGGTAATTTCATGCCTTTGTCTGATGACATGCTTAAGGCTTATGCTCCAAAAACATGGGAGTCTGTTTCTGCAGAGCACTGGGATATGTGCCGTCTGAACGGTGACATTTATTTTTGTCCTGAAGACAACTTTACGCAGTGGACAAACCACGGCTTTATGTACAGATTGGACTGGGCAAAGGAAGCCGGTCTTGGTAACGGTGTTCACAGCTGGGAAGATCTTACAAAATATTTAGATTTCGTAAAAAAACAAAAGAATGTAATCCCTTGGGACAGTAATGCTTCTTCAAGTACTTTCCATCCAGAAGGATATATCCGTTCTAAGAGTGATTTTATTATTGTAGATGGAATTACTTCTACAAATATGTTTGGCGTACGCAAAGGAAACCTGCGTAAATTCTACACTCCGTTCCTTGAAGGAAATGAACTTGTTGAGTATGCAAAACTTATGAGGCAGTGGAATGAAAACGGTTACTGGTATAAGGATGTTCTTACAGCCAGAGGTGGAACCCGTGACAATCGTGAGGAATTTAACAATGGCCGTACAGGTATTGAGCAGCACCATACTCAGACTTGGTACACTCAGGTTTATAAAAAGCTTAAGGAAAATGTTCCTGGTGCAGATTCAGGATTCTTCTGGTTTGGAGAAGAAAGTCAGAATATTGTTTACCAGCCTATAACTCATGGTGCAATGGCAATATCCGCAGCTTCTAAACATCCTGAAAGGGCATTGATGGTCTATGATCTTTTGCGTAATGACAAAGAATGTTACGATCTCATAAATTACGGTATAGAAGGAGTTCAGTATAAAAAGAATTCTTCTGGCTACCGTGAACCTATTCCAGGTGCCAAAGGCATTACTACAAACTACTGGTGGGGCAGAAACGATGCCCTTGAAGTGCGCGATTCAAATACTGCATGGGATGTTTTTGACAAAATCAATGCTGAATACAATAAATGCAAGATTGACTATCCTTTCAGCCAGATTGTTTGGAATTTGTCAAATGTAAGTTCGGAACTTGCAGCTGTTGAAAATGTATACGGACAGTATATGGGTAATATCAGCTATGGTCAGAATCCTAATCCAGAACAGTATGTTGCAGATTTCAGAAGAGATTTGAAGAATGCTGGAATCGATAAAATTATTGCAGAATTCCAGAAGCAGCTTGATTCATTCTATTCAAATAAAACCAGAAGATAAGGTGGCGGTATATGAAAGATTCTAAACGAAAGAGTAGTCTTATTGGTGTTTTGATTGCCACTATTGCGGCTGTTTATATTATTCTGTCTGGCATACAGATGGCTGTCATGACTATATATTCAGATAAGTCAACGAGTGAAAGCTATGCTGAAAACTGCGGTGAAATTGCCAAGGCATATTCAATGATGCTTACAAACAGGGTGAATATGTACTTCCGCGAAATACGTTATTATGTAGAATCTGATGTTGTTCAGACTCTTGATATTGACAACATTATAAAATGGATGTGCGGCAGAAACGACAAGAAAAGTTCCGACATTGACGGAATGTATTTTTGTACTCTTGACGGTACTGCGTACAGAGATGACGGTACTGTCACTGATTTTAAGAATGAAGAGTTCTTTAAAGCTATCGCTATAGACGGTAACTATGAATATGTAAGTAATCCAAAGATGGATGAGGTTATAAAAAAGCCGATTTTTTATGTTGCACATGTTGTAATTGTAAACGGAAAAAAACTCGGCATTTTTGCCGGTGTATATCCTTTGAGCATTATCCAGAAAATGGTAAGTGACATTCAGCTTGGAGAATCAGGAAACGCATGGCTTCTGGCAGAGGACGGCACTGTTATGATGTATCCTGAACCTGGGTATGCCATGAAAAAGAATTTCCTTAAGGGGCTTTCTAGGGATAATGCAGACCTTCAGACTGTTTCTGAGAACATGGTTGACCGAAAGACAGGATTCGGCTGGATAAAAGGACTTGGAAAGTCAAAACGAGAATTTGTTACTTATACTCCAATTCATAATACTCCATGGAGTCTTGGCTTTAACATTAATGAAAATCAGATTTATTCGTCAGGACATTCCATAAGAAACATAATGCTGATTTCTTTTGTTTTTATTGTTGTTGCCCTTCTTATGTGTACAGGCTTTGTTCTGTTTAACCTGCTTAATCCTCTTAAGAAAGTTGAGAAGACAATTAATGATATTGCTTCTGGTAATGCAAACCTTACAAAAAGAATTACTGTGTCTTCAAATAATGAAATAGGTGCTATAGTTGTTGGCTTCAATAACTTTACTGAAAAGCTTCAGTCTATTGTCACTGAGCTTAAAAAGTCTCAGGGAACTCTTTCTAATGCTGGTGATATTCTTTCCAAGACTACTACAGATTCTGCCAATGCAATTGAAAACATCAAGAGCAGCATTCAGGATACCACTTCTGGCATTCAGGATCAGACAAAGGGAATTGACGAAACTTCTGATGCGGTAAATGAGATTTCAACTAGCATTTCTTCTTTGGAAAAAATGATTGCGAACCAGTCAGCTGGTGTTACACAGGCTTCTAGTGCTGTTGAGGAAATGATTGGAAATATTGATTCCGTAAATACAACAGTAGAAAAAATGGTAGATTCATTTAATGTTCTTGCAGAAAGTGCAAAAGATGGATACCGCAAGCAGTCTGATGTAAATGATATGATTCTTAAGATTGAAGATGACTCAAAGCTTTTGCTTGAAGCAAATGATGTTATTGCAAACATTGCTGAGCAGACAAACCTTCTTGCTATGAATGCTGCTATTGAGGCTGCTCATGCAGGTGAAGCAGGTAAGGGCTTTAGTGTTGTTGCAGACGAAATCCGTAAGCTTTCGGAAACATCTTCCACACAGTCTAAGTCTATTGGTGAGCGTCTTAATCATATCAGGGCATCAATCGAAAATGTTGTATCGGCTTCTAAACAGACAAGTGCTGCATTTAATACCGTTGCTAACGGAATAAAAGATACTGACGGTCTTGTTCAGACAATTCAAAATGCAATGACTGAACAGAAGGAAGGTTCTACTCAGATTATTCAGGCTTTGCGTGACATGAATGACAGTACAACTGAGGTTAATGCAGCTTCAAAGGAAATGTCTGATGGAAACAAACACATCCTTAATCAGGTTGGAGACCTTAAGCTTAGTGCAGATAAGATGAAGGTCTTTATAGATTCTATGGATGCCAGCGCAATGCTGATAGACAAAAGCAGTTCCGAACTGGTAGACATTTCTTCTAAGGTTAGTGATGCAATTTCTTTGATTAGTTCTCAGATTGATCAGTTTGAAGTCTGATGCTTTTTAATTTATAGTAGAAAAATAAGCTCCGATAGCATTATGAAGTGCACTTCATTAAGCTGTTCGGGGCTTTTTTATACGTACAAAGTTTTATTTTATAATATCGTAATACCACAGGCCACTGTAATTGTGGCCGTTATTTGAACCGTAAACTTTTAATACTTCTCCTTCTGGAACGGTAACTTTTAGTTCAAAAATGCCGTTTCCGTTTTTTTCAAAATTTACAAGAGAATCTTCAAGTTCAACTGCAATATCTGAAAAGTCAGAACTTTCTACTTTGAACAGAACAACATCCCCAGTTTTAAGACGACCACAGACAGGTGCAATTAATTTAGTTCCAGTAGAATTGTTATACACATTATATGTTGTAGGATATTTTACAACATCTCTTCCAAAGCCTTTATAAGAAGCATCTGCCTTTACGTTAAATTCCAGAACAGGCTCCATGATTCTTGGGTTCAATTCCAGCAGTTCAAAAATATTTATAAGATTTTCATTCTGGGCTTTGTTAAAAAGATCTTCTTTTATGTAATAGGCATCATTTTCTTTTGACTTCATAAAAGAAGATTTGAACATCTTTAACTCATTGCTTGTAATGGTTTTATCAGCAGCCAGCTGTTCTGCTGCTGGCATGATGTTTTTTTCAAAATCCTTAATGTCAAACTTAAAGCCGTAATTATCTACATCTGCCTTTTTTGCAAAAAGCATGGCTTTATAATCTGCCGTATCAGGAACATCAATTGAAAAATATAAAGTATCTTTACTTCTATTAAGCCAGCTTGCATTTGTTACATCATTCTGATTTTTGTCTCTGATTTCAGAAGTTACTGTTGTGCCGGAATCTACCTTAAAAACATACTCTGTTTCACCAGTAATTACAGTATCATATAAAGGAATGTTCTTAGAAAGAGACAAGCCCGATTCAAAGAATTTACCTGCAATATATGGTTCTTTTACAAACTGCTCTTTTGAACGTCTGTCCGATTCTGGAAGATACTGATAATTAGGATCTTCTGGAAGGTGTGAGTAAATAAAGTTTTCTGGCTCAAGGAACAACCATTCCGTAGAATAATGCTTTATCCAGGTGTGAATTTCTACAATGCCTGCATCCCATGCAACATCAACGAGCTTCCAAACTCCATTGATGTTTACGGCGTTCCAGGTGTAGTCAGGCTTTTTCTCAAGCTTTCCACTGTAGCCCAAACCTTTAGACCATCCCTTTACATTAACAGCTTCAATGCCAGCTGCAGCACACATTTCCTTAAACAAAGTTGCATAGCCTTCTCCTAATGCAACTTTTTTTTTCATTACAGAAGCTAAATCCTGCTGTTTATTCTTGCCAGAAAAATACTGCTGGGTATCGAATGCAATGTTATCACAAATCCAGTCATGAAGAATCTTAACTTTCAAAGCATCATCATTTACTCCTTCCGTAAGATTTTGAACAAGAGAAGCCAAACCTGTTTTGGGGGTTTTGAATGCTGCTACAGAAATTTTTTCTGGTACAGAACGAACACGGGCATCCATTTCTGCTGCAAAAAGACAAGTTGTAATGAAAGCACAAACAAATAATGCAAAAAGTTTTTTCATAGTTATAATCCTTATCATCTCATTTTGTGTTTATATCTATAACACTTTCAGAAGGAATAAAATACAGAAATTCACAAGAAATCGCTGTTTTTTCTCGCACAAAAAAGCATTTTGTTATACAATTTTTGCTATGAAGAATCTTTCGTTACTTTTTATAATTGTAATGACATTTTTTTTAACGACTCATTCTTTTGCACAGCAGCTTGCCATAGAAATTCCTGTCTGTGAGGCAATGGATGCTGAAGCAGAAGGGCAGGAAGACCATGAAATTCATTCTTATTCTGGATTTACCCTCTGTTACCGCGAAAGCTATGAACTTTCTGAATGGGTTGCCTATATCCTTACAAAAAATGAACTTAACAAAGTAACTGGCAGACCTAAAAAATTCTATACGGATTTTAATATCAGCACAATATCTGCAGATTCTTCCGATTACACAAGAAGCGGTTATGACAGGGGGCATTTGGCACCTGCTGCGGACATGGAATGGAGCGAGCTAAGTGCGAAGGAATCTTCTTACATGAGCAATGTTGCTCCACAAATTGCACAGTTGAATCAAGGATTGTGGAACGAACTTGAGCAGAAAGTTCGGAAATGGGCGGCTGCATTTGGAGAAATAGCCGTCATAACGGGTCCTGTTTTGGAAAAAGCTCCGTCAGAATATAAGACAATCGGTAAAAATAATGTTGTTGTGCCAGAGTTTTTCTATAAAGTTCTGCTTGCTCCTCAGCAGACGGATGATGGCAGAGGAACTTTTATTGCACTGGCATTCATTCTTCCAAATAAAAACTGCACTGGTTCAATTTACGATTATGCCACTACAATAGATGAAGTGGAGCAAAGGACAGGATTAAATTTCTTTTCTTTAATTCCCGATGCCCTTGAAAACGAACTTGAAAGCAACATAGATTTTTCTGGCTGGCTGATGGCAAAATAATTATGGCATTTTTATGATAATTATGCTCATATAGGCATGAGAAAAAAGGTCTTCAGGGATAGAAAGCAATTCTGTTCCCTGGAAGACTTTTTCATTTTCGTAACCTGCATTATGAACAAGGCTTGCGTAATTTAGTAAGTTCTTTTGTTCTATTTTATTTATTATGTCTTTTAGATGTCGGGCGGATTTCATTATGATTTTTGTGCCTTCACTTTCTAATGCTCTGTCGATTTTCCCATTTTTTACATAAGCATCGCCTGGAATTATTCTTATTTCCTCATCGGTCTGTGCCAAATCTAGTTTTAATGAACCTGCTGCAACGCAGAAGGAAGGTACTCCAGATATGAATTTAGTATTCATGCCTTTGCTTTGTATTAGGTCTGCAACGCGGGCTGCGGTTGAATATATTGATATGTCTCCAATGGCAATAAAAGCGGCATCCCCATGAGTAAGAGCCTGTGAAACTTGCTTTACAACAGTTTCGTATTCTTGTTCGATTGTTTTTGCATCCCTGCTCATTGAAAAAGTAACGCCTACGCAGTTTTTAGTGCTTAAATCGACTGCTTGTTTTATGCAGTTGAAGGCAATATTAGGATTTGGGCTGTTCAATGTAATGGGATAAAAAATTGTGCTGCATGAATTGATGACGGCTAGGGCTTCTTGTGTAAGATACCTGCTGTCGGAAGGCCCAGTGCTGACTGCATAAAATGTATGTTTTGTAGTTGACATGGAATAATCATAGCATATTTGCCGCAAAACCTATAGGTGTAATGCAGAATGTTCTGTTTGTAACAAACTCTAGGCAATTTTAACAAAATTTTGTAATAAACTCTAGGCAATTGTAACAGGCAGTCTTTTTTTTGCTACTGTAATGGAATACCGTTACTTACTATAATGGAAAAAAGTTGCTACTAGAACGGTACACCGATGCTACCGAAACGGAACTCCGTTACTTACTAGAACGGAACTCCGATGCTACTAGAACGGTACACCGATGCTACCGAAACGGAACTTCGTTACTTACTATAATGGAACACCGTTACTTACTAGAACTGAACACCGTTGCTTACTATAATGGAACACCGTTGCTTACTAGAACGGTACACCGTTACTTACTAGAACGGAAAAACATTTAGTACTGATATGCACCTAAAAAAAGACACAAAAAATAAAAGAATAGAATAAAAAAGG
>CAMVEQ010000112.1:0-10174 GCA_947166545.1 uncultured Treponema sp. | reverse complement strand
TCCGCCACGACGGCGAATTCTATGAAGTAAGCCCCTGGATGCTGGTACTTGATGAAGATGAAGGGGAGCCTGTAGTGTGGTATTCTCCAGATCCAAGATTTTGTCTTAGAATAGAAAACCTGCATGTTCCAAAGAGTCTTGACCGCTTTTTAAAACATACGCCTTATACATATACAATGGATTCCTGTTTTGTTCGCGTAATGGAAGAATGTCGTGCAATGAAGCGTGAAGGACAAGACGGAACTTGGATTGGCTCAAAGATGATTAATGCATATTCTGATTTTCATAAGGCAGGATTTGCTCATAGCTTTGAAGTGTGGCATGAGGAAAATCTTGTTGGCGGTTTTTACGGTGTGCTGTTTGGAAGTGTTTTCTGTGGTGAGTCTATGTTTACAAAAATGGATAACAGTTCCAAGAGTGCATTCGTTCTTTTTGCAAGGGCTTTTGCTGAATGTGGTGGAAAACTTATTGACAGTCAAGTATATACTGACAATATTGCCCGTTACGGGGCAACAAATATCAGCAGAGATGCTTTTCTTAGGTTGGAAAAGGAATATCTGTACCGTCCTCTCGATTATGACTTGAAAGAACGGTTTTTAGAAAAAGCCGGATGTATCCGCTCTTAGATGTGCAATCGCATTATATGCGATGCATTTCTGTGAATACTTTTTCGCTCATTAAATTGATTTCTACGCCAAGATTACGGCAGGTTTCTGTTAAATCTTTGCGTGCACCGTCAATGTCTGTGGAAGCCTTTTCAAAGTCTACCATCATCATCATGACGAACTTCCCGCTCAAAATTGTTTGTGTAATGTCTACTATATTGATTGACTTTTCTGCAAGATATGCTGATACCTTTGCAATAATACCAACCTTGTCACTGCCTACTACTGTAATGATTGCTTTCATATTCTAGAGATAGTAACGCATAATGGATTTATTTACAAGTAATAGGGCTGTTTTCTTGTTAGAAATCGTGTCGTAAAACCCAAGGAATTGTGTCGTAAAACCTACGATGTTTGCAGCACAATTATACCTATGATTGCGGCTCAATTATAGCGATGGTTGCGACTCAATTATAGCGATGATTGCGATGTAATTATAGCGGAAAGCATTAAGTATACACACAGATATTTATATAACAGACAGTAAAACTTGGACAATTACTGGCATTTGTATCGAGATCTCAATTTGAAAGATACGTAAAATTAACCCGATCAGATGAATATTGAAAAATACACGCCGAGATTAAAAAAATTACTCATGTTTTCATAAGGTCATTCTATGACACTGTTAGGTGATAAACTTATACAATAAAGGAATGTAAAATATTTTGCGAAATCGTGATTTTTTCCACCCTTAAAATATAAAGTTGTGGTATAATCTTCTATAATATGCAGGTTGATTACAGTAAACTTTGGGTTCGTTATAAAGGAATGGGGCATAAGAATAAAACAGACTTAATCCCTCTGGCTGGAATTTCAACAAACATCCTGGCCAAACTGAATAAAGGCGAATATGTTTCGATGGACAGTCTTGCTAAAATTTGCAGGGCTCTTAATTGTGATATTGGGGATATTTGTGTAATAAATCCTGCGGAACAAAAATAATTTTCACAGTGTCGTTTCCTGGCACTATAATATGATAGTATAAAAGTCTGGAGTAATATATAAATGGTAAAAGCAAAAAAACAAGTTAGTTTTGAAGATTCCCTTTGGGGAGCATGTGATAAATTGCGAGGAACAGTAGAACCTGCTGAATACAAGCACGTAGTTTTAAGTCTTATCTTTTTAAAATTTGTAAATGATAAGTTCGAAGCTCGTCGTTTGGAACTCATTACAGAAGGCAAAGAAAAATATGTAGATGTTCAGTCCTTCTATACAATGAAAAATGTCTTTTTTGTTCCACAGGAAAGCCGCTGGTCTTTCATTATGCAGAATGCAAAGCAGAATGATATTGCCCTCAAAATTGACACGGCACTTAATACGATTGAAAAACAAAATCCATCGCTAAAAGGTGCTCTCCCAGACAACTATTATTCCCGTCTTGGAATTGATGTTTCAAAACTTGCTGCCCTTCTTGATGAAATCAACAACATTCAGACAAATGCAGACAAAGAAAACGACATTATGGGCCGTGTGTATGAATACTTCCTAACTAAGTTTGCCCTCCAGGAAGGCAAAGGAAAAGGAGAATTTTATACTCCAAAATCTGTTGTAAATCTTATTGCAGAAATGATTGAACCATACAAGGGAAAAATCTACGACCCATGTTGTGGTTCCGGTGGTATGTTTGTTCAGTCTCTTAAGTTTGTAGAAAATCATGCAGGAAACTCAAAAGATATTTCTGTATATGGTCAGGAAGGAACAACTACAACCTATAAGCTTGCAAAGATGAATCTTGCAATTCGTGGTATTCCATGTGACCTTGGAGAAAAAGCTGCCAACACTTTTACAAATGATCTTCATAAAGATTTGCGTGCTGATTACATTATGGCTAATCCACCTTTTAATCAGAAAGACTGGCGTGCAGAAAATGAACTTGTAAACGATGCACGCTGGAACGGCTATACAGTTCCGCCAACAAGCAACGCAAATTACGGCTGGATTCTGCACATGGTTTCAAAACTCATCACTAACGGAACAGCAGGCTTCCTTCTTGCGAACGGTGCATTAAGCGGCGAAGGACAGGAATTAGAAATCCGCAAGCAGCTTATTGAAAACAATCTTGTAGAAGCAATCGTAATTCTTCCAAGAAACCTTTTTTATACAACAGATATTTCCGTAACTCTCTGGATTTTGAACAAAAACAAAAAGAGCCGCACAGTTGAACAAAACGGAAAAATCAAAAATTACCGTAACCGTGAAGATGAAGTTCTCTTTATGGATCTTCGACAGATGGGTAGTCCTTTTGAAAAAAAATACATAGAGCTTACACAGGAAGACCGCGACAAAGTAACAGCAACCTTCCACGCATGGCAGCAGGCCGGCGCAAATGAAACTTACAAAGATATTCCTGAATTCTGCTACAGCGCAAACAAAAAGGAAATTGTAGAAAAAGGCTACAATCTTGTTCCAAGCCGCTACATTGAATTTGTAAACCGTGATGAAACTCAGGATTATGATTCTGCAATGAAAGCTCTTCAATCTGAACTTACAGACCTTTTAAAACAGGAAGAAGAAAGCAAAAAAGAACTGCTCGGTGTTTTCAAAGATTTAGGCTATGAGATTAAGCTGTAGGAGGATGAAATGTCAGAAAAGAATCCATACGAAATAGATTTTGAAGAATACATCCGCCATACAGATGCAAGCAAAAAAGACAAAACTCTTGCCTGGTCTACAGCCATTGGTTTGCAGCAGGTTGATGGTCTTAAGCCTTCTTCATATTTGTACGAAACTGCAAAAAAGAATATAGAAGGCGAGCTTTCTTTTGATGAAGCAAAAAATCTGATTGATTCATATTACGAAAGCCGTACAGTCCGAACTCAGGATGATGAAAGAACAGAAGAGGCAGATAAAGTTTCCAGTCGTATCGCTCAGATTCTCAGTGAGCCATCTTTTAATTTTAGTCCTTCTCATCTGATTGCAATTCACAAAAGACTTTTTGAAGGAATCTTTAAGTTTGCAGGTAAAATCCGCGATTACGATATTACAAAAAAAGAATGGGTATTAAATGGCGATACAGTAATGTACGGAGCGTCTTTTGAACTTAAGGCAGCTCTTGATTACGATTTTGAGATGGAACGTAATTTTAAGTACAAAGGTCTTTCTACAGATGAAATCATAAAGCATATTACTTTCTTTGTTTCAAGGCTCTGGCAGATTCACGCATTTGGAGAAGGGAATACCCGAACCACAGCTGTATTTACAATCAAGTATCTTCGTTCAATGGGCTACAAAGTTGATAATGATATTTTTGCCCAAAACAGCTGGTACTTTAGAAATGCCCTTGTGCGTGCCAATTACAAAAATCTTAAAGAAGGAATAGAAGAATCCCCTGTCTATTTGGAACGCTTCTTCCGTAACCTTATTCTAGGTGAAAACAACGAACTTAAAAACAGATATACCCATATTGATTATGGTAAGTACATCAAAAAGTTCGGAGAAAACGATAAAAGTTCGGAGAAAAAGTTCGGAGATAATCAAAAAAGTTCGGAGATAATTCTTGAACTCTTAAAAGAAAATCCAAAACTCTCAGCAAAAAAACTTTCCGAACAAATCGGCATAACAAGCCGCGCAGTAGAAAAACAATTAGCCTCACTTGTTGAAAAAGGATTTATAAAACGCGAAGGCTCCCCAAAAGGCGGACACTGGGAGGTGATTGAATGAACAAAACTGTAAAAGAAACAATTCACGCAAAAGGAATTGATATTGGAATTTATACAACAGATTTTGAAAATGAATATATTTCCTTAACTGATATTGCCCGTTATAGAAGTTCAGATCCTCGAATTACTATTCATACATGGTTGCGAGGAAGAGATATTGTTGAATTTTTAGGTCTTTGGGAAAGTCTCCATAATCCCGATTTTAAACGTAGCGAATTCGATACGTTTAAAAAAGATGCAGGTACAAATGCCTTTACTTTTTCAATCAAAAACTGGAATGAAATATTACAGGGAAAAGGAATTGTTACAAAATCAGGACGCTATGGTGGTGGAATTTTTGCTCATTCCGATATTGCATTAGAATTTGCTTCCTGGCTTTCACCAGAATTTAAGCTTTATATTATAAAGGATTATAAAAGACTTAAATCAGATGAAAACTCCCGTCTGTCATTAAACTGGAATCTTAATAGAGAACTTTCAAAACTTAATTATAAAATCCATACAGATGCAATAAAAGAAAATCTTATAATTCCGGAATTAACAGCTTCACAAAAATCCTTTGTTTATTCAGATGAAGCCGACTTGTTGAATGTAGCCTTATTTGGAAAAACAGCAAAAGAATGGAGAAATGAAAATCCTAGCAAAAAAGGAAATATTCGAGATTATACAGATTTACAACATCTTCTTGTTCTTTCTAATTTAGAAAGCTACAATGCCATTTTAATTAAACAAAAGATTGACCAGCCAGAGCGCCTTGAGCTTTTACGTGAAGCCGCAATAAATCAGCTGAAAACAATTCTTGGCCTTGATTTTTCTTCACAAAAGATTTTATCAATCTCTGACACATCAGGGGAAGAGAAATAGATGAGTGCAAATTATAAAAAACTTGGGGATTATATACAGCCTGTTGATGTCCGCAATTCTGATTTGAAAGTTTCTCATTTGCTTGGTGTAAGTGTTGAAAAAAGATTTATTGAATCTATTGCAAATACAATCGGTACTGATTTTTCAAAATACAAAATTGTTAAAAAAGGACAATTTACTTACATTCCAGATACATTACGTCGTGGTGATAAAATTGGAATTGCATTACTGACAGAATTTGATGAAGGACTTGTTTTAAATATTTATACTGTTTTTGAAATAACTGATACCACAAAGCTTCTGCCCGAATATCTTATGCTTTGGTTCAGCCGCCCAGAGTTTGACCGCTATGCCCGCTTTAAGTCTCATGGAAGTGTCCGCGAGATTTTTGATTGGGATGAAATGTGCCGTGTGGAATTACCAGTTCCAGACCTCACCGAACAGCAGCGCATCGTAAACGCCTACAACACAGTAGACCGCCGTATCCGTCTTTTGCAGCAGATAAATGAAAAACTGGAAGCAACGGCACAAACATTTTTTAAACATACATTTATTGAAGATAATGAGAATAATAAAAAACAGATTCCTCTAAACGATTTGTGTATAACAGTTACTAAAGGTACAACGCCTACGACGTTAGGATTTGATTTTACAACGGAAGGAATTAATTTCTTAAAAGGAGAATCAATCACAAATGCGCATTTTTTCGATTTATCAAAATTTGATCATATTGATGAAGAAGCAAATAAAGCATTAAAAAGATCTATTATTCAAGAAAATGATATTTTGTTCTCGATGGCAGGAACAATAGGAAAATTTGCAATAGCTGATAAAATGATTCTTCCAGCGAATACAAATCAAGCTGTTTGTATAATTCGTTGTAATCCAAAATTAATAAATCCTATTTATGTTTATTCATTCTTAATAGGAAATTGGCATATTGAATATTATACAAGAAGAATTCAGGAAGCTGTTCAAGCAAATCTAAGTTTGGAAAACATTAAATCGCTACCAATTATTTTACTTGATGATAAAGAACGAAAAGAGTATGAGAACAAAGTATTTCCTCTTTTTGAACGAATTTTGAGTAATAATAAAGAATTGATAAAACTTCAAAACTTTAAGCAACTGATAATCTCCCGTATTTCGGGAATGTAAGCAAGAGGGGGATATCATGGATAAGCAAGCATATTATGAAAATTTAATAAAAGCTGTAATAGATGCGTCTGTAGCTGATACTTGGGATCTGGCTGTTCTTGAATGGGAAATTGTTGATTGTACAGAAGATGATAGTGTAAGTTCTCAATGTGTTTGTAAACATGAAGGTTTAAGATATTTATATAAGATTCGTAATACAAATAATAAAAACATATTGTTTCCTATTGGTTCAACTTGTATTAAAAAATTTGGACGCGATGATTTGGATGAAGAACTTTCGGTTATGGAACAAATGTTCTCTCTTTTACATGCTGTAGAGAGACATGAACGAATAGAATTGTCATCAAAATATTTTTCAAGAAAACTTTTAGAGTATCTTTATGATAAAGATGTTTTTGTCCCAAATAAATTTAATGATTTTGATGGATATAATGATTATGAGTTTTTATTAAAGATTTTTAACAAGGTAAATAAAGCTGATATTTCTGAATCTCAACATAGAAAAACTACGGCAATAATAATGAATTCAATTTTACCGTATTTACGAAGTAAATTACTAATATTAAGAAAATAATATCAGTTGATCAGATATTTGTGGAGATAAAAAAGTGAAAATATACATAGATGAAGCAGGAAATACGGGCAGTGCTGGAATTATAAAAGATAAAAAAAATGGGATAAATTTTGTTTCTCAGCCTGTTTTTGCTCTTGGGATGTTAATAATACAGGATGATATCGAAGCGAAAAACATGTTAGAGAAGTTTAATTCTTTTAAAGAAAAGTTTTCTGTCATTGGCGAAATAAAAGGTTCTACATTAACAACAAGAGAGCGGAATGAAGAAATGGAATATCTTTTTAATCATTTCTTTGATTCTTTACATTTCAAGATTAATATCTATGATAAAAGATTCTATATTTCTACATTGTTACTTCGAACTTTTACCGATAATCAATTATTTTATGAAAATACAGTTTTCTTTTATGTACAAGCTTCTATTTTAGCAAGACAAAATAATACTTTTTTTGAACAATTTTGTTAGTAATCCTAATAAGGAAAGATATAAACGATATTTAACTTTTCTTTTAGAATTTAATTATGTTGAAATAGATGATGAAAATAATCTATTAAAAAATCGTGCAGAAGAATTATTGAAAACAGATATCCAATTAGAATCTATTGATCAATTATATTTATTTAATGATGGTTCTGATGATTTATATGATTTAATTAATTTAAATGCACTTTTCGAAGAAATTACCTGGATAAAACAAAATAATGAATTAGAAAATAAAGATATTCATTTTATTCATAATATTGATAAAATAGAAGACATAATAAAAAAGCATTCTTCTTTGGAGAATTTAGATATCTGTTTTGAAAAAAGTACTAAAAATAGTTTTTTACAAATGATAGATTACTGTACAAGTATTTTTTTACATTTTTACAAAAATACACAAATAAAATTTACTGAAAGAAAAGAGTGGTTACCCGAAAGTGAATGGATTTTATCACATTATTCAAAGTTACAATGTATTCTTGGTGCTGAAAATATAAAATTTACAATACCAATACATGATTGGGCAATGTCTTTATGTGTTAAAGATATGTTTTCTGCATCAATGCCCAAGTGTAACTTAGTTTTTAATCAATTATATGAAAGAAAACAAATAGAAATTCAACATAATTTAATGAATAATGCATGTATTCTTCCATTTATTCAAGATATTTTAAGGAGGTAAACTTAATGAATAAACAAGCACTGATTTTTGATACTAATTTTATAATCGAACATTCTAAAGACTTAACTGCTGTTGTTGAAAAATTAAGTAAAACTTATGAGATTTTTGTTACTCAACTTTCTATTGATGAAAGGCTCTCTCAGCAATATTTAGATTTAAAGGCAAAATATGAAAATGCAAAAAAAGTTGCGAATGAAATAAAATCTTTTGCAAAACTGGAATTCATAAAAGATTTTGAGGATGCTTACAGTTCAACGAAGACATGGGTTCAAAACAATTATACACAATTATTTCCAAATAAAATAATTCCTTTCTCTAAATCTGAGAAAACTTATGCAGAAATAATTGATCGAGTATACAAAAAAACAGCACCTTTTATTGCTAAATCTAGTGATAAAGGATTTAAAGATACCATCTTATGGCTTTCATTAATTGAATACTTCTCAAAAAATACGGGTTTTGACTCTGTCACTTTTGTATCTAATGACCATGGCTTTACAGAAAATACAGAAGCGCTTCGAGCAGAGTTTAAAGAAAAGACAAAGCTAGATATAGAAATAAAAAGTAATGATTTTCTTAATCAAATGATTGTTGAAAAGAAAAATATTGAAGTAGAAACTACAGAATTAGAAAATATAACATCTAAAGAATTAAATGAATTACGTCAAGAAATCCAAATAACACTAAAAAATATTTGTACAGGCTGTTCGTATGATCCAGATGTTGATGGATATAGAAGTTTTCCTTTATTTAAATTAAATGAATATCTAGAAATAAATCAAATTGAAAGCATGTTTGAAAATCTTTCGAAGTTTTTGTTTAGAGAACTATTTGCTACTCAATTTGTTTTTGGTGATTTATTTACTAATCTTTATATTTTTAAAGAACAATATTACATTTCTAGAGAAAATATTGAAGCATTAAATTCTCTTTATGATAAAATTAAAACGAATTATAAACAGCTTTTGCCACAGTTCCTTAAAGTGGTAAAAGAGACTGTAAATCAGAATTATGATTCAAGTGATTTTCCAGAAGATATTCCATTTTAGGGAGGACAATAATGGCTGATTTTTTAGATATTGCTGAAGACAAAGGTATTGAAGCACTTGATTTTGTCATTGATAAAATAACAGAATCTAAATATTTTGATGGATTTCCTATTGTTTCACAAGTATTAGGTGCAATAAAGGCTGCAAGAGTTATTCCTAATTATTTGTATGCAAAAAAAACATGTGCATTTCTTGATGGCCTTAAATCTGATAGTATGGATTGTAATACTTTTTCGAAAGCAATGAAAGAATTAAACCAAAATCCCCAAAAATTTGAAGAAGAATTATTGTTTCTTATTGAAAAAGCAGAAAATACAGAAAAAGCAAAAATATTAGGATATTTTACAAGATTATTTGCTTTAAGAACTATAGATTATAATGACTTTTGTTTATATACGCATTCTATTAATAATATACAAGTTACATTTTTAGATATTCTTTCAAAAGAATATAATAATAAAGAGTTTATAAACAAATCACCTCTATATGGAATATTACTATCTCAAGGGTTTGCAGAAAATGGGAATGGTTTAGGTTTTACAGGAAGTACATTAAATATGGAAGTAAAGTTTACTGATAAACTTATTCTCTTTGGAAAGTATTTGAACAGTTATTTTAACAGTGCTGAATGAATTGAGCGTTACTTAGTATCCCATCTAGAAAAAAAGCGAGAAAAAAGGAGGAAAATATATGCAGTTCACAGAACACAGTCTTGAACTTTCGATAATGGAACTCTTTGAAAACGAAGGATATACTCACCAGACCGGACAGGATATTCACCGTGAAAAGACTGATGTTCTGTTGCCTGAATTGCTTGCGACATTTTTGCGCCATCGCTATGCGGCAGATTTTTTGACAGAAAGTGAAATTGTTTCCATTATAACTCAGCTCAAAAACATAAGCGGGTCTGATTACGATGCCAACAAGCGGATGCTGGATTTAATCTGCAACGGCTTTACTTTCCGTCGGGAAGATAAAAGCCAGAAAGACCTTTTTATTCAGCTTATTGATTTTGAAGAGCCTGAACGAAACTTTT
>CAMVEQ010000111.1:0-10329 GCA_947166545.1 uncultured Treponema sp. | reverse complement strand
GCATGGAACTTCAATTTAGAAGCATCGAGCAGCCTTATCTAATGCGATTTGATAATGCAAAAAAACTTCTGGAACAAAACATGTCAAAGATTTTGGAAGAAAAGCGGAACATAATCAAAAACTGCATACAGGTTTTGGAAAACTGCAATCCACAAACAGTATTAAACAGAGGCTATTCAATGGTCACAGATGCAGCAACAGGCAAAATAATAAGAAATGCAGAAGGACTTTCTATAGGAACTTCAATTTGCATAAAGCCAGCACAAGGCAGGCTTATAGCAAGCGTTACAGATATAAAAAGCTAAGATATGCTATACAAGGGGAAAACATGAAAAACTTTGAAGAAAACCTGCAAAAACTGGAACAGCTTACCGAGGACATAAAAAAAACAGACATTTCTCTGGAAGATGCCCTTAAAGACTTTGAGGAAGGCATAAAGCTTGCAAAAATAATGGAGAAAGAATTGGATTCCATTGAAGGAAAAGTTCAGATTTTAATGAGTTCTCCCGCAGACTTACTAAATGAACAGCCACAGAAAAAAGGCTCTAAATCAAAAGAAACAAAAAAAGAAACAGGACCTGTTCTAGACCTTTTTAACGGCACGTCAGAATTAAACGGAACGAGAAACGCATAACATGGCAGTACGACAGCTTAGTGCAGACGTAGCAAGAAAGATTGCTGCAGGAGAAGTTATTGACCGCCCGAATGCTATTGTCCGCGAACTTATGGACAATGCAGTAGACAGCGGTGCAAATCGCATACAGGTGGAAATAGAAGGTGGCGGCATAGAAAAAATACGCATTGTGGACAATGGTTGTGGCATGACAAAAGAAGATTTAGCAGCTTGTGCCCGACCTCATGCAACCAGTAAAATATCTACCGAAACAGACCTGTTAAACTTGACTACTTTAGGTTTCCGAGGGGAAGCATTGGCTTCAATGGCTGCAGTAAGCCGTTTGCAAATAATGAGCGGTGGGTGGAAGATGAATGCTTCCATAACCGAAGACCACATTCTTACACAAGTTGCAGTAACACAGGGAACAATTGTACAGACAGCAGGATTATTCGAAAATTTTCCAGCAAGACGAGTCTTTCTAAAACGCCCTGCAAGCGAAGCTGTAATGTGCAGAACAACCTTTGCAGAAAAGGCATTACCACGTCCAGACATTGCTTTTACCTTGACAATTGACGGTCAGGAAAAACTAAATTTACCAGCAGGTCAGTCGTCCATAGAACGTTTTACAGCATGTTTTTCACTCGATGAATATGAAGAGCTTTTTTATGAAATAAAAGAGCGTTCCAATGACAAAAAGGACAATTGGTCTTTTTCCCTGATTATTGGAGAACCTTCCGTAACAAGACCAACACGTAAAGACATTCACATTTATGTTAATGGAAGAAAAATAACAGAATACTCTTTAGTACAGGCTATAGAATACGGATGTCAGGGATACTTTCCAAATGGGCTTCATCCTATAGCATGTCTTTTTGTTACGATAGATCCGTCATTAGTAGACTTTAATATTCATCCTGCAAAAAGAGAAGCAAGATTCAAAGACATCTCTGCCCTACACCATGGCATAAGTACAGCCGTAAAGAATTTCTTCAAGCAGTACACCATAAAAAACATAATTCAAAATGATAACGCTCCTATTCCAGAAACAAAAAGCTTTTACTTTCCTGAAAAAGACGAATTCGTTGCAGCTCCAAAAGCTGAATATTATACAGATTTTAAAACAAGTTCGGGGGCAAATCAGAGCATTACATCCCGTTATCTGAATTCAAAAACCAAATCTTACACAACACCAATGCCAAAAGATTATTTTGGCATTGAGCCAGACAGAGAGGCTTCGGTTGAAGGGCACATAACAAAGCCTAACTATCTGGATAATGTAACAGATAAAAATTTTCATTTTGTAGGAAGCACTTTGGGAACATTCTTAATTGCAGAAAAAAATGATGTTCTTTACATAATCGACCAGCATGCTGCACATGAACGCTATCTGTACAATAAAATCATGGAAGATGCAGGACAGAAACAGGCTTTACTTGTGCCGTACACAATCCATACAGATTCTGTTGCCGATGATAATTACCTGAAAGAAATTCTAGACGACCTTGAAGAAGCTGGTTTTTCAGGTACAGACAAAGGTGACGGAATTTGGGAATTTACAACAGTACCAATAAGATGGAAAGGAACGGAAGCCGACCTAAAAAAAGACCTTCTTGACAGAAGAATTAATCCTCAGGACATGATAAACGTTGTAGCGGCTTCAACCGCATGCCGTTCCGCTGTCATGGACGGAACAGTTTTAGATGAAAAAACTGCCGCATGGATTGCAGAAGAAGCTCTAAAACTCCCTGACCCGCATTGTCCACACGGCAGACCTGTTTATACAACAATAACAAGAAAACAACTTTTTGAACTTGTAAAAAGAATATAAAGTCAAAGTAAAAATTTTCTTGTTTTAATCTTCTATACTTTCAGGGAAGTCTGAATTACTGCTGTTATCTATAATTATTTCAGTACCAGAAGCTCCATTCATGTTTTCAGAAGAAGAATCCTGTAAAGAAGAAACTACATCTTCAAGCATCTTTTTGCGGCGCTTTGAAGCTTCGGCTTCCTGACGAGACTTGTTTGCATCTACACGGCGGATGTCAGCATTGTTTTTCTTTTCCTGCTCAACTTTTATGGCATCAGCTTTTTTTTCATTTTCAAGCTGCTCATCTATCATGGAAATGACTGCATAAATAGAATTTCCCTGTGGAGTATCAGGATTCAGATTAATATACTTTTCATAATCAGCCTTACTTTCAAGAAGCCTGCCAGTCTTAAGACGTGTATTTGCCCTATTCAGAACAGGAGCAGCATAAAAAGGATCTTCTTCAATTGAGCGGGTATACCATTTTTCAGCCCCAGCATAATCATTCATAGCAAAAGCAATGTTTCCTGCATCAAAAGCAATCACTTTTTTGTCAGAACCATTAGCTTCCATTCCTTTATTACAAATTCCCAATGCCTGAGAATACTTTTCCTGTTGAAAATAACACATTGCAAGATATATGTAGGCCTTTGGATCTTCATTAGCTTCAATAGCCTTTTGCAAGCAAGGAATTGCCTTTTCAGTCTCATTTGCCCTAAAGAAGCTTTCACCCTGCTCAAAATTAGACTGAGCGAATAAACCTGAAATATTAAAAAAAAGCAGTAAAAAGCATAAAGAAAAGCACTTTAAATTAAATTTAATCATCTGCAAACCTCCATTTCAGCCCAGTCGAGGCATAAACCCTTTGACATATTTACATAAAAGAGATAATCTTTCAATAAGTATATAATCGTTAAACAATTATTATAGATACGAGTTACTAATACCCATAAAGCGGAGTTTTAAAAATGAATAGCACACTACTTATGGTAATTATCATCAGCATCTTGATAGCCTTTATAATATTCATTAGTTGTGTAATATTTAAAAGCTTGTTTACACCTAAAAAAATCGGCAGTATTCAAAAATTAATTAAGACTGGAAAAATTCAAGCTGCAGAAAAAACAGCAAAAGCAATCCTTACAAAAAATCCTAGAGATTACGTTGCTCACTATTGGCTGGGAGAAGCTTATCTTGCAGATAATAAACAGGAACTTGCATTTATGGAATTCAAAACTGTAAATGAGAATGCTGTTTTTAACGGAGACATTCCTGAATTAAAATTCAGAAAGAACATGTCCGCACTGTATCTTCAATTCAACTATGCACAGGATGCATTGAAAGAATATATTCTTCTTACAAAATTAGAGCCAGCCAATGCAGAAAACTTCTTTAACGCAGGTAAACTTTACGAATCAATGAATCAGCCTACTCCAGCTTACATAGCATACGAAAAGGCCATCAAACTTGATAAAAGAAACAGCAAAGCACATGCTGCACTCGGTTACTTGCTTTTCCGTAATAAAAAGCCAGCAGAAGCTAAGAAAGAAATAGATACAGCCATTAAACTTAGCCCTGATACATTTGCTAACTATTATTATCTTGGAAAAATTTTAAAGGAAGAAAAAGATTATTCTGGTGCTATCAAGGCATTTGAAAAGTCTCAGCGCGATCCAGAAATGAGGCAGAGATCATTAATTGAAAGAGGTTCCTGTTACATGGTTGCAGAGCAGATTGACAATGCAATCGGAGAATTTGACCATGCAATAAAGTGTTCAAAGAATGATGCAAATCAAGAAACTCTTTATGCACGCTATTTCCTTGCAGCCTGTTATGAAAAAACACATCAGATAGAAAAGGCTATAGAACAGTGGGAAGCAATTTCTAAGCGTAACAAGAGCTTTAAGGATGTACCAGCAAAATTAAATGAATATAAAGATGTTCAGACAAACGATGCAATGAAAGAATATCTTACAACTGCCCCACAGCAGTTTATGGAAGTTGCAAAAAAAGCTGCAAAAGCAGGATATAATCTTGCATGCCAGAAAATTGAACCAACAAACTTCGGTTGCGTAATGCTTGCAACAGAAGATTCAAAAGATAACTGGAAAAACATGCGTCAGCAGATTTTTCTTGCAGAATTTTTCAGAAACAGCGAACCTCTTTCTGAAACTGTCGTAAGAAAAGCTGCGGATTTAGTAAAAGCAAAAGGCTATTATAAAGCCATTTTATTCTCCAGTTCAGGATTTACAGGAGAAGCATTAAACTTTGCAGAAAGCCGTCCAATAATCCTTGCAGGAAAAGAAATTGTAGAACATATCCTGACAAAAGCTGGAGTGTAATAATAGAATGCGCTTTCTATGTGTTTCAGATCAGATTGATCCGTTAGTCTATGCAACGAACAATACAGATCGCTACGGAGATGTGGATGCGGTACTTTGTGCCGGGGATTTGTCCATGGAGTATGTCGATTTTATTGTAACAACACTAGGAAAGCCTACTTTTTTTGTTTTTGGAAACCATGATCTTGAAGAATTTGACTTTTACAAACACGGCGGAGCAAGTTCCCCTTTTGAAGCAAGTTTTAACAAACATCATGGCGGAGATTATGCAAGCAATAAAATGTACCGTTGTAAAAACCTGACTTTTGATCTGCCAAACGGAAAAAAAACACCGCTTCTTATCTGCGGTGTTTCAGGTTCAATGCGATACAATAACGGAAAAGATCAATACACAAACACAGAAATGTTCATGCAACTGCTTGCACTAATTCCTTCTCTATTATGGAATAAGCTCAGGTGGGGACGATACTGTGACATTTTCTTAACACATGCTTCTCCACGCCACATACATGACAGAGAAGACCCTTGCCACAGAGGATTTAAATGCTTCAACTGGTTCATAAAGAAATTTGAACCTGCAATGCTCATTCATGGACACATACATTTATATGATTTACAGGCAGTTCGAAAAACTGTTGTTGGAAAAACTACAGTAATGAACGCTTATAGCCACATTATAGTTGACTTTAACCCAAATTTTACAGGAAAAGGAAATTATGTCGAGTCAAACATTGACCTCATCACAGACAGATGAAGATTTTAACCGCGCAAGAAATAAAGCCCTTATCAATGAAATACAGCATTTACTCAAACCAGATGAAGCTTCTCTTATTTGTTTCAGTGATATAAAAAAGCTTTTAAAGCCAAAAAATGAAGTTTACAAAGGAATGCAGGTCATCCCTATTAATTTAATAGTTGGAAGCGAAGGTCGCTATAAAGATTTTGACAATCACTTTTTTCCAAAAAGCAGATTTTTGAAAAACCGTTGGGAACATATTGACATGGCACACATTCAGGATGTTCCTCTTCCTCCTATCAGCCTGTATGAACTTGGCGGTTTATATTTTGTAAGAGACGGTAATCATCGTGTGTCTGTTGCAAAAACACGCGGTGTAGAAAATATAGACGCAGAAGTAGTAAGCCTTCAGAGCGAATTAAAACTAAAGCCAGGAAGCACCATTGAAGAAATGGTAAAACAGGTTATTTACTATGAAAAAAGAACCTTCTATGCAGAAACAAATTTCGGAGACATTACAGACTGCTGGACTTTAGACTTTTCAACTACAGGACAATACGATTTGATATATAATCATATTCTTATCCATAAGTATTACATCAATTTTGACAAAACCGAAGAAATTCCTTTTGAAGAAGCTGTTACTTCCTGGTATCAAAATGTATATCTACCTGTAATTGACACCATTCAAAAGCAACATATCTTACGCTTGTTCAAAAACAGAACTAAATCTGACCTTTACATTTATTTTATAAAGTATTGGCATGAACTAAAACAGAAGTTTGGCAATGATTTCAGCATAGATAAAGCTGCAGAAGATTTTAAATATGAATATCGGGGAGCAACGTTAATCGGGAAGATAAAAAACAAGCTGGCAAAGCGGCACTTAGTAAAGAATTTTTAAGTAATAAGGATTTTGTGCCGATAGTATGATTGACGGTACTATATTTCGATGTTAGAATAATTTTATTGAATATAGTACAGGGAGTAAATTGTGACGCTGAATGACAGTTTTGCTTATATGCCTCTTTTTGCAGTAACAGTTGAATGTGTACTATTATTGTTACTTTTTTCAACAATTAAAAAAAGAAAAACTGCTCGTATAAGTTTTATTTTCTATGTATCCGTTTCAATTATAGCGATACTTAGTTTAAAAACGGCTGTCATAAATTTAACAAATGGTTCTTATGAAACAGGCAACTCCCTTATAACAATGGCTACAGGGCTTTTCTTAGCTGGCATTGTATTAATAGCATATTGTCTTATTCTATGTACATTTGAACCTCAAAAAATTACAAAATTAGTACCTCGTTCAGTAAATTCAAAGCTTGCAGAAGGTGAAAGCCAGTCATTACTTTCTAAGAATTCAGAAAAAAAATCGGGTTCATCAGAACTGTCAGCATTTGATTTAAAAATAATGGATTTAGGACGCGATTTCCTTACAAAAGCATCCGATTCATACATTTCAGAAGACGGTTTTTCAACATTACTTGATTACTTAAATAAAGCAATATCAGAACAGATAAAGGCAGATGGTTGTGCTATCCTTATGATAGATGACTTTGAAGATTTAATTACTGTAAAGTCTTTTGCAGGGGACTTCCCTCCTCCATACAAGCTGCCTAATGATATGCCACACAAACCTATCCGTATTGAAACAAACTTCAAGTTTGCTTCATTCCCTCTTCAGGGTAATGTTTTCGGAGAAGTTGCACGAGCAGGTAAACCAGAACTTATTACAAACCCAGCAATAGACAGCAGAATATATCAGAACGGACCTGAAGACTTCCTCATGTGCGGAAGTTATATCATGATTCCTATGAAAGTTCAGGACACTGTTATTGGTGTTGCGGCATTTGCACGTAAGCATGACTCCCCTATTTTCAACGAGGAAGAATTAAAAACTGCAACAGTACTTTCAGATTCAGCAGCATGTGCAATTAAGAGTGTTGTAACAGTTAAAGATATTATTGAAAAGAACAGCATTTCTAAGGAAGCTGAAATTTCTACTCGTATTCAGGACATGCTTAAACCTGCAAAATTGCCTGTCATTCCAGGAGTTCAGATTGGAACTATATGGAATCCTGCAGAAGGTGTATGTGGTGACTACTACGATGTTCTTGTATCACGCAAAGATAGAACTTCGTTCATGATTGGAGACATTGCAGGAAAAGGAATTAACAGTGTTACAATCATGGTCATGATTCGTGCAATGATGCGTCTTGTTGTTAATACAAAGCAGTCTGCTGGAAAAATTCTTACTTGGGTAAATAAAGGAATTTGTGCAGAATCATTCAGCACAGATCACTTTGGTTCAGCTGCCTTGATTAATTACAATCAGGAAACAAGTGAAATTGAGTTTGCATCTGGCGGAAACCTTCCAGTTATCTATTATGACAGCGAAACTAATACAACAAAAGAGCTTACAGAGCCAAGTGAGCCTATTGGTGTAGAAAAAACAACAGAATACAAGAATTTAGTGCAAAAAGTTAAAAGTGGTGATATAATAATTACATATACAGATGGTCTTGTTGAAACCTTGAATGACAAGGGACAGCAATACTCAAAGGATTCTTTGGTAAGGATTATTATGCAGAACCATAATTCTTCTTGCAAAGATATAATAAAGGCTGTCAAAAATGACATGAAAAAATTCAGTGGTGCTGTAAATCAGCATGATGATGAAACACTGCTATTAATTAAAATTCAGTAAACTATATAAGGAGCAGATCTTATGGAACTGAAAATAAGAAAAAATGGTGATGTCTACATTATTGATGTCAATGGTGAAATGGACTTGTACAATTCTTACAAACTCAAAGAATTGGTAATGAAAATGCTCGAGAAAAATGTTAAGTCATTTATTATCAATCTTGAGCAGGTTGATTACATTGACTCTTCTGGAATTGGAGCATTAATCTATATCTGCTCTACAATTAAGAAGATGAACTTGAAACTTTACATTTCTAATATTCATGGTTCTGTAAAGAAAGTTATTGAGCTTACAAAACTGATGGGTTACTTCCCTATTGCAAACAGTGTTGAAGAAGCTCTTCTCATGATAAAAGAATAAATTTCTTTAAGGGAGATTTGTAAATGACAGGAACAGTAAAAGAATTACGCTCTGATGGCAATGATCCATTGTTTGACAAGAGTAATATGCTCTACAAGGAATTTCCTTCAGATTTCAGACAGATTAGATATTTCACATTGTTAATTGTTCAGTCAGCTCCTTTGGAAATAAAGGAAATCAACCTGCTTGAACAGCAGATAAGTGAAGTAATAAAAAATGGTGTTAAGCATGGTAACAACTGTGATATTAATAAGAAAATCCATGTTTGGTATTCTTTCAGTGCATCACATGCTCACATCATTGTTGAAGATGAAGGTGAAGGTTTTAAGGATCTTGAAAAGTGGAATGAATTCAATAAGAAGCGTCTTGATTGTCTTCGTGATTCCAATTTTGAAGAACTTGCCAACTATGTTTCATTCAGAACAAAGCGCTCTGATGATCAAGATGGAGGAAACGCACTCTTTGCAGCACTTGAATATTGGGATGGAGGATTCATCTACAATGACAAACGTAATGGTGTTGCAATGTTGAAACGTTTCCAGCAGAAACGTCATGGCGTAACTGTTGAATAATTCTCAGTTCTAATAGTTTCCATAAAAAAAAGAGTTCGTACAGATTTTGTGCGGACTCTTTTTTATTGACAAAAGTTGTTATTATTCTTATACTAAAAATATCGGTTCATTTTTAGGGGATGCACCGGTTTCGACAGCTAAGAGTAATCTTGTGTTGCAGGTGAGGCTACTTCTGACCTCTAATCAGTTGAAACAAATAACTGAAGACGATTCTTTCGTAGAAAACGAGCAGTTTGCTCTCGCTGCTTAAGTAGCGGAACCGGAACCTATGCTGTGCTGTTCCTAACGGCATAAAGTTCTGTTACCAATAGGGACTTGCTTTGTATTTTGTCTGGAATTTACAGGGGACTTTATCCAGAATAAGGAGACGATGCCTTTGAAGCCGCTACCGTTTCCCGACAATCACCTCGCTTCAATAAACCTGTAGAGGCACCTGGTTAGCTTAATTGGACGCGGGTTCAATTCCCGCCATCTCCATTTAACAAAAAAAGCCAGATTTCTTGATTATCAAGGAATCTGGCTTTTTTTTCGCACTTTTAGCTATTTTGCTTTTTATATTATTTTATCTTTCGTACAAAGGCATCTCTATATCCAAATGCCTTAAACTTTTCAAGAGCTGCACCATATTCATCACCAGTCAAAGGACCAACCATTACTTTATACCCTTCTCTAGTGTCAAATGGTACTAATATAATAGGATACTTATCGTATCTGTTTACAATCTTCATTCCTGCGTCAGATGTTGTTACAGTAGCAATCTGAACATAATAACTTCCGTTTCTCAAATTCTTATCTTTTATGATAACGTCTTTCTTTTCAGGAACAGGCTTTGGTTTTGAAGTCTCAACAGGAGTTTCGACCTTCTTCTTCGGCTCTTCCTTCTTAGGAGCAGTTTTAGCTTTTGGCTTTGGCTGCTGTCTTGCATATTTAGGATCATATTTAGGTACAACCGCATCTGTTGGATTAAGAGAGAATACAGAAGTTGTTTCTACAATTTCTTCAATTTCAGGAACATAAACTTCTTCTTCCTCATCTTCAAATTCTTCATCTTCAGAATCATCTGTTTCTGCAATAACCTTAACTTCAGGTTCATCTTTTATTGCATCAGTTTCAATAGAATCTGCAAAATTAAATGGCTCTGCAGCAGCAACAGGTTCATCATTAAATTTTTCTATAACAGCAG
>CAMVEQ010000110.1:0-10438 GCA_947166545.1 uncultured Treponema sp. | reverse complement strand
ATCATCTTAAACGATTTTTTTTGCCCTTCAGTGTCTACTTTTATTGTAGCAACATAGACTTTGGATTATCCCACGATATAAAAGGTGTAAAATGGATTTTGTTAACCGACATGCAGAAGCTACAATAAAAAGACTTACAAATTCTTATCCTTCTGTTCTAGTAACAGGTGCAAGGCAGACCGGTAAAACAACCCTCTTGCGAAAAGTAACTGACATCCAAGGAATCCCCTATATTACTTTTGATGACCCTATGGAAGAAACCTCTGCTAAAACAGACCCAAGAACTTTTATTGAACTGCACCCAGAACCTTGCATGTTTGATGAAATTCAATATGTTCCAGATTTATTCCGCTATCTGAAAATTGAAATAGATAAAAACCGTCATCAAGGAATGTTCTTCCTTGCTGGAAGCCAGCAATTTAGTCTTATGGAAAAAGCAACAGAAAGCCTTTCTGGAAGAATAGGCATTGTTCAGCTTTATCCCCTTTCTGCAAGGGAAATAAGAGGAGACGAGTTTTCTGAAAATTTTATTCCAACGAAAGATTTTATTCTTCAAAGGAACAAGTCTCTATCTAAGATTAAATATTCTACAAAAGATACTTGGAACAGAATTTTTCTTGGAGGATATCCAGAGGTAATAAAAGGAAATGTTACACCTAAAGATTTTTATGCAAACTATCTAAAAACATATATAGAACGCGACATACGAAAACTTACTCAAGTTGCAGATGAGTCTCAGTTCATACAATTTATAACTGTTGTTGCGGCCCGAACCAGTCAGCTTGTAAATTATCAGGACATGGCAAAGGAATGTGGCATAAGTGAAGTAACTGCAAAAAAATGGCTGTCGCTTCTTATTACCAGTGGACTTGTCTATATTCTTAAACCTTATGCTACTAATGTTGAAAAACGTGTTGTAAAAACACCTAAGCTCTATTTTATGGATACAGGTCTTGCAGCTTACTTAACACGATGGACAAATCCTGATGTCATGAAAACTGGTGCAATGGCAGGTGCTTTCTTTGAAACTTATGTAGTCAGTGAAATTATTAAATCCTTTGCAAACAATGGTGAAGAAGCTCCTATATATTTTTACCGAGACAAAGACAAAGTTGAAATTGATTTACTGATTGAAGAAAACAACATTCTTTACCCTTTGGAGATAAAAAAAACAGCGACTCCAAATGCCGAGGATGCCAAGAATTTATACATAACCAGCCGACTAAAAAATGTATCAATTGGACAAAATGTAATTATTTGTAATACTGACAAAGTAATCTCAGTTCAAAAAGGAGAAGTTGCAGCTCTGGCAATTCCAGTGGAGTTTTTATAAAACAACTTGCCCAATAAGATAGACTGCCAGTGAGCAGAGCCATGCTATTGTACACTGCCAGATAACCAGTGTGGCTGCCCATTTTGATCCGAGCTCTCGTTTTACCGAGGCAATAGCCGCAATGCATGGAGTGTAGAGCAAGCTGAACACAAGAAGACTTGCAGCACTTAAAGGACTTAGCATGGCTTCAACACCGCCAGTAAACAAAATTTCAAGAGTAGAAACAACACTTTCCTTCGCAATAAAGCCACTTACAAGTGCAACAGAAATTTGCCAGTTGCCAAGACCTATAGGCTTCATGATTGGGGAAATAAGACGTGCAATTGATGCCAGCATGCTTCTTTCTGCATCGTTTACAACCTGCAGCTTCCAGTTAAAGCTTTGCAAGAACCATACAACAATTGTAGCAATAAAGATTATCGTAAAGGCTCGCTGTAAAAAGTCCTTTGCCTTTTCCCATAAAAGCTGTGCAGTATTGCGAAGGCCTGGCATTCTGTAATTAGGAAGCTCCATTACAAAAGGAACAGCTTCGCCTTTAAAAATAGTTCTCTTGTATAAAAGTGCAATTATAATTCCAACAATAATTCCCAAAAAATAAAGACCTGTCATGAGCAGTCCTCCATGCTTTGGGAAAAATGCACTTACAAAAAAAGCATAAATCGGAAGCTTGGCAGTACAGCTCATAAACGGAGTAAGGAGAATTGTCATCTTTCTGTCGCGTTCACTAGGAAGAGTTCTTGTTGACATGATTGCAGGAACAGAACATCCGAAACCTATTAAAAGTGGAACAATGCTTCGCCCAGAAAGTCCTATTTTTCTAAGAAGCTTGTCCATAAAAAATGCAACACGTGCAATGTATCCTGAATCTTCCAGCATGGAAAGAAAGAAAAACAGAGTTACGATTATTGGCAGAAATGAAAGAACACTTCCTACACCTGCAAAGATACCTTCTATTATAAGACTGTGAAGAACTTTGTTTACGCCTATTGAAGCTAATGTAGAATCGCATGCGGTTGTAAGAACTTCAATGCTTTGTTCCAAAAGTCCTTGAAGCCATGCTCCAATTACATTAAATGTAAGGTAAAAAACACCTGCCATTATTGCAATGAAGCATGGAATGGCTGTCCATTTTCCTGTAAGAATTTTGTCTATTCTTTGACTTCTTGCTCTTTCTTTGCTTTCGTGAGGTTTCTTTACGCAGAAGTCGCAAAGACGGTAAATAAAACTGAAACGCATGTCTGCAATGGCGGCACTTCGGTCAAGATTGCGTTCTTTTTCCATTTGCAATATGATGTGTTCAAGCATTTCTTTTTCGTTTACATCAAGGTCTAGCTTGTGAAGAATTCGTTTGTCATCTTCCAAAAGTTTAGTTGCTGCAAAACGCACAGGAACTTTTGCATTTTCTGCATGGTCTTCTATAAGGTGTATTGTTCCGTGGAGTGCTCTGTGTACAGCACCGCCGTTGTCTTCTTTTCCGCAGAAATCCTGACGGAGTGGACGCTCCTGAAACTTTGCTACATGCAGCGCATGAGAAACGAGTTCTTCTATACCCTGTCCTTTCTTTGCTGAAATTGGAACTACAGGAACTCCAAGAATGTGCTCCATCTTGTTTACGTCAATTGAACCGCCGTTGGCTGTCATTTCATCCATCATGTTCAGTGCGATTACTAGCGGGATATTCAGTTCCAAAAGCTGCATTGTAAGATACAGATTGCGTTCAATATTTGTTGCATCTACAATATTTATGATTGCATGAGGTTTTTCATTCAAAACAAAATTGCGGGAAATAAGTTCTTCGCTTGTATATGGCGACATGGAATAGATTCCCGGAAGATCGGTTATGAGAGTGTTTGCATGTCCTTTGATTGCACCTGATTTTCTGTCAACAGTTACACCTGGAAAATTTCCTACATGCTGGTTAGAACCTGTTAGTTTATTAAAAAGTGTTGTCTTGCCGCAGTTCTGATTTCCTACAAGTGCAAAAGAAAGTATAGTTCCTTCTGGAAGTGGTTTTTCTTCTTTTTTATCGTGATATTTTCCACCTTCGCCAAGTCCGGGATGTTCTGCATTTGCGGAAACTTCTTGAAGCTGTGTTTCTGTCTTTGTCTGTTCCGTTTTGCTGACGGTTTCTACTTCAATTTTTTCTGCATCGGCAACACGAAGTGTAAGTTCGTAACCATGCAGACGGAATTCCATTGGGTCTCCCAGTGGTGCATATTTTACGAGAGTAATTTGTGCTCCTGGAATGATGCCCATGTCAAGAAAATGCTGTCTGAGTTCGCCGTTTCCGCCCAGTTTTTTTACGCTTACAGTTTCCCCGATTTTTATTTGATGAAGATTCATAGTTTAAAGTTAGCTGAGTTTTTGTGGATTGTCAATTGCACAGGTCTTGCATTTTTAGGTTTACAGGATATATCATGGTATTATGAAAAGAATAGCATTTTTGGTTTTAGCCGCTAGTGTAATGATTGTTTCCTGCAAGGGAAAAAGAAATATAGCTTTGTCAGAAGAGGCTTCTAACGAAGTTTCTTCAACTGTTGAAGCAACAGACTCTTCTATAGAAGAAACTTCTGAACAGACAGATGATGTAAGACCTCTTCCTTATGACTGGATTGATTTATCGGACCATCGTTCTGATGCTAACATTCCAGAGTTTAAATGGGAACCTGATGAGAGGGCTTGGAAAGTTCTTGCAGGAATTTATGTTAAGGATGACCCCCCTGAGTCTATTCCAGAAGAAATGTATGAAACCGACACTCCTTGGGGAAAAGATTACGTAGACTTTGGTGTCGATGAACTTGTTATTTCATACAAAGACGGGGAGTGGTATTTTAATGGTGGCGGAATGACTGAGGTTGTTGAACTGAAGACTATTTCGTATGACGGAAAAAATTATGAGTTTCAAAATGACTGGTATCCTGTAACTTGTAATTTTGATGGAGAATATGTTGATATTCTAGGCGATAAGTATTATAAGCTGACAGGCCCTGACTGCTACAAACGCTTTTTGAAAGAGTTTACAAAGGAATATCGTTCGGATGAATGATGAAGAGTTATAAGAAAGAATCTTTTGACAGTTGAGTTTTCTTAAAAAACTCTTGTATAATTCTGTAAAGTTCGGTATAGTTTTCTAAAAAAATACAATAAACGGAGTAGAAAATGAAGAAAATTGTATTAACTGTTTTGAGCATGTTGTTTTGCCTGTCCGCTTTGGGAGCAGAGCATATCAAGTTTACTGTTGACGGAACAGAACGGGTTTATAATCAGTTGAGGATTGTAAACAGCACTGGTCAGGATTTTGATTGCACTGCATATTTGCTGGAAAAACGTGGCGAAACCTTTGTTGCTAATGCACCTCTTGGTGTTTTTCATTTGAAAAACGGAAATGAATACGATTCCTGTACAAAACTTATTTACAAGGGAACAAGTATTGGTATTGATGTTCCTGAATCTGCTGGACAAATTTCTTATGTAGTATCTTACAAAGATTATCCTTTGTTTGACATTATTGAAGTGGCAATCTTTGGTGGTGAAAGCCCTTTGGGAAAAGAATTCTAATTTTAACATAATAGTCAAAAACAAAAAGAGCTGTTTGGGACTGATATTTTTATCAATTCCAAACAGCTTTTATTTTATAGAGTTTCGTTAGTATCTTATAGAAAATGTTTTTTCTTCTGTAAGCGTAAAAAATTCTACAAGTGGAAGATTAAATGTCTGCTTTTTTCCACTTGGCGATTCCAGTGTTATTTTAATATCTGCCTGTTCAATTTCATCTGCAAGAGGTTGTCCATAAAGGGCTGCAATAAGTCCAAGATATTCTTCCTGCGTCATTGGCTCGCCTGTGAATACTGGTGCTGCCAACATGCTCATATATACAAGGAATTCTTCTGGCAAAGACTGTGCAAATGCAATCATTGTTTCTGGAGACACATTAAGAATAAGTTGGTTATCTTTACGAAGAACAACATCTTGTGTTGCAACTGGGAGTACTGTTCCTGTCAGTAAAAAGGAATCGTCACCAGTTGCTTTTGCTTTTACATTATAAAATGTGTTATCCTTCATTCCGTTTTTCATTCGTGTCAATGTTTCTTCATCATTAAATGGAATTCCATACATGTCGAGCAGGTTTTTAAGAACTTGTCCAGCCTTAATGTCAAATTCCATATCAACACGGTTGTCTGCTCGTGATTTTATGGTTATGGACGGTGCACAGCTTGTAACCGCAAACAGAATGAGAAGGTAAATAAGCGAATACAGATATTTTAGTTTCTTCATACAGAAAGAATAACAATCTTATGGCTCGTAGATTACAGTTTTTAGTATGAAAACTGCAGTCATATAAACTACGCAAAGCACATTAACCATATTTAAGATGAATGGAACTGAAAGAACAATTTTGCTTTTTATTGTACAGGGTATGTTGTATTCTTTTTGAAGTGGAATTTCTTGTAATGCTTTCTTTGACCATCGTGAAGGTTCCATTAACCAATGTGTTTTTGTTGAGTTATTGAACTTTACTTTGAGTACATACATTACTTTCCATTTGTACGGCATAAAATAAGAATTTTCCAGTATAAGATTTTGAATACCTGTAAGTGAGTACGATGTTTCTATAGTAATGAAAGCATTTGTATAAATTTTTAGGTTTTTGTCTGTTATGACAAAACTATTGTAAAGAAGTCCTGATGCGATTGTATAAAACATCGACATAGATAAAGCACCGATTATTAAATGAACCGTCAGGATTTCTTCTTTAGTATATATATAGCACACCCAGATATTAATTATTGTAAAAGCACATGAGAAGAGACAAAGAAAATAATTTTCAAGTGTCATTATGTGCCTAAATATAACTGCTTCAGTACTTTTGTCTTTCAAGTTTCTATCTCTTACAGTTCCAGTTTTTCTATTTTTATGCTTTCTGCAAGTTTGGCGGCTTTGTAATTGTTTGTTATCATTCTGTAAGTTCCTAATGTTACAAACAAAAGTCCGAGTCCCAAATCTGGCAACAGACCTTTTATAAATTCAATGTCTGTGAACATGTATGGAGTTATTAAAAGGAATGTTTGCAATGCAAGCTTTGGCTCTCCCTTAAGGCTGGGAGTCTCTTTGATGAACTCCAAAAATAAACCTGCATACTGAGCTAGAATGAATGCAATTGCAATGGCAACTACATTAAGGATAATTCCCTTTCTTGTAAACTTTCCTTGTGCCATTTCATAACCTTTGAATGCACAGTATGCAATAAAAAGACCTGCAATTGATGCGTAGAAACCTATTGCACCTAAAACTATCCACAATGCAGAACCGAGTATTGCTCCTACAAGACTGAAAATAAAGCCCTTTACATAATTTGTGTTTGCATTCTTGCTTGCTTCAAAGTTCTTTATGGCCTTTGTACCACATTCCTCGCAAAGCAGTGAGTATGAGTCTCCGCTTATATAATATGAAAGATATTCTGTGTTTTCGCAGTTTTCACAGACGCACCTGCCTTCAACTTCTTCAAGGTTTGAACTCAGACCTTTTAAAAATGTGCTTATGTCGTCTGTTTTATCTTCATTTTCTTCATATATTATGCTTATTTTATTTTCAAATTTTGAATAGTCTTTAATATTTTCCAAATTATCAAGATATTCAAAGAGTTTGCTTTTTTCTGTATTAGGGGCAAGGTTTAATGATACAATCAGTTCTTCTTCTGAATCCTGTTTGTCCTGTATTTCAAAATAATATCTTCCTATTTTGCCAAGCCAATTAATGCCTACCTTTTTAAAACCAAGTCCATTTAATTTTTCTAAGTTTGTGTTATTCATTCCTCAACTTTAGCATATTTATGCATTACTGACAACATAATTTGTAACCTTATTCATTACTTAGCGTTTCTATAAATAAAGACATCTCCATATTTAAATAGAGAGGCTGGTTATGAAGCTTTTAAAAAATTTATTGGCAGCAACAGTTGCCTTTGTGCTGACCTCCGCAGTCAGTGTTTTTGCGGAAAAGACACCTATAGATGATTTGTACCAGTATAAACTGGATAACGGACTTTCATTGTTTGTTGCAGAAAATCATTCTGTTCCACTTGTCTATATCGAAATTGCTGTAAAGGCTGGTGCTACAACACAGACACCTGAGACTGCAGGACTTTTCCATCTTTATGAACATATGATGTTTAAGGGAAATGATTTGTATACAAATTCTGCAGCAGTCCAGCGTGCTGTAAAAGATATGGGTGTTTCAACATGGAATGCATATACAGAAATAGACTGTGTTCATTATTATTTTACATTGCCATCTGATCAGCTTGAAAACGGTATGGCATTCTGGAATGCTGCAATCCGTGCTCCTCTTATGAACGAGCAGGAACTTGAAAACGAAAAGAAAGTAGTTCTTTCTGAGATTCAGGGAGATACAAAGAGTGACTGGGATTTCCTTACGCCTTATGTAGAAAAAACTTTATTTCCTGATGCCCCTTACAGGCTGGACACAGGCGGTGCTGTGAGTGTTGTAAAGAATGCAACTGTCGCTCAGTTAAGGGACATTCAGAGCAAGTATTACATTCCTGCAAATTCTGCCCTCTTCATCGGTGGTGATGTTACCTCTGAAGAAGCTTACGATATGACAAAGAAAATTTTCGGTACATGGAGCAATAATGGCAACAGTGCTCCAGAGCTTCCTCCTCAGCCAAGTCTGAATCCTCTGGAAAAAAGACAGAAATCTGCATTTGTCCTTGATTCAAAATCTTATGCGGCAGAGGTTTCTCTTATATTTCGTGCACCAGATTTGGGCTTTAATGAAAAGGATTCTTACATAGCTGCATATCTTGCGGCTCTGCTTAACGAAGATTCCGAGGACTTTAAGCAGGCAATGCTTAGCCAGAAAAGATATAACTTTGGCAATGCAGGTAATATAGATGTTTCATATATTGGCAGACGTTCTGGAAGCCTTTTTTCTATTACCTGTACGACAGAGATAACCGATGACTTTCTATTTGATGAAATCATAAAAAAGCAGATTCCTGCCGTAGTAAGCAAAAAATATGCTTTCGAACCTGAAAAGAAGGAACTTATCATAAACAAGATGATGGCTTCAAGACTGAAAAATACTCAGTCTGCTGAAGGACTTCTGTCATCTTTAAGAAGTTTCTGGGCACGGGCCTCTGCTGATTATTATTTTAACTATTACGATAATATCCGCAGCATTACCAGGGAAGATGCTGTTGCATGGGTAAAGAAATACATTACAGAAAGTAATCCGCTTATTGTCTACATGACTACAAATGCAACGTATGAGTATGTTGTGTATGAAAGGGCTGCGAGTGGACTTTCTGTCAGTGGCTTTACGCTTGAAAATTGGCTTTCTGCCTATGACATCATAAAGGATAAGCCTTCTAAGTGGTGGAAGGATAAGAAGTTTGCTCCTGATCCTGCTAAGATTGCAAAGGAAACTGCCGTTCCAAAAAAGACAAAGATTTATGTTCCTACTCAGGACTTGGCAGCATCAAAGAAATATATGGTTTGGGAACCTCCTAAGTACGAAACTCGAACTCTTAAAAATAATATCCCTGTATATTTCCTTTATGATGAAAAGAAAAAGGTAAACTATGTTCATATAGGCGTAAGGGGAGGGCATACATATCTACCTTCTGCTGAGTATTCTGGACTTGAAAAAGTTTTGTTTGAAAATATGACTGTATGGTCTCGAGTTTACAATCAGGAAACTCGTCGTCGTACACTTGCAGAAACCCGTTCTTCTATATATGCAACAACATATAGGGATGGTAGTGTTTATTCTCTTGGTACTACGGATGCTTTCCTTGATAAAACTTTGCCTATATATCTGGACGGATTTATGCATCCTTCCTTTAAGCAGGGCATGGCTATTGCTGTGAAGAACTGTGCTGATGAAGATGTTTCACCTGCAAAAACAGAGCCAATTTCATTCCTTGACAGTAAGATTATGGCTCAGATTACAAAAGGACATCCTTATGAAAAGGATTGTTCAATGACAAAAGAATCTTTTGATTTTGCTTCTTCTAATAAAGGCTATAAAAAATGGGAAGATGCAATTTCTACTTTGTATAATGACATTGTACGTCCTGCAAATATTTTTGTAGTAGTTTCTGGTAATGTTAATGCTGACAAGATGATGGCTGAGCTTGAAAAGACGATTGGTACTATTGCAGATACTACAAGCAAAACAAGTAAGGATAAAAAAGCTAATAAGAAGAAGAACCGTGACAATGAAGCTTTGCAGGCAGAACTTGCAGGTGTTGTTGGTCCTTATTCCGTTTCTGGGGAAGATGAAGTTCTTACGCTTGATTCTGTTGTGCATGGAAGTGGACATGCTATTAGAATTGTTTCTGCTCCTGCCGAGGATAGTGATGATTACCTTCCTTCTCTGCTTGCAATGGACATGTACAATGATCTTTTGTTTAATGTAGTGCGTGAGCACTATGGTGTGTGCTATACTCCAAGTGCATATATTTCTGGAAGAAAGGCTGCTATTGGTGTAGAAAGTCTTTACAAAATGTCTGATCTGGAACATTTTACCTCTCGTGTAAATGAGGCTCGCGGATATATGTCGCAGGGTAAGCTCATTGACAGTACAACAAAAGATGGTAAGTATGAATTTTCTTCCATAGATAAGAGACTGCAAAGTTATAAGAATGCTCAGATTATTGCAACCTATAGTCCTCAGGCAACGGTTCAGGGAATGGGAGCAAGTATTGTCTATAACTTACTTGCATACAATGAACCTTTCCGTACAAGAAAGATGGTCTCTCAAATTCATGATGCAACTGCATCTCAGGTTCTTGATGTTTTCAAGAAATACTGGGTAAACGCACCAAGCAAATGGTTTGTTGTTGTAAATAAAGAAGATGAAGATAGCGTAACGTTTGAATAAAAAAAATAGAATAAAAAAAAGAAGGCTGTCCAAAACGGACAGCCTTCTTTTTTTTATGGACTTAGGGTGAGTTTTTAGGGATGGGGAAATATAGAAAATTAGTAAGTGAAATGTAACTTTATTTGTCTCTTGTGGTTTATATAAAGAGAGGGGCTCTATATTTAAAAGAGGGGCTCTATATTTAAAAGAGGGGCTCTATAT
>CAMVEQ010000109.1:0-10590 GCA_947166545.1 uncultured Treponema sp. | reverse complement strand
GATTTAAGTATGAATATCCTTGCGTAAACGAAATCTATTTTTATACATATTTTAATGAAGATTCCGCACAGTATAAAGAATATGATTTTACACAGAATGCAAAAAAGGCCTTCCGAAATTACTCAGAGTATTTTGATACTTTATTATATACAAAAGATGGCACTCCGTTACTTTTACATCCAATAGATCCACCTAGTACAAATGACATTTGGTGTTTTAATGATATGGAATTTTATGTATTTAAAAATGGGAAATGGAATTTAGACAATTTAAGTCAAATTTTTAGTTTAATAAGAAAAGATATAGAAAAAGCAAAACGCAATAAATATCAAATACTATTTTCATTTAGAGAAGCGACCAGCTATGAAGGTAGTTTATATGCATATGTTTTGCAAGTTACTGCACCGTCATATACCATTTATGAATATGACTTTGATGGAATCTCTTTTAAAACTCATGATATAGAGTATAAAGTTGAACGATAGCATAACGAAGCGAAGAATATTTGTCATGTGGACGCCCGTACTGGATACTGGAGGAAAAATGAAAAAGTATTTATTTCTATTTATTATTTTTCTTTGTTTTAATTTGCAAATATATTCAAGAGAAGAAAAATTAAATTATATAATTCCGTATTCAATTACTGGTATATTGACCGAGGCAGATTTTAGTGAACGTGCTGCTTTAATGCCGGCAAAACCAATTGAACAGGAATCGTTCTATCCAATCGGAGAATGGTCATCTAATGCGGAATTATACTCTTCACCTCGTTATGTAAGTATTAAAAATGAACAGAGTGGAGTTGCTCTTACCATAAACCTTTTAGACTTCATAGATAGCAACTATCAGATTTCTGGTCTTTCAGGTGCTTTTTTCCCAAAAAATAATTATATTGATTTTTTGTTGGAAACCAGTTTTTATAAAGAAAGTCCGTTTGATGATATTTTTATATATCTTATTCGATTTGATTTTGAAAAGAAAGAAACTCGTCTGCTTGCAAAAGAATGTATATGTTCTGCTATGTTCAATTTAATCAGCAATAATGAATTTCAAGAATCAGAAAAAACATTTTATCAGCTGCTTTTGAATAATTCTTATTCCATGACAAAACACAAATGTTCAACAAAGGTTGGATATTGTGGCTTTAGGAGATTGTTTCAACTTGAAAGTGAAAATAATATTGTAACACAGTATGCATCCTCAAAGAATAATGATTTTCCAAATTTCTTATATATTAGCGATGTAAACTATAAGGCAAAAACAGAACTCAAAGAGGGAGCTGTTACATATTATGCTTCTAATTTGGCGGAAGATAGTGATGTTCCTTGGGTTTCAGAATCAAAAAACATTTCAGATGAAGAAATAATCATTACATCTCCTGGTGTCATTTATTGTCTGGTTTTTGGTAATGGATTTAAACATAAGGATAAAAATTACTTATTTTCAAAGAATAATCGTCCAAAAGAAATAACTGTTGAATATGAAAACAATCATGGAATTGAACATCATATAATTCTTGAAGATACCGATAAAATGCAAATTATTCCTCTTTTATTCATAAATTCAAAAAAAAATTAGGATTAAAATAATTTCAACTTATTCTGGTTCTTCTTACGATGATACTTGTATTAATTGTATAAAATGTGGAAAAGTAATGACATATAAAGAATATGAGAAGTTAGAAAAATAACCACATAACAACTGCTCAAAGCTGACAGGCTGTTAAGCTGCTTATAATGCATCAAGTTAGTAAATGACTTTTCAGGAGTGCGTAAAAGATATGGAAAAAGGTTTGACAGGTAATCAATTAAAAATAATTGCTATACTTTCCATGACATTAGATCATGTAATATGTGTGCTCGTTCCGAATTATCCGACAGACTGGTGGATAATTGCACTTCATGTACTTGGTAGGCTTGCTGCTCCAATTTTCTGGTACATGGTTGCAGAAGGATATCATTACACACATAATTTGAAAAAGTATCTTTTAAGGCTTTTTATCTTTTCTGTAATTGTTCATTTTGCATATATTTTTGCATTTGAACTTCCATTCATTCTTTTTAAGGCTAGTTGTTTTAATCAAACAAGCCTAATATGGCCGTTGTTTCTCGGGGTTTTAGGTTTATCAATTTCTAATTCTGAAAAGTTAAAGCAGTGGCAGAAAACTGTGTTAGTATTTGTACTTGCGGCATTGGCTTTTCCTTCAGACTGGTCTAGTCCTGCGTTTCTTGTAATCTTATATTTTGGTTGTAATCGTGGAAATTTCAAAAAACAAATGCTTAGGATGCTTTTGTGGATTGCCGTTTATGCGATAGTTTATGCAATTTTTATTAATCCGTTATATGGAATTATTCAAATGGGGGTGGCATTAACAATTCCTCTGCTGAAAAATTATAACGGACAAAGAGGTTCTTTCAAAGGAATGAAATATTTCTTTTATTTATATTATCCAATTCATCTTGTTATTTGCGGAATTATCAGGATAATTGTAAATGGAAATGTTGGAGTTATGATTGGAGGATAGGGCTAAGCGGAATGAAAAGGATTTTACCTGCTGAAAGAATTCTTTGCGGTTTTTTACTGCTTGTATTGCTAATGTTTTTTTTATTTGTACTTTTGCCTATAAATATAACATTTGATAAAGAATCTGTTTTTATAATATTTTTTATAATACTACCTTTTATTGTTGGCTTTGGTATTTCAATTAATCTAATTATATCTCATCTTGCTTTTGATTCTGAGAAGCTGGTTTTCTATTCACTTTTTAAAATCAAAAAAATAGAGTTAAACAACATAACTCAAATTACACGAAATTGGGAAGGTTCTAGTAAAAGTTTACGCTTAAAATATTATGTTCATCATATTGATGAGCATAATAATAAAGAGGTTAAAACACGAATTTATCTTCCTGAAAATTATGAAGCAGAGAACGTAAAAGAATTTCTTAAATGTATTAATAAAAAAAATGATAACTTTGTTTTTCAAGTTGGAATTTAATAATTAGGGCTGTCCATTGCTTTTTGGACAGCCCTTTGTTCTTTTCTAGATGTTAAACATCTTCTTTATTCATATTTTTTCTATCTTTCTCAAAGTAGCTGTTAAACTCTTTGTCCTGCTCTGTATATTCGTTGGCTCTTTTTACATTGTTCCAATCGGAAGAATCTGAAGGACGTTCTGGGAATACCAGTGCACAGACTAAGTATGCAATAATTCCTGTTCCTGCTCCGATACATGTGCCTATAATCCATGCAAGTCGTATGAGTGTAGGGTCAATATTCAGATATTCAGCAATACCTGCGCAAACACCACATACTTTTTTGTCTGATGATTTGTAAAGTCTTTTAGCCATAATTACATCTCCTTTTGTGTTGGCATTTTATTGTGCCATTTTTATGCTTACGTTTCCAATGCCGCAGTTGACTGAAAAATGATTTTGCAGCATATTCGGGCATTCCAAAGTTCCAAGTCCATCCTTCTTAATTTGATTAAACTTTACGGAACCAAGACCTACTTTTGCAGCAATTGAATATTCATCTGGATTGCCTTTAAGTTTAAGCTCTACATTACCTACACCACAGTCAATTTTTACAAGTTCTGCAACGCTTCCTGTAAAGCTTATGTTTCCCATTCCGCATCTGAATTCCGTACTGCCACTGTGGAAAGATTCCAGAATAAGATTTCCTGCTCCAACATCAATATAACTTCTTGATGAAGATAAAGAGAGGTCTTTCATTCTGAAATCTCCAGCTCCTATATGAATTTTTACCAGATCAAACTTTGTGTTGTCTGGAATTTTTATAAGGATTCTAGGGTGTGAGGTAAGGTGACCTTCGTTACGATGATGACTCCAGAAACTGAAATTTGAAAACTTTGGCAAATGATTTGTGTTTTCGATTGAAAGTGTTCCAAATGGAGAGACAGTGCAGGTTACATCGCCAATATCAAGTCCCCGGTAGTCAATAGAAAAGCTGTCTCCTTTTGTCATTACTATCTCAGAAGCTCCAAGAGAAATATCAAGACTTCTGATTTCTTCATCATTGAATTTTCCGTAAGAACCGTCTTGAGTCTTGTTTTGTTGTGTTTTTCTGACTTCTGGAACGCTTGCAAATTTTTCTATTATGGATTTTGCAAGTTCTTCTGGAGAACCGAATTCTTGCATTACCTGTTCGTCATTGTCAGCTTCTTCAAAGTATCCTCTGTAAAATTCCAGTGCATCTTCCTGTTCTTCTACTGGGAGTGTCCGCAGTTCATATTTTAAGTTCAAAAGATATTCATTTCGTGTCATAAACTTTCTCCTGTATGTGACTTTAATAGAATTGCATTTATTTTAGTGCAATATTCAACCCATTCTTTGCGATACTTGTCCAGTTCTGCAGAACCAGATTCTGTAACTTTATAGTATCGCCTGTTTCTTCCGGAATATTCCTGATCGTAAGCTTCAAGTAGACCGCTTGTTTGCAGTCGCCTCAAGACTGGATACAGGGCACTTTCCGAAACCTCAAGTATACTTCGTACATCCTGCGTAATCTTGTAGCCGTAAGTTCCTTGCGGTTCCTGTGCAACAACGGAAAGTACTACGGCATCAAGAAGCGAGGAGCCCGTGTTGAATATCATAGGCTTCTCCTATTATTAAACTGAACTATGGATATTGTGTTTTGGAGTGTTCTATTATGCTCTGAAACACAATATCCTTTTTAAGCAATAATATTATTTTTGTAATTATACTATACAGTGAATAATATTATATGTCAAGTTTTTATCTGATTTTTTTTGCATTTTGTGTATTTGCCGTGTTATACTTGTATCTATATTATTGTAAGGAGAAAATTATGGTTTTTAAGTTTTACAAATGCAAGAAATGCGGAAAGGTTGTGGCAATGCTGAAAGGCTCTCCATGTGATACAATGTGCTGTGGAGAAGCAATGGTTGAACTTAAGGCAAATACAACGGATGCAGCTGTTGAAAAGCATGTTCCTGTAGTTCAGAAGAATGGAAATCTTGTTGAGGTAAATGTAGGCTCTGTAACTCATCCAATGGAAGAAAAACATTACATTGAATGGATTGCCCTTGAGACAAAAAATGCAAATCAATTGAAGAGTCTTAATCCTGGAGATGCTCCAAAAGCTGTTTTTGCTTTGACTGATGGAGATGAGGTTGTACGTGCCTATGCATATTGTAATTTGCATGGACTTTGGGCGGATAAATAATTTATGGATAATAAAGCTCTTTATAATCTTTCTTATGGTCTATTTGTACTTGGTGCAAAGCGGGGTGATAAAATAAATGCATGTATTACAAATACGTGCATGCAAGTTGCTTCTGATCCTGTCAGGGTGGCAATTTCACTTTTAAATCAGAACTATACTTGTGATTTTATAAAGGAATCTGGAGTTTTCTCACTTTCTGTTTTGGATAAAACTGCAACATTTGATATATTCAAACATTTTGGTTATCAAAGTGGGAGAAATGTTGAGAAGTTTGCAGATTATAAATATGGTACAGATAAGAACGGATGTCCTTATATTCTTACCAATACATGTGCACTTCTGAGCTGTAAGGTTGTGTCAAAGACTGATTTAGGGACTCATACATTATTTGTTGCTGAAATTGAAGATGCTCAGATAACCGGTGCTAATGCTCCTATGACTTATGCTGATTATCAGAACAATGTAAAGCCAAAGGTTAAGGTTGATTCCTCTAAGAAAATCGTAGGCTGGAGATGTAAGATTTGCGGGTATGAGTATGAAGGTTCAGAACTTCCTAAAGATTTTGAGTGCCCTTTATGCGGACATCCTGCAGAAGATTTTGAGCCAATCTACGAGAGCTAAGTTTTAACTGATTCATAAAGCGTTTGCATTTTGTTCCTTATATGCTATAATTCGCTTTATGAATTATGCTTTTGAAACAATAACGATGTCTGATGGAAATAAAAATGTTTTCCATCATTGGCTTCCTGATAATGATATTGATTTTATAGTGGTATTAAGCCACGGCATGACTGAACATGCTTTTAGATATGATGATTTTGGGGCTTTCCTTGCACAGAATGGTATTGCTTTATATGCGGAAGATCATCGTGGACACGGAAAAACTGCTGAACTTGCTGTAAAAGAAGGAACTGGTAAGTTTGGTTACCTTGCGGATGAAAATGGTTTTTCCCGTGTTGTAGATGATATAAAAGAGGAAGTTGAGCTTGTAAAGAGCCGACATCCTGGAAAGAAAGTTGTATTATTTGGTCATAGCTTTGGTTCCTTTATTGCCCAGTGCTATATAGAAAAATATGGAGATTCTGTAGACGCTTCTGTTCTGTGCGGTACGGCTGGTCCTCGTCCTATTGTGCATGTTGGAAAATTAATAGTATCTATTGCAAAGCATTTTATTGATAAAAAAAATACCTCTCGTATAGTTGAAAAATTTGTGTTTGGTTCTTCGTATAAAGGCAATTGGCTTACTCGTGATGAAGCTTTGGCTAATAAAGCTGCTTCTGATCCGTGGTGTACTTTTCATTGTACGGTAGGTTTTTATGCAGATATGATTTCAGGTTTACTTTTCATTCATTCAAAAAAGAACTTAAAGAACATTCCTGTTACTCTTCCTGTATTTTTGATTGCTGGTGACGCGGATCCTGTTGGTACTTATGGAAAGACTGTGACAAAGCTTTTTAAGATTTATCAGACTAACGGAATGGAGTCTATAGCTTTAAGATTGTATGATGGTGCAAAGCATGAACTTCTGAATGAAATAAACAGGGAAGAAGTGAAGAATGATGTCCTTTCATGGATGAAAGAAGCTCTTTCCTCCAAGTCTTGACGTTCTTTGCATAGATTATTAAAATAATCCCACTGTGCTAATCCGATACGCAACAGACAGTAAAGGTAAACCTGTAAAAAAAGCTGTCATTTATACAAAAGAAGAACATAAAATATCACTTGACTCTATAGATAAGGATGCTGTGTTTGTTATTACCCGCCTGCGTGATGCGGGGTTTGCGGCATATCTGGTTGGCGGTGCAGTTCGTGATTTACTTGTAGGTAAAAAGCCTAAAGATTTTGATATTGTTACTGATGCGACTCCTAGCCGAATAAAAAAAATTTTTAGGAATTCAAGAATAATTGGTAAGCGCTTTAGGCTTGTTCATGTACTGTTTGGTAATAAGATTTTTGAAGTAAGTACTTTCCGTTCCATTGTTGACGGTTCTGTGGGGAATTTCTTCGGTACTATGGATGAAGATGTACTCCGTAGAGATTTTACACTTAATGCTCTTTATTATGATCCTGGAAAAGAACAGATTGTTGACTATGTTGATGGCGTAAAGGATATAAAAAAGGGCGTTATACGCCCTGTAATTCCGCTAAACAGAATTTTTATAGATGACCCTGTACGAATGCTTCGTGCTGTTAAATATGGTGCTACAACTGGTTGCAAGCTGCCACATTCTTTAAAAAAGAAAATCCGCTGTTCAGCTCAGCTTTTGTCTCCTGTTTCTCCGTCTCGTCTTACGGAAGAAGTGCTTAAGATTATAAACAGCGGTCATTCTTATGATATTGTTTCTGGTGCAATAGATACTGATTTATATGCTTATCTTCAGCCAGCTGCTACAAATTTGATGCTTGAAAACAGACAGTATGCAAAGGCTTATATGGAAAGCCTTAAGCTGCTGGATAAGTTTATTTTGAAGAACCCTGAGTGCAGGTTAGGCGATAAATTATATTTTGTACTTAGAGATTTTGTTTCTAATTTGACAGACTGGACTTTGGAAGTTAAGAATAAAGCTTCTGCTGCAGATTTGTATAAAAAGACATGGCTTCAGTGCCGTAATTATGTGCTTCCTATGAATCCTCAGCGTACAGAACTTGAATATGCTGTGCGGAAGATTTTGACGGAGTATGGAGTTCCTGTAAAGATTCCGCGTAAGCGTTCTAGAGCGGTTTCTTCTGCACAGTAAAAAAAAAAGCTTTGTTTTATTATTGAGCTTTTCCATCTATAATTTTATCAATAATTATAGAAACTTCTTCGATGAAAATGCCTGTTTGACGTTCTATGTTTTCTGTAATGTATTTTTGCATATTGTGCATTAGCCCCGTAAGCTGTTTGCCAAATGGAACGTTTACTGTGAGTATTAGTCTATAACCTTGCTTGTCAGTTTTTATTGTAAGCTTTTTAATCTGCACATCTGCATTCATTTCTGCAATGCAGTGCATTACCATTTGGGTTATGCAGGCTTCGGAAATTTCAAGTCTTCCTCTTTTGCTGAACTCTGGAGTTACAACTGATTTTTCTGTAAGCTTTTTTTCTCCTGTTATGGATGTTGTCTTGCTTTTAGAAAGAAGTTCTCGGATGGAATTTGAGAATATCTGTGAATATGATTTTTTTACTTCTATTGCTGGGACTGGAATTACGTGTTTTCCTTCTACATTACGGCTTCTGATTGCTTTTTGAATTTCATCTTGGGTAGCAATGTCTTTTATATTGATTATTTTTTCAGGAGTTGGTAGTTGCAGCCTGATGGATATTTTCTGCACCATTTTTTCGCTTGTTCCAAGTATAAGTATTTTTTTGATGTGATTCTTTTGTATGACTTTTGCTACGGAATCTCTGTGTTCTTTATCATCAAACAGTGCAATTCTTACTGCTCCAAGATATGTTTTTTCATGCTTGGCGGAGCGTCCTGCAAGGATTTTATCATCTTGAATTAAAAGCCCGTCGTCAATTAATGCTTCAAGTCCGTATTTTTGCATTATGAGTTTTGCCCGAAAGCTTTTTCCTGTTCCGCTTTCTCCTACAAGGGCATAAATTAACATTCCGTGTCGTAATATTTTAGAAATAAAGTTCATATTTTATAGATGTTCCCTCTAAATTATAAGTTTTTTATTCCATTTTAGCAAGGAAAATTCAAGGAAGCTTTCAAACTCTTCTGGTAATGGTGCTGTTATGGTGCTAGGAAGTGATATGGGGTTGTATTTTGGAAATTCTAGTTGAACTGCATGCAGAAAAAATGTATGAGAAATGGGGTTTGTTATGTGGATTGTAGAATTGTATGCATTATCTCCAAGTAGAGGATGTCCATGTGTACTTGATTGTATTCTTATCTGATGTTTTCTTCCTGTTTCGATATTGTATTGGATTAGTGTTATAGGATGTCCTTTGTATACGCCATAAGCTAGAGGTAGTGCGTGAGTTACAGCTTTTTTTTCTCCTTCAGAGATTGTTACAGTGTGAAATGATTTTTTGCTGTTAGGTGTGTTTTCTATGCTATCTTCCCAGGTTTCTTTTTCTTTGAGAGTTCCTTCTGCAATGCCTATGTAAGTTTTCTTAACTGCATGGGTTGATATTGCAGATGAAAACCATACTGCACCTTCATGACTTAAAGATATTGCTAATGCTCCCGTTGTATATTTGTCAAGACGGTGAAGTGGTGCTGGTGTAAAAGCTATTGAAGATGTATCTTTGTATTGAGTTGCAATAATGGAAGCTATATCCTGCTCTTTTGTATTTGATGAATGTACGTTAATACCATAAGGTTTATTTATAATAAGGATGTGCTTGTTTTTTAATATTGTCTGTAGATGAAGGTCGTTGTCTGTAAGTGATGGTTCCATTTTTTTATTGTCAAACGGCTTAGTCTGTCCAAGAAGAAATGTTGCAATTGATATTACATCATCCTTATTAAGTTGGTATTCTGCAGATGTCTTTGAACCATTTACTTTGATAAGCTTTTTTCTCATTGCTGCATATATATTGATTGTATGTCTGTCTTGAAATATGTGCTTTAAAATCTTGTCGAGTCGTCTACCACTGTCGTTTGTTCCAGCTATATAATCTGTAAAATCCATAGTTTAAGAATAATCCCAAAAAAAATTGTTTGCTACTAGACAAAACTTTACATTATAGTAAAATAAAAACATGGCTAATGCAAGGGAACAGTTACGATTATTTTTCTCAAACCCAGTTTTATTATCTTGCATTTTTAGTTGGCTTTGTGCTCAGCTTATAAAAACTCTTGTAAAACTGTTCTCTGGTAAGGTTCACAGCGTTTCTGAGCTGTTTGAACTTATGTTATGGAGGACTGGCAGTATGCCTTCTAGTCATTCTGCCTTAGTTGCAACTCTCTGTACTAATATAGGCTATCGTTCTGGTGTATCAAGTGATGTTTTCATCCTTTCTCTTGGCTTTTTTCTTGTGACAATTCGTGATGCAGTGGGTGTACGACGTGCTAATGGCATTCAAGCTAGGATTTTGAATGGTATTGGTAGAACTCTTGCGGAAAAAGGAATTTTAGAGTTTAAACCTATAAAGGAAGTGCAGGGACATACTCCAGCAGAGGTTGTAATTGGCTGTCTGTTAGGCTTTTTTATTGGTCTTGCATTCTGTGTGCTTAACTAATGAAGGCTGTTGAATTTTCTTTTCCTGTAAAATATGTCTCTCTTCTTATTCTGATTTTAGTATGTGTTTTATGTCTTTTTATTTTTAGGTCAATCCCGGTTTCTAGAATATGGAATGATTATAAGGTTCTGTATGTTGATAAATCAGTACCTGAAAGTGACGTTTTGAATTGTCTTTATGAGTCTGGCTGTAAAGATGTAATAGCTT
>CAMVEQ010000108.1:0-10595 GCA_947166545.1 uncultured Treponema sp. | reverse complement strand
TATCGAAAATAAGTTGCCAGGGCTGAACTCGGCGGGGTTTTGGTTTATCATCTGTAAGAGACTGATAATCAAAAGTAATAACGCGGTTTTCCATTAAAGCCTGATCTATAATACGCCATGTTTCAGCAGGAATTTCTTTACTTGGCGCTCCAACAAAAATAATTCTGTCATTTTCAGGCTTTTTGTTTATCTTTATATTTTCAATTGATAAATCATGATTTTCAATCGCGAGCGATTCAAAAACCTCCTGAGCTTCCTTATAAAGCGGATTTCCCTTTACCATGTCCATCAGCGTTTTGATAAGTTTTGCGGCCTTAGCTGCATTTTCATCTGTATAAAAGCGTGGCAGACGGTATTTTGGGTCAGTGTAAAAGTAACCGTTGGTTTCAAAATCCGTGTCTATTGGGGCGGAGTACTTTTCCTGTAGTTCCTCAATGTCACGGAAAAAAGAAGTTCGGCTTGTTTTTATGTTATATACTTCGCCAAGTTCTGAGATTATCTGATTCCATTTGAGTTTGCGCCCAGAAGCAATAAGTTCATCTATTGCCTGATAGCGTTTTGCTTTTTCGGTGAAGTCTACGGCCATAACAATTTCTTCCTTTAAGAATTAATTTTTTTGTTCTTCAATAAATTCTTTTATTTCCCCAATATCTCCGATATCTTTTGGTAATAAGAACATGTTTTTGGGATTTGCATATAAAAAGAATTTTTCCTTTATTGTTTCTATATCAATTTCTTCAACTGATTTTTTTGTATTGAACCCTACATTTTCTTTATGACATAATTTCCAGCCATCTGTAATATTTGGGTCTTGCTTCTTTTTATATTTTGCATTTTTATTTGCAACCATCATAAAGGGTATTTCATCATTGTCTAATAACTTTTTTATATCTATAAGAGAAATGCTTTTATTCTCTAAGACGTTACAAATAACCCATGTTGCAAATGAGTTATCAGCAAAAATGATTTCACGGCCAGATGGATGGATTACAGATTCCCCTTTATGTTCAGTATTTTTTCGAACAATTAATGGTAATTCAGGACAATCTTTCCAAAATTTAATTAATTCTGACCAATTGCTGTAAGCTGGTTCTGGAAAAATGCGTTTGTTTGGCGAGTTGTTCCATAGTTTTCCGATTTCTCTGATTTTGTCTCTAATTTCTTTACCTACATAATCAATTGCTTCAATTTTTTTTACTTGTTTTGAATTAATAGAGGTATTTGTACATAGAAACTCCTCTGACGATCGCGTTGTCGGACGTAAAAATTTAAAATGTCCATTTCCATCAAAATTTACAACTAACCATTGTCGTTCTCTCCAATATCCTTTATGAGGTTCTATTACCAAAGAAAAATCTTTATTCAAAAACTCTTCTGTTAGCTCAGTTTCCGTGTGACCTGTAAATTCATGTCGACCTATATTCTCTGGATTATCTGTTAATTTCCACTTATCGATTCTATAAACACCAGATACCTTTTGATTAATCAGTCCTACAGCAATCATGCTTGGTAAATCTGCATACTTCTTTACTTGTGCCCAATACTTTCTTGTTGCTTCATAAAAATTATTTCGTTCTTTTATTTTTTGACCAATACTAAAAATAAAAACTGCTGGATATGCTTTTGACGGATTTACATACATATTATCACCTCTAATTTAATTATGAATTATTTTTACTCCCGTGCATTGGGAATAACTCTATTTTATATTCTATATCATAAGGCAGAAATGTCAACTTTTAAGGGGGCTTTATGAATTATCAGAAATTATTGCATCAGATGTATTTTTCAGAGCTGGAAGAATCCGAGACCGTAAGAATTATCGAAAATCCGTATGACATTGAATCATGCAAAAAGAAGACTTCTGATTCCTCATACGATTTAAGTGTTCTGAATACTTCAATTCCAGCTCAGGAAATAGTCGAGATGGTTCAGAATGCCATTGATAATGACAGAAAATCAAAGAGTAACGAAAAAGGCATTCGTATTCTCTTTTACGGATTAAGTGGTGCCGGAAAAACAAATCTTGCACATTTTATTGCTGAATCGTTAGGTAAAGGCATAATCACAAAAAATGCCTCAGACATACTCGGAATGTTCGTAGGTGAATCAGAAAAGAATATTGCAAAAGCCTTTGAAGAAGCAAAGAAGCAGAAAAAGATTCTTCTCTTTGATGAAGTAGATTCATTTTTTCGCGAAAGGTCATATGCGTCTCAAAGCTGGGAGATTACTCAGGTAAATGAGTTTCTTACCCAAATGGAAAAATTTGAGGGAATTGTAATCTGTACAACAAACCTTCGGAACATTATGGATAAGGCAATGCAGAGGCGCTTTCATATTATGGTGGAGTTCAAAGCTCTGAAAAATGAAGGAGTACAAAGTCTTTTGGGTAAGTATTTCCCTCACTTTGATTTTAAGGAAGAAGATATCAGAAGAATTTCAAGGTTTCAGAGTGCAACACCGGGGGATTTTGGAAATCTTTCTTCCAGACTCCGTTTTATGAATCAGGAAAAGGTAACTGAAACATACATCACTGATGAATTGTGCAAAATGCAGGAAGAAAAAGAATTCGGCAAGAGAAGCATTGGATTTAGTGACTAGGAAAGATGACGGAGGAAAAGATTATGGATAAATACAGAAAACTTGATTTATTTACATTGGAACTTGGCAGCGATTTGTGTTTAGAAAAATGTCTCAATGAAATTCTTAAAACAATTCCCTTGATTCGTGAGGAAATTTTTGAGAAGTTCGGTGTTGTTATTCCAACTGTACGTGTAAGAGACAATAAAACTCTGAAGCCTCTTGAGTACGTAATAAAGGTAAATGGATATTCAGCTGGAAGGTTTGAATTCAGAAAGAATTCATTTTTGATTTTGGATACTGGCTCTGTAAAAACAGAAATGAGCGGTAAGTCTGCAAAAGAGCCTGTATTTGGAATACCAGGATTGTGGATTACGAAAGGAAGAAAATCCGAAGCAGAGAAAAATGGATATGTTGTATTGACAGCAGAAAGAATGATTAAGGTTCATCTAGCTGAAACGATAAAAGAGAATCTATCATCAGTAATTACGACTCAATATGTTGGAGAATTATTGGACGAGGTTTTTAAGGAGAATGAATTCCTCTGTACGCAATTAGTCAAGAAATATGAAAATGCATCACTGGCAGTTGTAAAACTGGTTCTTTGTTCGCTTTTAGATGAAGAAGTTAGTATCCGAAACTTGATTCCAATTTTGGAAACTATTTCTAATGAACCAAAATATGATAGAGCAAAACTTCAAGTTCTTGTGAACAAGGTAAGGTGTGCAATTGTTCCTGATATTATTGGTTCGCTTGGTAATAGCAATAATATCATTAAGGCACTGCTATTGTCGCAGAAACTATCTCAATATATGTTTGATAATATAACGGAGACTGGAGAAATAGCGTTTGATCCCGCCATAAGAAGACTGGTTATTACAGAACTGTTTTCGAAAATTAGAGAAATGAGAGAACAAGGTTTCGCTCCTGTAGTCCTTTGTGTAGAATCGCTTCGATACAGTGTAAAACTCTTATTAGTTTCCGAAGGAATTTCTAATATCCATGTTTTTTCTGATATGGAATTAAGTATAGCTGGTAGGAAACTAAATATTCCATTACAAGTGTTCGCAACAATTGGAGAAGATTTTGAACCGCCTGCTGGATGTGATTCAGGAGCTTCGGTTCACGAAAAGCTATCAGAAGCAACGCAGCCTAAGAAAAATTCAAATGATGATTTCGTAAAATTACAGGAAAAATTAAACCAGATTGTAGGAAGTTTAGAACCATTTGAACAGAAAGTAATATCAATGCGCTTTGGGTTAGGGGAAGAACATAGTCATACCCTTGAAGAAGTTGGACTTGCCTTTGATATTCCTCTGGAAAAGATCCGCATGATTGAAGCAAAAGCGCTGCGTCTTTTACGAAAGAATGTTGCGAGCAATGATGAATAATTGAATCATTCCCGTGACTTGGGAATTACTTTCTCTTATATTCAGTAACATCTGGAGGACTCTTATGGAAACTCTTTTAGGTGTTTTAGCCATTATCGCTGCTGCGGTTGTTTTTGGAATTGTTTTGAATCCTTATTTCTGGCAGGGATTCAGGAACAGTAAGTTTTGGGATAATCAAAAGAAAAACGAAGACAAAGATTTGATTAATCCTGATAACTACTAAGGCGGAGGTATGAATATGGAGAATGAATTGAGATTTGTTCATCGTGAAGAAACTTTCAATGATCTTGCTGTTCGTGAACTTGCAGCAGGACGTTCAGCTTGTATCTGCAGAATTCAATTTGGCCGTTGTACAAAAGATGAATGCGCTTCATGTGACATCGGAAGACAGTACAGGAATTGTTATAACCAAATGAATGATTATGACAAACAGCGTCTCTCAAAATATGTATCCCAAAACTACGTTCAGGACAGCCTTTATCCAGAAAAATGGATGACATATAAAGCTCTGCGAAAACATACGGCAAAATGGATTGCACTAATTGCAGTATGTTTATTATTTATTTTCCTTCCGCTTTTACTGATGGCTCCGGGAGATAAACCTGCAGATGTGCATACCGTAAGTCATTCAAAGAATAATCAAATAATTGTGACAATCAAACTGGCTCAGAAATATGTAAAAGATGTAAATCGTGATGGCAAAGTTAATTGCATTGATTATTCCTGCAGCTTCAAATTGATTTGGGATGCTATATATCCCGAACAGGCTGATGACTGCATTATCATACGCAATCATTCACTAACCCTTAATCACTTATATGTCGGCGTATACGAAAATAACTCTCTTGTATATGTAGAGCCATGGACTAGCAATCCTGATGTTTATGATATGCAGACAATCTGGGGAGAAAAATGGAATCCAAGATTCAATAAATATGATGAAACTGAAAAATGGCTGAATAAAGCGGGGAGATATTAATTATGCAAAAGAAGATGAGGCAAAAGAAAATGGTTACGTAGTTGCATCATACTATAAGATTATCAAAGTCCACCTTGAAGAAATAATTAAAAATAATCTTTATTAAAAGAATCAAATGGGAGATAATTTTATGAAAAAAATATTATTAATTCTGATAGCAGCCTTTGTACTCCAGCTTTTTGTATTTGGAGAAGAAGTTAGTCACGAAGAGTCTTTTGAGCAGAATGAAACAGCTGATATGAAAGATTCTTTCAGTCAGGATGATGTTTTGGGGTTGGACGGTATTTTTTGGGAAAAGCCTAAATCTCAATTCAGACTGGGTTCTCTTTATTACAATGGAGATGTTGTTGAACGGAATTTAGAAAAAGCAAAATACTGGTGGGAAAAAGCTGCTGAACAGGGAGATTCAGATGCTCAAGTCAGTCTTGGATCTATGTATTTATATGGAGAAGGTGTAGAACAAGATTTTGAAAAAGGAAGATATTGGATTGAAAAATCTGTTGAACAGGAAAATTCAAATGCGCAATGTATTCTTGGACTGCAGTATTGGCTGTATTACGATGAAGAAAATGTGGATCAAGATATGGAAAAAGCAGAATACTGGCTTGAAAAATCTGCTGAACAGGGAAATTCAGATGCTCAATATTATTTAGGAAAGTTTTATTGCAACGGATATCCTGTTGAACATCCTGTTGAACGTGAAAGGGCAATATATTGGTTTGAAAAATTAGTCAAGCAAAGCAATAAAAGCCATAATATAGAAGCTCTATTATATTTAGCAACTCTTTATTACGATGGGGGAGATTATAAAAAGGCAAAATACTGGTGGGAAAAAGCTGCTGAACAGGGAGATTCAGATGCACAAAATAATCTTGGATATATCTATTTCTATGGGAAGGGGGTTGAAATTGATTATGAAGAAGCTTTTTATTGGACTGTAAAAGCTGCAACATCATCTTGGGTATCATCTGTAGAGGCACAATACAGGCTTAGTGAAATGTATGAAAAAGGATTAGGTGTTCCTAGAGATTATGATAAAGCAAAATACTGGCATGAAAAAGCAGAAAAAGAAGAAGATTTCATCGACCATTTGCTGGATTAGATTGACTTCCATGGATGACAGCAGAAGAATTAGCGGGAGAAAACGGTTTGCTCAAGAAAAAGAAGAAGCTGAATAGATTTTAGAGAGACCTTGTAAAATTTTCTGTGTAAATGGCTGACAAATATGATACTCTTAAGGAGGAGTACAATGTTGGCCAAAATAAAAGAAAAAGATGTCATCGACCAGTTGCTGAATCAGGCACAAAACGACCAGCACAAGCAGGCCCGTCCTGTATTAAAAACGAAAATTGACAGCAAAAAATGGGCAGAATATGATACAATAATCTTAGGCTATCCAAACTGGTGGGCGAGCATTCCCATGCCGATTGCAACCCTTTTGGAAAGTTACGATTTTTCAGGCAAAACAATTATGCCATTCTGCTCTCACGGAGGCGGAAGGTTCGGCCAGAGCCTTACGGCGATTTCAAAGCTCGCTCCAAAGGCGAAATTGACTGCCGGACTTTCAATCCACTATTCGGGCGGAGCTTCCCTTTCAAAAGATGTGGAAAAATGGCTTAAAAAATGCGGAGTAAAAGAATGATTTCAAGCCAGCGCTTAAGAATGCCAGTGGACATTTCGATGACGATTCTTTCCATTATCCTCATGGGCGGAAACTATCTTTTTCCGGCGGACATCGTGCATGAAATTCTGGGCGCGGGGCTTTTTATACTGTGGGGCATTCACATCACGCTGAACCGAAGATGGTGCGGCGCTATTTTCAAAGGAAAATACAATCCCTACCGGGTCATGCAGACGATCATCAACTCTTGTATTTTGATCTGCACAATCTTTTTGATGATAAGCGGAATCATCCTGTCAAATCACCTTTTCACTTTTCTGCACATTCAGGGAGGCCTGGGTTTTGCCCGAATCGCCCACCTGCTTGCAAGCCACTGGTATTATCTTTTTATGTCCCTGCACATCGGCCTGCATGTGGGAATGATTGCGAATAAGATAAAGCCCTCACCGTCCACGGCTGGCAAAAACATCTTCCGCATTTTTGTCGCCCTGGCCTGCGCTTACGGCATTTACGCCTTTATCATCCGTGGAGTCTGGAAGTATCTGATTTTGCGTCAGCAGTTTTTCTTCTTTGACCTGGAACGAGGCTATCTTCTCTTTGCGCTGGACCACGTTTCAATCATCGTACTTTTCGCAACGCTCTCTCATCCTCTGGCGGCCTGCCTGAAAAAGAAGCGCTAAACCGGGAGGAAAAATGGCAATCACGGTAAATCTTCGTTACACAGGAAAAAATGGCGCCGCTCAAGCCTTTGCCCGGGAAATGATTTCCAGCGGAACCGTAGAAAAAATCCGTGCTGAAAAAGGAAATCTGCGCTATGAGTATTATCTGCCTTTTGACGAGACTGCAGCCGGCGATGACTCAAACGACACAATCCTCTTAATCGACTCCTGGGAAAATCAGGAAGCAATAGATTTACATCACGCAAGCCCCATGATGAAAACAATCGCCACCCTCCGCGAAAAATACGACCTTCACATGACAATCGAACGTTTTGTTTCTGATGATGACATACCGGAAGAGGATAAGAATTTTATAAGAAAGTAATTGATGTTTGATCCCAGTCTGAAAACTTATGCAGTTTCCCTTCACTTTCCGCACGATGTCAGCAGCATCATTACATCAGCCGTTTCATCAATTGCCGATGCAACCGGGAATCATCATCTACTTGAAAATAAAATTCCGCCTCACAGCACAATCGGAGCTTTTCATGCATCGCCGGCGGAAGAAACAAAACTGCTGCAGCTAGTTGAAGAATTCGCCAGAAATCAAAAGCCCGGCATTGTTCACTTTACGGAGATTGAGCACTTTAAGGGCAAAGTCCTTTTCTTAAAGCCTGAAAAAGATGATTTTCTTTCTATATTAAATGCTGAACTTCATGCAATCCTGCTCCCGCTTTTTGAAAAAGCTGAAAACGGTTTCTATCTGCCTGAAATCTGGTTCCCCCACACAAGCCTTGCGACAAGGCTAAAACCTAATCAGTTTGAAAAAGCAAAGGAAATTGCATCACAGATTACACTGCCCTTAACAGCTGAAATACATGAAATAGGATTCTACCAGTGTTCGCCCTTTCTGGAACTGAAGAAAATCAGACTGGGCGGGGTGGAATGAGGGAAAATAGTGACATCATCCTTAACTGACACTCTCCCCCATTTGCGCTATAATCAGACCATGTTCAATTATATCTGGCCGCTTTTAATCATCATTTTTGCTAACACACTTTATCAGATTTGCGCTAAAGGGATTCCTGAGCAGATGAACACCTATGCCAGCATGACAATTACTTATGCTGTGGCAACGCTTTTTTCGGCTCTGGCTTTCTTTGTCACCACAAAAGGCGGAAATATCCTCAAAGAGTTTTCCCACACCAACTGGGCCACAATCGTGCTTGGAATTGTAATTACTGGTCTTGAAGTGGGCTTCATTTTTGCTTACAAGGCAGGCTGGAAAGTCAGCACACTGGCTACAGTTTCAAACGCGGCTCTGGCTGTCATCCTGATTTTTGTAGGCCTCATCGGCTATCATGAAGTAATCAACTGGAGCAAAATCCTCGGAGTTGCAATCTGCCTTGTGGGACTTTATTTTATAAACAGATAGGAAAAATTGTGTCAAAAGAAATTATATTCAAACAATGCGGCGAAGAAGATGTTGCTTTTCTTTCAGAAATCGGGGCGAAAACTTTTGAAGAAACATTTGCCGCCGAAAACTCAAAAGAAGACATGGAAGAATATCTCCAGAAAGATTTCAACAAAGAAAAAATCCTGTCAGAAGTCCAGAATCCAGATTCTGTTTTTATGCTTGCTCAAGTGAAAGAAAATGACAGTCTTTCGCCAGTGGGCTATATGAAAGTTAATTTCGGCTCTGCACAGACAGAAAAAGGCTATGACAATTCAATGGAGATTCAGCGGATTTATGTCGCAAAGTCCTGCAAAGGGATGGGCATTGGAAGCCGCTTTATGGACTGGGCACTTAAACTGGCAAAAGAAAGATGTGTTGAATATGTCTGGCTCGGCGTTTGGGAACACAATTACAAGGCAATAAAGTTCTATCAGGATAGAGGTTTTGTACGCTTTGGTGAGCATGTCTTTGTGCTGGGAGAAGACCGCCAGACTGATTTCCTTATGAAAAAAGCTCTGGATTGCAGACAGTGCCGCAAAAAGCATGGAAAAAATGCGATTGGATTATCTTTTTTATAAGCGCGCTTATGAAGACACTTCCCAGACTCCTCAAAGTCGTTATCTGATTTAAATTTTTACTATTTATTATTACAAAATTCTGTATCCAACTCCACGTACAGTTTCAATCAGTTTCTGGTTATTTAATTTCTGACGCAAAAGCCCGATATGGACATCCAGTGTACGGCTTTCTATTTCTTTATCATAATTCCATACAGATTCCAAAAGCTGCTCGCGGGTAAGAACCTGTCCTTTATGTTCCATCAAAAGTTCAAGCAGTTCATATTCTTTTACTGCAAGCTGAATTTCTTTTCCCGAAACAAAGGCTTTTCTGCTTTTTGTATTGATGATTACATTCTGCGCGCTAATCAGATTTTTTTCAGAACCATCAGCAAGAACTGAGTCACCCGGGTTTGGCTGGATTGCCTGAATTACTCCAAAAATACAGTCACCGGCTTTTTCAATTTTACGGACTAAATCCATGTAATTAAGTTCTGCTTTTACATTGCTTCCGTTTTCAATTCGCTTTCGGCTGGCCTTTTTAAGTTCACGTTTTGTTTTGTCAATTTTGTCTTCCACATCAGCCAGAAGAACCTTATCAATTTCAGAAAGCCCAAGGGCGATATAAGTACAAGTGTGTTCATAAAAAATATATACCTGATTAAAATATTCAACCAGCTCCTTACTCTGATTTTCAAGAGCAGACACCTCGGATTCTTTTTTGAACTTGCACAGTGAATGCATCATTGAACAGCACTCATCGCTCAAATCTTCAAGATTCTGAATTACAGAAATCATGTTGGCATAATTGTTCCGGTTGTTGTGATTTGCAGTTGGAAGGCGGGAACATTTTTGAAGGAACCAGGAAATTTCATGATTCATTTCATCAACATATTCTTCCTGAAAATTCATTTCTTCGGCCAAAGACTCCAGAGACTCTTTGTTTTGATTAAGTCCCTGATTCAGATAATCCATCATCTCCATTACGTGGCCGGCCATTTTTGTAATTTCTTTCTGGACCTGAAAAACATACAAGTCTGTGCTGACATGATTCTTTGGAAGGATGATTGGAATTTTATAATGAGCCTCTTTTTCTTTCTGGCTTTCATGAATCACTTTTTCTGTTATAGAAGCAATCTGCTTTACAAAAGGAAGAAAAAGGATTGTGGCAGAAATATTAAAGACAGTATGAAGCATGGCAATATGAGTTGTGATGTTTTGCGCAGGCTGACCGGGAACAATAAAATCAATCAGATTTAAAAATGGCTGGAAGAAAATCAAGGCTAAAAGAGTACCTGTAACATTAAAAGCCACATGGACAGCAGCAGTTCGTTTTGCATTCACGCTTGCGC
>CAMVEQ010000107.1:0-10856 GCA_947166545.1 uncultured Treponema sp. | reverse complement strand
AGCGTGTATTCGCATACGAGCGGTGTACCCATGCATTGAAATCCAGCGTTCAGACCAAATTTTGAAGTGAGGTTGCGGTTAACGCCTTCAGCAATGATGAGTTTTTTTGCCTCAATTTCGTGCTCTCCGCTAGCATCCTCAATCTTTACTTTGACCGAAGACCCCTTGTCTTTTCCACCTTTTGCAAGTGTTCCGTTCAGTACTTCTACGCCAACTTTCTCACATTCTTCAAGTAGCCCCCGAAGAAGCTCCGTCTTGTCAAATTTCATTGCCGTCGGATGCAAATCTTCGTATTCAAATGCAACTCGATGCCCTTTTGGTGAATACATGTAGTTGTGCTGAATTGGAACGAGTTTTCCTTTGTAGGTAACTTCAAACCCATTTTTGGTGAAGATGAGTTTTTTGTCACCGATTTTCAGAGTTTCGCCCTCATAGCCGTCATCCAGAACCAGCTGTGCAGAACAGGCACGGTTGATTCGGGTAATGTCTTTTTTCATTTCGACGATGGTTGCCTTGAGTCCATTTTTTGCGGCTGTACAGGCAGCCATAAGACCCGCAGGGCCGGCACCGATGATGATTACGTCTTTCATTATCGCCCTCCTATTTCTCTTCTTTTGAGATTGCTTCTACAGGACAGGCTTTTTCGCAGCTTCCGCAGTCAACGCAGGCTTTTGGGTCAACTTCATAATAACTTGATTCAGCCTGAGAAATTGCACCAGCCGGACAGAACGGAGCACATGAACCGCAGCCGACACATTCATTTGATATTACATGAGCCATTTTTTCCTCCTTCTAATTATGCAAGACCCATTTTCTGCATTTTTGCAAAAATCTCAGGGCGTTCGGTTTTGATTTTTTCGGTGTTCAGTCTGATGCAATCCCAGATAAGTTTTGGGGTGATGTACTGGCTGTAAGTGCCATGCAAAATCTTTCCTTCACAGAGAGCGAAAAGATAATCAAGCTCGTCGTCGGTGTAAACGAATGCAAGCGTGTAGCCTCGTGCGATTGCAAGATAATCATCTCCGTTGAATTCAAATGATTTCAGCCACCAGTTTGTGTATTCCTCAAAGCCCTTCTTGCCGTTAAGCTCGTCAATTACGGCTTTCGCAGCTTTGTCGCCGCACAAGAAGGCACCCTGCATCGCTGATTACAATAACATTTCCCTTGCATGGATTTTTCATCGGCATGTATGATTTTACCGAGCATCCCTGTTTTTTAAGAAGTTTTGCGTTCTTAAAATGTTCAGCCATAGGACTCAATGTGGTGAATTCTTCATAAATCTTCTTTGGCATAAGGTCTGGGGTTCCGGTTATTGTTACTTCGAAAATTCCGTCGCCTTCAAGACTTGGGCCAATAATAGCCGCAGTTTTTGAATGATATGTTGCGCCGTAATAAAGATTCCAGCTGTTGTTCTCGACACCTGTAATGCCTTCCATAAGATATTTGATACAGTAGGCTTGCATTGTGCAGACTCGGTCTTTGTTCATGCCGAATTTTCCGCTCACAACCGCATTTACACCCTCGGCAATGATGAGTTTTTTGCAAGTTATAGTGCTTTTTTCTTTGGCATGTTTAATTGTAAGTTCAACTTCATTACCCAAATCTTTTCCACCAAGGACTATAGTGCCCATCATAAACTCAACGCCTTTTTCGATGCACAAGTCATAGAGGCTCTTTAACAGGTATTGCTTGTCGAACTTATAAGCAAAGGGTTTTTTGCCTTCATCTCTGGCAAAGCGGATAATATGATTTTTGGGTGAATGGTAATACTTGTTGTAAAGTGGAACGAGTTTTCCCTTATACGGAACTTCAAGACCGCTTTTTTTGAATACAAGTTTTTCGTTCTCAACAGTAAGAACCTCATCTTCATAATCATCGTCAATGATAAACTGCATGGAACAGGCGCGGTTTAGCTTATCCATATTGTTTTTCATTTCGATTACAGTGGCATGGTAGCCTGACTCAGCGAGTTTTAACGCAGCCATTAATCCCGCAGGGCCAGCACCTAGGATAATAAGATCGTGCTTCAATTGTTGTACCTCCGATTTTAAGTGTAAATCAATTATTCAATATGTCAAGAAAAAAAAAGGGAGAGGAAAAAAGCGAGTGAACTGACTGAACTGGACGAGCTGAAAAGAATTCTCATCACAAAACATTACAGCCAGCACACAATCGAATGTTATACAAAGAGGGGCAAATCATTTCTTTCTATATATATGTGCAATTCCACACTCCTGACTCAGAATCATATCAATGCCTATCTCTCAAATCTGGCGATAAAATATCATGTCAGCCCGTCAACCCAGAATCAGGCAATGAGTGCCCTTCTCTTCTATTTCAAATTCGTAAGGCACGAAGACCTGGAAAACCTCTCCGAAGTAATCCACGCCAAACACAAAAAACGTGCACCTGTCGTTCTCAGCAAAAAAGAAGTCCTCGCGGTGATAAATCATCTTGACGGAAGTCTCATACAAAAAGCTGTAAAACCGCAGTCCGTGAAGCCGGAATCATAAAAAATGCAACCTGCCACACCTTCCGCCATTCATTCGCAACTCACCTTCTTGAAAACGGCTACGACATCCGCACAGTGCAGGAACTTGTCGGCCACTCAGACGTACGCCGACAATGACTGGCGTTACCCGCTTACGCGGGTCGGCTGTTCCGCACTTCCGCGCTAACCGCGCTCCATACCGCAAGCGGTACTGCTTCGCAGGTGCTCCAATCCCTTCTATGATTTTTGTCAACAAGAATTATGATTCTTTTATTCTCCAGCCCTCTTTTTCACGAAATTAGAGCTTCTTCAGCAAGTTTTGAAATGTATGCATCAGGTACCTGCTGTAAGCCAATAGCGGTCTGCCAGAGTTTTCCATTTTCCTGTTTTTCTGGTTCACTCTGGAGAATGTATGAGTCAAAGTCTAGCTTGAAGGGATTGTCATTGTTCATTTCTTATTCCTTTTTGTGCTGAGTTTCTTTCCAGCTGATTATTTCTTGCTCGAGCTTTTGATTATGTTTTAACATATATTCCATAATTTCTTTATGGCATCCTTTATCTATCAAGGCATTGGCTTTTGAAATATCATTTTCTTCTAGTGTCTTTGTAAAATCAGAATATTGTTCGAGTTCCGTAATTCCCATTTTATAAGGCTTGAAAGCGATACTCGTTTTTGAGCGAAGATTTTCCAAAATATAAAAACCATCCGGGTCGATGTCTCCAAAATGAAAATAGTCTTTTTCCGCGTTTTGACGGTAGATTTTTTTTAAGAAGTTTTGCTTTGCACTATTGTGATAGCCTGAGAGGAAAATATAAAAAGTGCCCAACTTATTGATTCTATTAAATGAAGTCAAGTTTTCTACGGTCATTATTTTAGAATCTGTTATTTCAAAGGAATCAATTTTTTCGATTGAAGCGGAGGAAATAGCAAATGGTATTTCAGAGCAAGTTTTTGTAACGATACCGTTTTCAAAAAATATTGTTCCATTTCCCTTAAAATACACATATGAAGGATTTGCAAAAATATTACATTCTTCAAGAATGACTTTATTTACTTCTTTTTCATCCGCACAATTTTCAATTAAAGAATCAAAATATCCACTTTTTTTAAGAATGCGTAAAATTTTTGTTTTGTATTTTGATTCCCAAGACTTAGAATTTGCTAATACAGAAATAGATAGTTCCCGTTCAAGGATTTCATTTTTGTTCTGCAAAATAAAAGACAAAAGTGCAATTATGTTGTTAGCGTCTTCTAAAGAGTACTCTGCAATCTTCCCACCCTGGAGCCGCTCAATTTGAGTTTTGCAAAAATCGTTTATTATTTTATGAGAAGAAGCTCTTTCACTAACAGATGAATAAAACCCAATTTCCTTTTTTAGCCTTGTATTCTTATCTTTTACGCCAAGAATTATTCGAATCTTATTCCAATTTTCTTCTGTTGCAATTGAAATTATTTTTGATATTCTTTCATATTTCCAGGCAAGTTGAATAAGCCCTTCAGATTCAAGAAACTCACATTGTTTTTCAAAATCTTCAATCGCATTAATGTCTGCTGAATCCTTCTCATATTCCTTGAAAATATCCGTAGGTTTTATTGAAAAACTCTGGAGAACTGAATTCTCGCCTTTATAAGTTTTACTGGATTCATATTTTGTGAGAAGCTTCTGTAATATTTGTTTTTGAATATATGAATAAATCATTCTTTGATTGCGCTCCTGGAGTACCACGAACCTTCAACAGGTTTTGTATACTTTCCCTGTGTATAAAGAGATACTGTATTATCAATATGCTGACCAATACTATTTATTTTTTCAGGTGGGGCTGCATAGAAAACCTGGAAATTATTATCTTCTAAAAATTTTACCATCTGTTCAATTCTTTCTTTAGAAAGTGCTGAAAAAGCTTCATCGATGAAAGCTATTCGTGCACAACAAACATCTTTAGGATAGAATTGCATAAGACTTGCAGCTAGAACTATAAAATAAGGGGTTTGTTTTTCACCTCCACTAGCAGAGCCTTGTTTCTTTGATAAATCCATTTCAGATTCTTCATCACCTATATGACTTCTGATTGTCATATCATATGTAAAATAATTTCTGTAATCTGAATAGTCTTCTTCTTGTTCTGTATCAAGGATTTTGTTTAAGAAAGATTGAACATCATCGGCAAGTTTTTCATCGCTTACTGTCCGTTCTGTAAATAAATCCGGGCTTTCTGAATACAGTTCCAGGTTTTTACAGATAGTAAAGAAAACTTTTCGGTCTGATTTTTCTTCCATTTTGAACTGATATATATCACGTCCAAATGGAATACGTTTCAGCTCCGCATTGATTACAGCAATCTCTTCTTTTGCAGAAATTATTTTTTCATTAAGTTCTGCAACAAAATCATGTAAGAAAACATCACGGAGTTTTTCTGACTGCTTTTCAACTTTGTTTTTAGCTTCATCAATTTTTACATTTGCAACATCTCGATAACGGTCACGGTAGAAAGGAATAAACTCAACACCATAGTTTGAAGCTTCTATTTCAGAAAGAATGTTATATTCTCGTTGTTTGTCTTCCATTCTGCGCTTTGCATTATCAACATCATTTGTAAGATTTTGCAAATGCTTATTACTAATAACAATAAAGGTATTTCGCTGTTTGCTGGCACGTTCATATTCATCTTTCATTTCATTAATGAGTTCGTTGTATTTAGATGAAAGCTCATTGTACTCTGACTCATATTTCTGAGATTGTTCAATTCGCTCCGATATTTTATTGTTTGTATTTTCAATATCATTTTTAACAGAGCCGCGTTTATCTGCTAAATCAATATCAACTTTATAGGCTTCATCATAATTTGATTTAGCAAGGTCGTATTCCTTTGCGGCGGCAAGCATTTCTGGACTGTTTTTTAATTCTTCAATTTGTGCAGAAAGTTTTCCTAAATTTCTATTTTCTTCAGAAAGCTCGATTGAACTATTAAAATTATAGCGTTCAGCTTTCCATTCTACATTATCAATCAATGTAACTAATTGATTCCTGTTTTTTATTTCTTTTTCATATCCAGATTTCTCAAAAATAAGTTTCTCAAGCTCTTTTTTAGCCTGTTCCAGCTGAAATTTTACTACATTATTTCCTAAACAAACCTGAGTCTTCTGAATCTGCATAAGACCTGCCGCATAACTTTTACAAAGCATTCCATCTTTTGTAATGCCACCTTTAGGATGTTCATGAAGTTCGTCTATATTTCCACAAAGGTGAATACCATTTAAGAGATAATTTGCATATCGTCTTGCACCTTTATTTGTAATGTTTAATACAGAAGCCGCGGATTGTTCTTCAATTTCTGTTTCTGGAATCTTATCTGTAAGTATTACACTTGTCTTATAAATATTTTTCTCATTTAAGATTTTAAGAGCTTCATGGCAATTATTATCATCAACAATTATATTAAAGCGCTTGTTCCACAAAAATGTTTCTATTGATTTGCGCCAAGATTCATCACTAATAGATTCAACAAGTTCTGCGAAAAGACGGACCTGACATTTTATACCACGTTTGTTAAATTCGTTTTGAATAATTCGTTTTGCTTCCTCTGCTTCCGGCGGAAACTGACGAATATTTGCTTCAAGGTCTTTTATTGTCTTCTGATAACTTGTTATCTCATTTGATACTTCAAATAGTTTGTCTTTTATTCTACCGTTTTCTTCTATAAATAAATCTCGTTGTTTTTTTATTTTATTTGAAAACTCAATGAATGTAGAATTCTTTTTATCCGATGAAAAATCAGTTTCACTCAAATTTAGAAGAATTGTCTTACTTTCATCTTCAACATCAAAATAATTTACAATTTGTGGAAGAATTACTTTTAAGGCAACTTGGAGATTTTTTAATTGAGCAAGCTCATTTTCTAGTCCAGCAATTTTCTTCTTGAGCGCTTCCTTATCATTCTCCATCTTATTTAAGCCTTCAGTAATTGAATGGTTTTTATTTTCAACTTCTGAAAGTCTTTTTCTCATTTCTGAAAGCTTTGCTTCAGATTCTTTTTTCTTTTCTTCCAGGTCTTTAAGTTGAATCTGATTATTCTGTTGCTTTATTTCAAGTTTTGAAATTTCATCCTTATATTGGTTTATATACTGATAGCGGAACATCAATTCACGTATATTATAGTTGCGAAGAATCTTTTCATATTCTGAAGTTTTCTGTTCTATTTCTTCAAGAAGATTCTTTCTTTCCTGAATCTGCTCGAACATTTGTTTTGCCTGTTCATATAGTTTTCTCTGTTCCCTTAGACGATCCAAGGATTTTACTTCTGCTTCTGCAAAAACTGAAGTCTGCAAAAATTTATCTACATTTCGTTCAGGATCAAAGGCCATCATCTTAAGCAGCTTTTCTTTATACTTTCTGTAATCTGTAGTTCGTATTCCTAACTGACGGGTTAGCTGTGGAATAGCCTTTTCGCGACCAAAAAAGTCAGCCCCTTTCAGTGGGATACTTTTGAATGTAAGGTTATTTTTTGATGTTACGGTAAGTTTTCCATTCTCAACAGAACTGAAATTAAAATCTTCTAATTTGCATTTTTCACGGATTATCCACTGGCTGATAGCTCTGTCACTTTCTGAACGAGATTCCATACAAACAGCAATTACGTGATAATCAGAAATAAGAGGATCATAAAATTCCATTGCAATATAACTTGTAACATTTCCAGGACGAAGATATCTGTCTGATCCATTTGTCTTTCTGTCACCATGAATATATGCAGTTACATTTCTTCCATTATCATCAGCCGCTTTATTAAACTGGGTGTTGGCAGTAATAAGATAACTCATTGCATCCAGAATTGTTGTTTTTCCAGTTCCATTAACACCGGTAAATAAAGTAGAGCTTCCGAGAGAAATTATTTCATTTTGGAAACATGACCAGTTTACAAGGAGAAGTCGTTTTGCTGTTTTTCTATTATCTTTCATTATTCTTCATCCCCCATATCAATTCCTAAATCAAAAGGATCTATTTCAGAATCTGTAGAGTCAAAATCTTCTGGTTCATCTATCGTTGTTATATCATCTTCATTACCTTTCATTCTTTTTTCTGCATCTTTGACAAAAGAAACAAACTCACTTTCATTTAACGCAAACTGTAACGAAGGATAAAGAATAATGGTAAAATCTTCATCACCTATTTCACCACTTGTTCCAATTAAGTTGAATTTACAAAACAGCTTCAATATGTCATTCAATGGTCCTTTATCAAAAGGTTTCTTATAATCGTATTTTTCAAGTTCTATATTTAAATCTGATAATGTAATCTTAATAACTTTATCCAATGAACCACGATGTAATCTGTCAGAAAGTAAAGTCCATAAACAGCAAAGAATAATACTTTCAATCTTCTTAAACCGGAATCTATTAACTGCAACAGATGCCGATATGTTTTCATTTACAATATTAGAAAGCATTACTACACCGGAATCTTTTTGAACTAAAATTTCAAAACCCATGAAAGAAAAATAATTAGAAAAGAAATCAGAGTTTTTTGACACGAAATAAAACATCTTACGGTTTTCTTCGTCTTTATCACGAACAATAAAAGTTTTCTTTAATAAAATTCTGGCACATTTCTGGAAGAATTGTTTATCACTAGAGGTAAATTCTGAATTCCAGTATTCATTAATAGATTCATTATTTGTCATTTTTTCTTGCCCTCCAGTGTTTGGTTATATAGTTTTCACTTTCTATATAGGTACCATCTGTTTCTATAAAATATCCGTTTTCTTTTGCATAAGTAACTGCAGCCAAAGATTTTAATATGTCTTCTTTATTTGAATAATTAAACTGACTGTTATCAATAATTTCATTTTGCATGAATAAATCATCCATGTATTTTTTCATCTGGTCTTTTGAATATGGATTGTGAGATTCCTGTTCGAGAATATATTTTTGCCGTTCAATTTCTTCTTTTGATAATTCAAAATATTCTGATTCTGTATTATGCAAGATCTGCTGGCTCTTATGTGGATACATTACAGATGACTGATCAACATACTCATACTTTTGAATATTAAATAAATTTCCGAGCTCTTCTTTTTCTGAACTGTTTTCAGAAGAAATGAGAATTCGTAATGTTTGCTCAACTACACCCCGGATATCAAGTCCTTTGTTTCTGAGCATTCTTTCACGTGCAATTGCTATGTGAATATAAGTGTTAATCTTCAGTTTGATATCATCCATTATTTTATTGTAGTCGTCATGAAGGAACTTTTTTGTAGAATCAATAATTTCATAAACTCTTTCTTCTGCTTCCATATTTGAAATCAGGACTTGATGAGCTTTTTCTTCTGCTGATAATTCTGTGCAAAGAAGATTAAAATATTCAGGTTGCTTCATTTCATCTAGTTTACGGGTAATAAAGTTCCTATAAATGTGAATATTTTGTTGATGAACAAGTCTTGAATATTCTTTTATAAAATCTCCGTCACAATAAGAAATAATGTTTTCTGTGAGGCTTTCAAGGCTTCCTTCATGATTCATTTTCTCAATAATCTTTTTTATAGAAGTTGAAAGTTTTTTAAGATCTGAAGAAAGAGCTTTTGCATCTGAAAAAGTCGGCTTTAGGATAAAATTATATAGTTCCTGCTTATTTGCATATTCCTTTGAATTAAAACGGTTATAAATATTGAGAATGTAACTGGAAAACTCTGGAGTTGCCGGTCTTTTTAATTTCTGTAAAAATTCTGCCAGAGCAATTCCATTATCAGTCATTACAATATATTTTTCAAAAGTAGAATCATCTTGATCTTCTTCAAGCCAGCCGACAGAAATAAACTTTCTTAAAACAAAGTTAGCTTCATCGTTTCCTGCATTTGTAGTGCTTTCTTCGTCAGACAGGTCCAGATGATTTTCTAATAAAAATGCAGCAAGTACATCCCTTAAATATGAGCGTTCAAGTCGATAAGAAATTTCTTTATCATATTGATTATGTATTAATTCCAGACAGTCAGCGTATACACGATTATTGCTTTTGCCAGCGAGACAATTGAAAAAATCTGATGGAATTATATCAAATACGTTCATATTTAGTTACTAAGCTTAAAATCCGCAATTGGAATTATTGATGTTAATTCGTCAGACGCGTCTGACGAATTTGAAGACTGTAAAATTGCTGTCTTTATTGCTTCTACTGTGGTGGTTAGTTCTTGGTTCATTTTATTCCTTTTCTCTTGTATTATTACTTTCTAATAAGTCTTTGATTTTTCTTAAATTCTCATAATTACCTTTGGAAAATAAATCTTCATAATCTTCAATTCTATCAATCTCATCTGGTGAATCCAAAATTGTATTTATAAAGGTTAATTGCCTTAAGACTTTTTCGATTTTTACTTTCAGCTTTAACTCTTCCTTGTTTACTTCTTGAAGTTTGTCATTTAATTCAGCGTTTTTAGTTCTGTATTCAATTATTGAATTCCAAAATGATTTTTCTACACTTTCTGGAATTTCTAATTTATCAATACCCTCTACGGGAGAATTTAATAGTTTTTCTATAGATTGAGCTTTGTCAATCAACTTAAGAATCGCTGTTATTCTTTTAGATTCTAATAAAGTAAAATCATATTTATCTACTAACTCTTTATGGGATAGAATAAGTGAATCTTCCATTATGGATAAGCAATATAATTGCTCTGCATATTTTCTTATTTTTTTACGACAATCATCAGGTAGGTTGTTTATTTTTGAGTTTTCATTTTTTAACAATTTTTCATAGTCTTCCTTCGATGAATAAAAAAGTTCATACAATACGATTTCCAAGTATTTATCATTTGCTGTATTATTTATTGATTCCCATTCAGATGGAGTAAAACAATCTGGTTTCTTTGTTTGAAAAATCTGCTCTATATAGTTTTTACCAGAATCAGATGCCAATCCCCTTATCCATTGCTCTAGATTTTTTAACCACCACTGTTCTATATCTTGCTTAATTTTATTTTTTTCTATATCAGAAATTGTATTTATATCTAATGCATCTTTAATAAATTGATCAGTTTTCGAAACATTGTAAATATCATAACATCTAGATTTTATAAATTCTTCATATGATGAAAATATTTTTTCTCTTTCTGTTAGCCAATCAGATTCTTCTACTGAATCTGGTTTAAAAATTGAAAGAATTTCCACATAGTCATTTTTGCCATACAACATGTTACGCAAATTTCGAAATTCTTTGAGGAAATAGTCTTTTGTAGTTGAAATGATTTTTTTCTGTTCCTCATTATCAAGTTTTAATTTATTGATTTTATCATTATTCAAGTAATTTAGGGCAGATGACTCTTGCAATCCTTTTGCAGAAATGAAGTAATCTCTTTTTATAGATGCTATTTCATT
>CAMVEQ010000106.1:0-10943 GCA_947166545.1 uncultured Treponema sp. | reverse complement strand
CGATGTTCTTTTGCAATGGACATACGACGAGAATCTTGCTAGAAGATCAAAATTTGTAGGCAGTGGACTCGTATTTCATCCTGAAGTGGGTGTGGAATTTGATGCTCCATTTGCAAAAATACGATGGAACTTTGCTCCGGATTTGTCTGCACTGCATAATGGAGAAGTTCCATCTATTGTAGCAGGAACTTCGGTAACTTTATCTTGGAGAATAACATTTTAAAATGAGGATGTATATGAATTGTAAACGGCTCTTAACAGTACTTCTTGTTATGCTTTTGTGCTTTACGCACATTTTTGCACAGGATGATTCTGACTGGTACTATAATAAGCCTATTAGCAATATTTCATTTAAAGGTCTTAATAATATAAAAGCTTCCGATATGGAAGGTATTACTCATGCTTTCTTAGGAAAAAGATTTGATGACGAAATCTTTTCTGATCTGCTTAACAGAATTTTTGCACTGAATTATTTTGAAGATGTAAATCCTGTCGCTCTTCCTGGAGATAAGGATTATAAAACTGTAAAAATAGAACTTAATGTTGTTGAATATCCTGTTGTTTCTGATTTAAAAATTATAGGCTATAAGAAACTCCGTGGTTCTGAATTGCGCGATGCTATTTCTACTAAAGAAAAAAGTATCTATGACGAAGAAAAAAGACTTGCTGATGAACAGGTCTTGAAGAATCTTTATCTTTCCCGTGGTTTTAGTAATGCAAAAATCCGTTCAGAAGCTATTGAAACAGACGATGGCTTTAAGGTTACTTTCTATGTAAAAGAAGGTAGTCAGACGGTTGTTAAGGATATTGTATTTACAGGTAATACTATTGCTACAGAAAGAACTTTGAAAAGTAAACTTGCTTCAAAGCCTCACCGTTTGTTTCAAAAAGGTGCATTTCAGGAAGCTTTGATTGAGCAGGATAAAAAAGCTATTATTCAGTATTATGGTGATAACGGATATATTGATGCCAAGATAATAAATGCAACTCAAACTTCTGAATTTAATGAAAAACAGAACCGCGAGGAAATAACCCTTCAATATAATATTCATGAAGGTTCCCAGTATACTTATGGTGGAACTACAATTCAGGGAAATAGAGTTTTTACTAAAGAAGAACTTTTATCCATGATAAAATTAAAAGAAGGTGCTGTTTTTAATGCAACAAAGTTTCAGGAAGGAATCTCTGATATTCAGAATAAGTATTTCAGCAATGGATACTGGTCAAACAATTTTGTGCCTCAGATAGATAAGGATTCTAATAACAAGACTATTGCTTATAGAATATACATTCAGGAAGGTTTGAGAAGCCATGTTGAAAGTATAACTATTAAAGGAAACAAAAGAACTAGGGAAGAAGTTATCCGTCGTGAAATTCCTATAGAATCTGGTGATATTTTTTCAAATGAAAAAGTAAATACTGGTATTCGTAATCTGTATAACCTGCAGTATTTTAAGCAGGTTGTGCCTGATGTAAAGCCTGGTTCTGAAGAAAACCTTGTAGATGTTTCTTTCAGCGTAGAAGAGCAGAGTACTCGTTCTGTTCAGTTTGGTCTTACTTTTAGTGGTACTGCAAATGCTGGAGAATTCCCTATATCTTTATTTGGTGGGTTTGAAGATACTAACTTGTTTGGAAGTGGAAAGACAGGAAGCATTTCTGCGACACTTTCTACTACAGAACAGTCTATTACTCTTGGTTATGGTCAGAACTGGATTTTTGATTTGCCAATCAGTAATTATGTTTCCTTTGGATATACACGTGCAATCCGTTCTACTCCGAGAAACGTATTGCTCCCTGACGGAACCTTTGACTATTACAGTTATTACATGAAATATACTCAGCATAAGTTTACTCTTTCTGATACTATTTCAAGACGTTGGACTCCTAACTTTGCTACGGTTCGCCTTAGTACTGGTATTACTTCAAGTTTGCTTACAAATATATATGATGATTCTCTTTATGTACCTGCATCAACAGCTATTTCTGAGTATCATAATACCTGGAATCCTGTTAACAGTATATTTGTGCAGTTGGCTCTTGATAATCGTGATAATTACTACAATCCTACAAAAGGATGGTTTGCAAGCCAGCGATTTACCTGGTTTGGTCTTATGCCGAAAGGAAAATTTATTTTCCCTGATAATTTCGGTGAAACAGAATTCTTCCTGCGCTCTGCTACAAAGGCTGAAGGTTATTATACATTGTTTAATATACCTGTAACAGACAGCTATACATTTAAAACTATTTTACGTGGATATTCAGGGCTTTCTATGCAGAGACCTTACATGAGAAGTAAGATTTCTGAAATTAATGAACTGTATCTTGACGGAATGGTTCATACACGCGGTTGGGAAATTTATGATCAGGATGAGGGACGCGGTAACTTGACTTGGGTTAATAGTGCTGAAATTCGTATTCCTGTATTCCCTAATGCTATTGCATTTGATTTATTCTTTGATGCTTCTATGGTTAAAGATGACATGAAAGACATAAAAGATTTCCAGAATATGGATGACTGGTATTTCAGTTATGGTCCTGGTTTAAGTCTTACAATGCAGCAGTTGCCTTTGCGTTTGTTCCTTGCAAGTAATTTCAAGATTGAAAGCGGTGATGTTGTTTTGAAGGATAGAGATGGAGATACTCTCCATAACTGGCTTTCTACATGGCACTTTGTTCTTTCAATTAATATGCCAAATCAATAATTATGAAGGTGGACTAATATGAAAATTAAAAGATTTATTCCTTTTGTTTTAAGCTTGATTCTTTCTTGTGGAAGTTGCCTTTATGCACAGCAAATTACAAAATTTGCAGTTGTTGATACTGCACGTGTGTATCAGGCATATTTTATGAATTCATCTCCAGTTCGTAATTATGAGTCAAAGAAAAATGAATTTCAAACTGAAATTAATAATTTGACTCAGGAATTGCAGTCTCTTCATAATCAAAAACTTGAATATGAAAAGAATGGGGATCTTGTAAATTCCGCAAGAATTCAGGCTGAAATAACAAAGAAATCTGATTATATTTCTGAATATACAAGTGCAAAAAATACAGAACTGGAATCTATAAAAAATTCATTAAAGACTAATGATGATTTTTATCAGAGACTTTATTCAACTTTGGAGCAGGTTGCTGAAGCTGGTGGTTATAGTGTTGTAATGAGTTTACAGCAAGCAAATGCAATCTTGTGGTATAGTCCTTCTGTTGATATTACTGATACTGTCATAAGTAGATTAGGATTATAACGGTTGAATTCATGTCTGATGATACGCCTCTTTTTGCTCAATATCAAAAGTTAAAGGAAGAAAATCCTGGTAAAGTTTTACTGTTTCGTGTTGGAGATTTTTATGAAATGTTCGATGACGATGCAGTTGAGATATCTAGAATGCTTAATCTTACATTAACTCATAAAGTTGATCGTAAGATGTGCGGAATTCCTTTTCATGCTTCAAAGGTTTATATTGCAAGATTATTAAGACTTGGTAAAAAAGTTGCCATTGCAGAACAGGTTGGAGAAGTTAACAAGGGAAAAGGTCTTGTAGAACGAAAAGTTATAGAAACCGTTACTCCAGGAACTGCTGTTGAATCTGAGTATTTGGATGGTGGTGTTAATAATTATTTGGCTTCTGTCTTTGTATGTCATGATAATGTAGGTTTTGCATATATTGATGTTACGACAGGAGAATTTAAGGCGACAAGTTTTCCTGAAAATTCTTTTACAGAAAATTTGGCGAAAGAATTGGGTCGATGTACTCCTAAGGAATTATTACTTCCAAATAGTCTTCAAAATAATAAGTATATTAATCTTTTGTTGGAATCTGATACTATTTCTGTTTCGTGGTATCCTGATTGGAACTTTGATTTTAAATTAAATTATAATCGTCTTGTAAAGCAGTTTAAGACAACAAATCTTAGTTCTTTTTCATTGAATGAACAGTCGCCAGAAGTTCCTCCTGCAGGTTTCCTTCTTGATTATCTTGAAAAAACAACGAATACAGCTTTTCCTCATGTGACAGGTATTACTGTATATAAAGACTGTCAGTATGTAATTTTAGATGATTCTTCACGAAAAAATCTTGAGATTTTGAGCAATATACGAGATGGTTCTTATGAATTCAGCCTTTTAGAGACATTATATTATACAAAGACTGCAATGGGACTTCGTATGCTGCGAAGTTTTCTTGCTTTCCCTCTTACGGATGTAAGGCTTATTCATGAGCGCCAGAATAGAGTTGAGTTTTTTGTAAACGATAGACACTTGTTCCGAACTGTTGCTGGAAAATTGGAAGGCATTCTTGATATAGAACGTTTATCTTCTAGAATTGCAATGGACAAAGCTCATGCCAAAGATCTAAAAGCTTTGCAACAAAGTCTTTCATTATGGCTTGGCGCAAAAGAAGTTTTGAAGGAATCTTGTTTTTCGTTTTTAGATTCTACGGAAGCACAAGAAGTAATTGATTTAATTCAGAATGCTATTTGTGATGATCCTGCAACTATGTTTAATGAAGGACGTATTATACGTGCAGGATGGTCTGAGGAACTTGATCACTGGCGTGATGTTCATGATAATTTTAATAAGGTTCTGGATGATTATTGTGAAGAGGAAAAATCTAAAACAGGAATATCAAATCTTCGTATACGCAATAATGTTAATCATGGATACTATATTGAAGTAACAAGAGGTAAATTGGCTTCTGTTCCGTCTCATTTTATAATGAAACGGGCTCTTGTTAATGTTGAGCGGTATACAACTGAAAAACTTCAAGAACTTGAAGCGAGTTTGAATGAATCAGGTTCAAGGATTCTTGAGTTAGAGCATGATTTGTATATTGAAGTTCGTAATAAACTAAAAGTATATATACCATATCTGAAACAGATTGCTTTTGAAATAGCAGGTATTGATGTTGCTCAATCTTTTGCAGAAGCTGCCATAAAAAACGACTGGGTTAAACCTGTTATTGATGATAGTCTTGAATTTGATGTAAAAGATGGAAGACATCCTGTTGTAGAAGCTCATATACCTAGTGGGGAATTTGTTCCTAATGACATTTCTTTACTTACTCAGTCAGATACTACATCTTTTGCATTAATTACAGGACCTAATATGGCTGGTAAAAGTACATTTTTGCGCCAAAATGCATTAATTGCACTTCTTGCCCAGACTGGAAGTTTTGTACCATGTTCTTATGCTCATATAGGTGTTATTGATCGAATTTTCTGTCGTGTTGGTGCTAGTGATAATCTTGCAAAAGGAGAGTCTACATTTTTAGTTGAAATGACTGAAACTGCTAGAATCCTCAGATCTGCAACAGAACGTTCTCTTGTCATAATGGATGAAGTGGGAAGAGGTACAAGTACAGAAGACGGACTTTCAATTGCATGGGCTGTAAGTGAGCATCTTTTAAATACTATACGGTGTAAAACTCTTTTTGCAACTCATTATCATGAATTGACACGAATAGAGCATCCTTTACTGAAAAAATTATGCATGGCTGTAAATGAAAACGGAGAGGATATTGTTTTCTTGAGGAAAGTAATTTCTGGTTCCAGTGAAAACAGTTATGGAATTCATGTTGCAAGACTTGCAGGTGTGCCAGATTCTGTTATTAAGAGAGCTGGTGACATACTTTCTTCTATTCAGGATGGAGCTGAAAAGACCTTAATTCCTGCAAAAAAGGAGCAATCTTTTTCTTCTGGAGGCCTTTTCAGTGATGAAGAATTGATTTTGAATGAAATTTTGAGTACTGATATAAATAATCTTACACCTATAAATGCTTTTAATCTTGTTTCTAGATGGAAAAATACACTTTTAGGAAATTCTGAATTGTGTACAAAAATGATACTTCTGGGATAATTACTATTATGTATGGTAAATATAATTCAGAAAACTTATAAATTTGGTAATGTTTTAGGTTCACGGCTTTGTAGTCAAGAACAATGTGTTTGCTGCGGTAACTTATGTTTTGGAATGCCGTTGTGTAAGGATTGTAAATTTGTTTTAGAACAGGAAGCTCTGTATTCTGTAACACCTCGTTGTAAGATATGCGGAAAAGTACTTTTGTCTGAAAATGAGATATGTATGACTTGTAGGAATGGAACTGTTCTAAAAGATTGTGATTCTGTATTCCCCTTATGTTCATACAAACTATGGAAAAAAAATCTTGTTTTTGAATGGAAAATAAATAATAGGCGTATTCTTACTGAAGTTTTTGCAGATTTGCTGTATGCATCGTTATGTATGCGCTTTGATCAAAAAAATATTCCTGCAATTGTTCCTGTGCCTCCTCATAAAGGAAAGGTAAGGACTAGAGGTTGGGATCAGGTTGAAGATTTATGTGTGTGTCTTCATAGAAAATATGGTTTAAAAATACTTCATCTTTTGGAAAATTGTTCCTTTGAACAGCAAAAAAAGAAGAATTTTAAGAATAGACTTGCTAGAAATAATGCATTTATTCTTTCCGATAATATAATTAAACTGAAAAAAAATCATGAAATTCCAGAAGAAGTCTTGCTTCTGGATGATGTTATAACAACAGGGGCAACTATTAATGCTTGTTCTAAGGTTTTAAAGCAGTCTGAAATTATAAAAGTGAATGGAGTTTCAATTTTTATAGTAGACTAATAAACGTTCATGATGTAAAATATATGGTGTATAAATTTGACTAGTAGGCTTTTTATAGGAGAAATGTAATGGCAGATGAAAATAGTCAGTTGCAACTTGTAACTTTCCAGTTGGGAGAGGAACTTTATGGTGTTGACATAATGGATGTTAAGGAGATTGTTAAGGTTCAGACTGTCCGTCCAATTCCTAATGCCCCTTATTATGTTGAAGGTATTATTAATCTTCGTGCAGAAATTATACCTATCATAAATCTTCATAAGCGTTTTCACCTTAAAGCTATAGAAAAGAAATTCGAAGATGATTTGGATGATGAAGGTGGCTTCATTATCTTGGATATTGAAGGAAATAAAATCGGTATTATTATAGATCGCGTCGCACGTGTTATTACTGTTGATAGGGGCGAGATTAAGCCTCCGCCACAGATGCTTTGCGGAATTGGTACAGAATATATTGAAGGTGTTGTACGTCAGGATGCATCATACCTTATTATTCTTGATACCCGCAAGATATTTAATGCTGGTGAATTACAGAAAATTATTGATCCTCAGTTGTAAGGATTGAACCAACTACAATGATTAATACATATAGCTCCACTATAAGAAGGCGTGAAATGGAAGCCGTACTTACGTGTATGGTTGATGAGCATTTGGGGCCTGGTGATACTACTGTACGTTTGATTCAAACTGTTAAAGAAATAATTGGTTGTGATGGTGCAATTGCTCTTAGAAGTCCATCTCTTGCACTTGAATATGCACTGAGAGCTTTGGAATTGCCTAAAGGTAGTGGCATAATGCTTAGTGCTCTTGCTCCTGCCTGGCAGATTTTAACTGTAGAGAAATTAGGATATGAAGCTGTTGTTCTTGATGTAAAAGAAGACGATGGTCTTATATCTGTTGCTGCGGTTGAAGAGGGTATAAAAAAAGGTGGGCGATTGTTGATTCTTACGGAATCAATGGGCATTTTACCTGATATTCACGCATTCTTGGCATTTGGTCTGCCTGTTATTGAAGATATTTCTCAGTCTGCACTTTCATATTATCCTGTAGAAAAAGGTGAAGATTCTTCGTCATCTGAAAACGGAACTTCATCTGAGCCATCTTCAGAAACTACCGATTCTACTGTAGAAGAACTTGGTAGGCGTGCTGGAATGTATGGTGTGTATACTATTTTTGGAATGGAAGAAAAAGACATCATTACAGCAGGCGGTGGTGCTGTATTATTTGCACCAGGAAGACGAGAGTGGACTGTTTTGAAAAAGTATGCAGATGAAGCTCCTTTTACAGATTTGATGCCCGATATGAATGCTGCTCTTGCATGGGTAGAATTAAAAGAATTTAATAGAAATGAGACTGTAAGAAGAGAATTGTTTACAGCCTATTCCAGAGCGATAATGAGTGGAAGTCATAAAACTTTTGTAAGGGCTGTTGATTCTGGTTCAACAATTTATTCTTTCCCTGTTGTACTGAATTCTGGTTTTAAAGATGTAAAGGCTTATGCTCACAAGAAGGGAATTGAAGTTCGTCAGGCTTTTGAAAATTCTGTAATTGCATTGCGCCAGTCAGAACTTGCCGGTTCTTGTATTTGTGCTAATTCCTTGTTGCTTAGATGTGCTTTGTTTCCTTTATATCCTCGCCTTGGTCAGAAAGATGCAGGAAAGATTGTAAAAGTTTTAATGACACTCCCTTAAAAATGTAAAAGTTATTGTAATGAACTGTCTTATTGTTATTAATTCTTTTAAGAAAGCAGCCTCAGGACTTGGAAAAGATATTTCTGTATTTTTAAAAGAGCACAATGTAGATTGTTCTGAATTTGTATATGATGGAAATTGCGTAAATAATAATAACATAAAAGTATCTTTTAAGGGATATGATTTTGTTATAACACTTGGAGGAGATGGAACTGTTTTGTTTGCTTGCAGGGGCTGTGCTCCTCTTGGAATTCCTGTTTTCGCAATTAATTTGGGGGAATTTGGTTTTTTAGCCTGCGTTCAGGTTGAAGAATGGAAGCAGAAATTAATAGATTATCTGCATGGTAAAAGCTGTGTAAGTGAAAGATTTTTAATTCAGGCGGAAGTAATGCGCAAAGGAAAAAGTGTATTTATTACTTCTGGTATGAATGATATTGTTATTTCCAGTACAGCTTCATCGCGCTTGATAAATTTAAATGTAGCTTATAAATGGGCTTCTTTAGGTGCTTTTAAGGCTAATGGTTTGATTGTTTCAACTGCAACAGGTTCTACTGGTTATTCTGCCGCTGCAGGTGGACCTATAGTAGAGCCTTCTCTTGCTGCAATGCTTCTTACTCCAATAAGTTCTTTCAGTCTTTCTGCCAGACCTCTTGTTTTTGGGAAAGACGGAGAACTTGCAATTACTGTGCTTCCTTCTCGTGTTGAAGTTGGACTTTCTGCTGATTGTCAGATAGATTTTGCTTTACAGTCAGAAGATACTATTATATTAAAGGTTCCTGAATATAAGGCATATTTGATTTGTTCTGAACAGGAGAAATTTTATTCTGCGTTACAGAGCAAATTAAACTGGTCTGGAGGTCCTCGTGCTTGAAGAACCTGACGTAAAAAATTTTGCTTTAATAGACAGTGCTCATATAGATTTTAAAAATGGTTTTACTGTATTAAGCGGTGAAACTGGTGCGGGAAAGTCTATTTTAATTGGCAGTCTTGTGTTTTTGCTTGGTGGTAAGGCTGGCATGGAACTTATTCGCTCTGGATGTCATGAAGCTTTAGTTTCTGGTGTTTTTTCTGTTGATTCAGATGAGGCCAGGAACTGGCTTTCTGAAAGAGGTATCGAGGCTGAAGAAAATTCTATTTTATTGCGAAGAGTTATACGTGATACAGGAAAGACGTCTTCGTGGATAGGCTCTGTTCCTGTAACAAAAGCTGATGTTGCTGATTTTGCGTCATATTTGGTTGATATTCATGGCCAGCATGAACAGCAATCTTTGATGAAAATATCTGAACATCGAAGATATCTTGATATTTATGCTGGTATTACGGAAGAAGTAAAAGCTTTTACAGAAATTTATAATCAGCTTGTTTCAAAGCGAAGAACTATGGAAAATTTCAATTCTAATGAAGCAGAACGTAAAAATAGAGTTGAAATGCTGACTTTTGCTGTTAATGAAATAGATGATGCTAAACTGAAACTTAATGAAGATGCAGAACTTGAAGCCGAAGAAAACAGATTGGCTTCGTTTGAGAAGTTATACAGTGATTGTGAGGAAATAAAAGGGCTTTTTGATGGCGGAGATGATGCTTCTGGTCTTGTTAGTGTACTGAAAAGGTTGAATTCTGTTATTTCCCATGCAGAAGAATTAGATGGAAAACTTTCAGAGCTTTCATCTCGCATTCAGACCTCATTTTATGAATTATCTGATATTTCTGATGAATTTTCCAGATATACAGATTCTTTAGTTTTTGATCCTGAACGTCTGGCTTATGTACAAGATAGACTTGATGTTATTTATAAATTGAAAAAGAAGTATGCTTCGGGTATTCAATCTGGAATTGCAGATGTTATTTCTTATGGTGAAAATGCTAAAAAAGAACTTGAAGAGCTTTCTGGAATGATGGAAGATAAATCAGACTTGGAACATCAAATAAAGGTTCTTGAAGAACAGGTGTATTCAAAGGCAAGAATTTTGAGTGAGAAACGAAAGTCTGCCGCAGTGGTAATGTCTGAAAAAATAGAAGAAATTCTTTCAAAATTAGGCATGAAAGATGCTGCTTTTTGTGTACATATTGCAGAAAAACCAGGAACAGAACTTTTCCAGAAATGTAGTCAGTTTGGAATTGATGATGTTGAGTTTTTGATTCGTGCAAATCCAGGTTCTCCATCATTACCTCTTGCAAAAATTGCGTCTGGTGGTGAGTTGAGTCGTGTAATGCTTGCTTTGAAAACAATATTGAGTGATGCAGATACCGTTGGAACTCTTATTTTTGATGAAGTAGATACAGGGGTTGGTGGTGAAATTGCTGTAAGTATTGGTGAGCATTTGAAAAAACTTTCAAAAAAGAAGCAAGTTTTGTGTATAACGCATCTTGCCAGTATTGCAGTTTATGCCGATAATCAAGTTAAAATACAAAAAGGTGTTGCTGGTAATACAACGTCTACTAATGTATTCCCTGTGGAAAATCAGGAACGCATAAAGGAAATAGCAAGAATGCTTTCTGGTGACGCAACATCGTCAGAATCTCTAGAGCATGCATCTGCAATGCTTCATAAATTTGGAGGAATGTGATGGCAACAAGTTCAGAAAAAAGAGAAGAGTTTAATGAAAAAGCTAGACCTGTAAAAGATTCTATAAA
>CAMVEQ010000105.1:0-10993 GCA_947166545.1 uncultured Treponema sp. | reverse complement strand
CTTCGCTTGAAGATGTTACTTCTCAAGTAAAGTCTTCTATTGATAAAATGAGTTCCCAGATAGATCAGTTTATTGTTTGATAATTATTTTTCATTAAGGTATTCCTGCATGGTCATTATTTGAACATGCAGGGGGCTTAAGCCGCTTAGAATTAATTCTGTGGCAGCTTCCTTCTCTTTTGTAAAGCCAGATATGCAGTCTTTAATGTAAATGACTTTACATCCCATATCCATTGCTTCAAGCGCTGTATATAATACACAACATTCCGCAACAACTCCAGTTAGGACAACTCTGTCTGCTTTTTTTGCCAGTTCCCTTATTTGAGGAATACACATTGAAGAATATTTACTTTTACTGTATAGCGGATATTTTTGTGCTAGAGTTTGAATATCTGGAATAAGCTCATTCAGCCACTTATTGTTATTTATATCTGCATATACTTTATTATAATCTTTCCATGTACCTGCAGGATTTTCTGCGGGAAGATATTCTGAAAGAATAATATTCTTTGAGACAGATTTTTCTGTAAGCTCAACAATTCTTTTTGCAATGCCTTCTGTGTCAAGACATGCCCATGCCTGATTTTTTGTATAGACATTCTGCATGTCAATGACAAGAATTAAATCATTCAGCTTCATACATTGCGTCTGCCTTTTGAATCATTTCTGTTTCCCAGCTAAGAAGTTCCCTCTCTATTTTTTCCTCTGATTTTAATTCATCGCCCTTGACATCGCATAGAATTCTGAATACTGGTTCTGTACCACTTGGACGCATCCACATAAATGCTGTAGGGCGTTTATTTGTGTCGTAGAACTTTATTTTTAGTCCTCCAGTTCCATTGTTCCAGTCAAGACAGAATTTCTTTTCTTCTGTTCCATTTGTACAGTTTGCCTCGAACGATTCAAAATCGTATGTATCTAAAAGCATTTCTTTTTTTTCTGTCCATTCCTTCATGAAGATATTCTGGAAGTTTTGCTTTAAAAGACCTTTGTCTGGCGTACGTACATTGAGTACTGCACGAGATTCGCTAACACCAGTTGTTGCATAGACTGGAAGTGTTTCAAGAATATCAGAAATTGTAAAGTCAACTTTATATTTTGACATCTGTTCTGATTTTTCGCACCATATATGGAAAAGACCCTTTTGGGATTTTCCATCTTTTACGCCATCTTTTATAGAAAGCAGCTTGATAATGGCAAACAGTGTTGCAAGAGGGTCTCTTACATGAGAAGGATCTGTAATGTTTCCTCCATTGCTTCCTTCTCCCAAGATACGAACTTTATAGCCCTCATCACGTTTTTTCTGAGCCAGATTAACAACGTTTGCTTCTCCGACTTCTGCTCTGAACAGAGATACGTTAAATGTCCTGCAGATATCATCGATTCTCATTGAGATAGGGCAGTTTACTGCTACGGCTTTCTTTTCAAGTATGCTCATGGCCTTATGATACAGGCTTTTCTTTTGGAAACGGCAGGTTTTCCAGTAATCGTAGGCAAGTTCTGCCATTACACATAGTGAAAATACTGTCTGTGCTGGTATTGGCATTGCTTTATGAGTGCGTTCATCCCAGTATACTATGTTACCTCTATCACCGTCACAGTCAGGCATGTAACCAAGTATGACTGTTTCATCTCCATCTTCCTGCATCTGCTGCATACGTGATGCACAATAAATTAAGTTTTCTGGTTCTGGTATTATTGCGTGAACAATTTTTCCAGGTTCATCATTAAATGGGATGAACTTCAAATTACAAGATGGCATAAAATTTTTATCAATAGAGACACTTCTTGCAGAACCATTCATATCACATACTATGGAAAGAGGATTTTCTGCGAGGTATGACTGAATGACATTGAAAATGTCCATCTGTTCTTCTTCAATATCAGTACCTGTAATTACATTACGAATAAATGCATCATAGGTACGAAGTGATTCTTTTTTGTATTCTTCACTTTCATTTTTTATAAGTGTAAGTGCTGCATTATCTACAGAAGCAAGAATATCCTGTGCGTGTTTTTCAGCATCTTCATCAAGGCATTTTTTTTCAAATTCTGCTATTAGTTTTTTTGCTTCGGAGCCTTCCAGAACCCCACCATCATTTAATCCGAATTTTATTCCATTGTGACCTATTGGATTATGACTTGCAGAAATATATAGAAAGGCGTCAACTTTTTTTGCATAAGCCATGATTTCTGGTGCAGAAGCAACTCCTAGATACTGAATAGTTATATGTCTACTGAGCAAAGCACTCAGTATTGCATCTGCAATTTCTGTTCCTGTAGGTCTTGTGTCTGTTGCAACTGCAATTACAGGAGATTCTTTATCTTTTACAGAAATGACATACTGAGCAAAGGTTTCCCCGATTAAAGCACAGATAAGTGCGTTATCTTTACCAATTTCAGGAGATGAATCTTCTCCGTCACCACTCTGTGTAAAAACTTTTCTCCAGCCAGATGCCGAAAGAATCATAGCGTGTTCCATACATTCCTCCTTAAATGCCATCGAAGCAGTTTAATTCTTCCTGTACTTTTGAATCAGGATTTTCTGCTATAGCCCGTCTGTAACACTCAATGCCAAGATCTACGTCTCTGTCGCATCCTTTACCATCGATATACATAGAACCTAATTCTTCATATACATTTGAACTTCCGTTTTCAAGTGCAGATGAATACCACTGGAAAGCTTTTTCATAGCTTGGAGCAATGCCCCTTCCCTGATAATAAAAGTCTGCTATTTTTTTCATTGCATCAACATTACCTAATTCTGCAGCCTGCAAATAATATTTTGCAGCCTGAGAATCTGTGTTGTCTAGCAAATCATGTGCGTTGTCATAGGCAAGTGCAAGATTGTAAATTGTCTCTGCGGATCTCTTTCTTTGTATTACTTCACGTGCTTCTGCAATTTTCTGTGAACAGGTGTATGAGGTGTACTTCATCTTTGCTGAAAAACTTCTTTCAATGTAAAGTCGTTTTGTACGGGCATCTGTAATGTTTAATACTTCCGCTTTAGAAGCTAGCGAATGTGCTTCGTCAATTTTCTGATAGTTTCCGTCAAAGGTAACGGCTGTATCTCTTATGTAACAATCTATTAACTGCAAAAAGGCAGGTGTATATCCATATTTTGCTGCTGAAATTATAAGATCATCCATATTTGTAATATCAGTCGTCCAAACTAGTTTTTCATAGGCAAGGTAGAAGGAATATTCATCCAGGCTGTTACAGCCTGCATCCAGCATTTCTTTAATTTCTTCTTTTGTTGCTGCCATTGCTGCAAGAAATCCATAGCCTTCTGAGTATTTCAAATCAACAGATTTTTGAAATGCATTTTTAGCTTCTTTTGGCTTTTTCTTTGTACCGTATCCATTTTGATAGCATCTTCCCAGACACACAAGTGCAGGTGCATAATTTGGGTCTTTTGCCAAAACTTCATTTATTATTTTAAATGCTTCCTTTACATATTTGTCTGGAGTTTTTGAAATTGAAGGAATTTTATAAGTTTCTGCATTTGTATCTTCCAGAAGAATCCATGCATACCACGTTTTCATGAAACTATTGCCACTTTGCATTCTGTTCTTAAACCATGCAAGGGCTTCTTTTCGAGAGGCTGCTACACAGGCTGTCTTGTCTAAAACCGTTGCCTTTTTAGGCTGATTTGGATTTTGCCAGTAAAGCACATCATTCTTAAATCTGCTTGCTTGAAGCACCTGTGCATATATATCATCTATCTGCCCATAGGCATTTTTTAATTGCTTACTACCCAACGGAAAGGCATTGCTCTCTGCAACCGCCTGCTTGTACATAGAAAGTCCTTCACTGTTCTTTTTATGATGCATTGCCATTTGTAAAAGACATTCCGCACTGCCTTTTGAAGCACCCTTTGAAAACCATTCAGTACCACTCATGGTACTGTTATCAGAAGGATATGTATAATAATATATTCCTAAGTCTCTGCATATTGTTTCATCAGGATCATTTTTTTCGTATTCATAAAATTCGCGTAATTCCTGAATCTTTTTTACAAGAATACTTTCTTTTTCGTATTTTGCATCACAGTACTGATAGTAAAAGAAAGATGCAAGATCTGAATCTTTATTGCCACCTAGTCCTTTTCTGTAAATTTTTGCAACTTGTGCAAAGCCCTCACATTCTCCGTAAGTTGCGGCAAGGGTATAAGATTCTATTGCTTCTGTATATTTTTTTCTTTTTTCATAGTTTTCTGCAATTTTCATGCATGCCGCTGGATTTCCCAGTTTTGCAGCCTGTTCTAAAGCTCCATCAAGCAGAAATGCCCGTGAATCATTATATTTTTGAGCTCTTTTTAAGAGATTTTTAGCATTCTGATTTGTATAATTATCATACAGCTCTGCATAAGCGAGCAAGGCTTCTGGAAAGTTCTGGGAAGCAGCTGTTGCATATAGAGCTTCTTCTTTATTTGAATCGGTGCCCTTTACTGCCCAACCTTCCTCTTTTTGCAGTGCCATAAGATAATAACTGCCAGCAAAGCCTGATGAATATGACTGTGAAATATATTTTCGAGCAAGTGCATAGTTTTTCATTGTGCCTTCTTGATTTTTAAGGCATAGAGCAACTATATACTGTGCATAAGGAGCAAAACTACGGTATTTTGCAACATTTCCTTTGGCTATATCAAGATACCATAAATAAGCTTCTTCTGCCGTTGAAGGACTTCCTTCCGCTGCTGTAATGCTTGCGTTCTGAAGAATCAGGTCTTTATGGTTTTTAAGGAAGGTTTCAAAATACCAGCTGTCGAGGGGGTAAAACTCAATAGAAGCTGTAAGGGCAGGATCGTATAATTGTTTTTCTGAAAAGAATTCTAATGTTTCGTTTGTATCTTTTGCAATATTTATGCTGTTTCTTGGCGATTCTTCTGGATAGGTAAGAGAAAAAGCAGGTACAAATAATGTAAATGCTACAAGAACTGCCAGTACTATTTTTTTCATTTTTGAACTCCTTTTTATATTATATCATCAATTTATTATATACTATATATATAAATTTTAACAAGCTACTTATTTATAAGTAACAGAAATAGATTTTTATAATAATTAGAGCAAAAAAAATCCCATGTACAGATACGTACATGGGATTCTTTGTTTAAGTATTTTTAGTTTTATTTAATGTAGGCAAGGGCAGAATCTGCTGCAATCTTACCGTAAATACAGATATCTGCAACAGCATTTCCACCAAGACGGTTTCCACCGTGTACGCCACCAGTAACTTCACCAGCTGCATAGAGACCTGGAATTACAGCGTCTGATGTATTAAGAACCTCAGCATTTGTGTTGATTTTAATACCGCCCATTGTGTGATGTACTGCAGGTCCTACTTCTACAGCATAATATGGACCAGTTGCAATAGCACGTGGCATTTCAGAAGCCTTGCGTCCGAAATCTTTGTCTCCGTTTCCGCTAGCCTGATAGTCATTATAAGCCTTTACGTTTGCTTCAAGGTTTTCAGCACTCATATTGAGCTTTGCTGCAAGGCCTGCAAGAGTGTCATCCTGTGTAAGAAGCCCCTGCTTTACATAGCCTTCAATAGCCTTGAGTGACTCACGTACACCCTGATCAAACAAAAGATATGCAGTCTTTCCAGTCTGTGCAAGAATGTCTTTTGACATAACATCACGTGTTGCCATTTCGTTTCCGAAACGCTTTCCTTCACGGTTTACCATGATTGCACCGTTACCACGAACAGCTTCTGTAATCATAAGGCCATTTGAAGGTACAACAGTAGGGTGAGTCTGAATCTGTTCCATCTGAACTAAAGCTGCATTAAACTTTTCAATCCAAGCAAAGGCATCACCAGTTGCACCTTTGTGGTTTGTAGTTCCAAATCCTGCAAGTTCAGGCTTGTATTTTACAACCATGTCATTGTTTGCACCAAATCCACCAGTAGCAATAATAACAGCTTTTGCAGCAATCTTGTAGTCGCCGTCTGCTGTACTTACTTTTACACCAACTGGCTTTCCATTTTCTTCTATAATATCAGTTACTTTTGCATTAAAACGAAGTTCTGCACCAGCATCTTCTGCTGCCTTTTTAAGTACAGGAACAAGGTGAGCACCAATTGCAGCTCCACCCTGAGGTCTGTGAGTTCTTTTGTTTGTAGAACCAGCCATCTTACCGACATCAGACAAATCTGCACCAAGAGAAATGAGCCAGTCAACAGTTTCTGCTGACTTTTCAACCATGTTTCTTACAAGGGCAGGATCGTTAAGATTGTAACCGCCTTTCATTGTATCTTCATAATACTGATCGTTAGAATCTTCAATGTTAAGCTTTTTCTGAACACTTGTTTCGCTAGCATTCAACCCGCCTGTAGAAGCATTTGTGTTGCCACCAGCAATTGCCATCTTTTCAAGAACAATGACTTTTGCTCCTTTACCAGCAGCTTCTGTAGCTGCACACAATCCTGCTCCACCAGCACCAATAATAACGATGTCGCATGATGTGTCTGATACTGCAATAGTCTTTGTTGCTGCATTTCCATTGCTTACGGCAATTGCATTCTGCAATGCTTCCATTGTTGCATTTGATGTTATTGTTGCGCCAGTAACAACATCAAGACCATTTACTTTCTGTGTTTTAACAGCAAGATCAATTACTTTCTGAATTGCAGGTTTTGCAAAATCAGTTTCTTCTTCCTGAAGAACTTTTCCGCTTGCAATCTTTCCGTTCTGGACAGTGATTTCAATTTTGATGTCACCGTTTCTTCCGTTTCCAGTACCTGTCCAAACGCCATCATTGAAAGCCTGCTTTTTTGTACAGCCTGTTCCAAAGAATATAGCGATTGCTGAACAGATTAAAAATATTGCTGCTGCAACCAATGTGTTTTTCTTGTTCATATATAAGAACTCCTTTATTAGAATGGGTGCGTAGGGTTAGTATACAGTAATTTAATTATGAAAACAAGTCTTTAAACTCTCTAGGAAACCGTCTGGAAACCATGTGAAGTGTACTTCAATGTTGACCAGACGGTTTTTTATGTTTTTTTACAGTTTTATATGGTTTTATATAACAGCTTCAATCAGTGTTCTGCACACTCTGAAGCCCAAACTGCTGCTTTTGCCAGTTGGGGCACTTCCGCTTCGGAAATATACAGAGCACTGCTGAGGGTCATCCAGCCAGCTTCCACCGCGTTTTACGTGCATTGTTCCAATTTTTGGACCATGAGGATTTGTAAGCGTTGCAATAGGAAGTTCCCCCATGTAGTCCCAGCACCATTCTGCAACATTTCCGCACATATCGTAAATGTTCAGTTTGTTTGGAGCCTTTGTGCTTACGTTATGCGTTGTAACTTCGCTGTTTTCTCCGTACCAGGCAACTTCATTAATGTCATTGCTTCCTGCAAACTGGTCTGCACTGGAGTTTTTGCCGCCTCTTGCCGCATATTCCCATTCTGCTTCCGTAGGCAGACGGTATCCGCTGGCTGCAAAATTGCATATTACACGCTTCCATAGTGGGCTTGTACTTTCAAATTGGCTTAAATCCGTAGCATTGCCAATGCTGTAACATGGAGTAAATCCCTGCATCATGCTTAAAGAATTGCAGAATATCAGTGCCTCACACCAGTTGACAGTTTCTACAGGTCTGTCAGCACCAACAAGTTTTGAAGGATTCTTGCCCATTACATATTCATACTGGCGCTGGGTTATAGGTGTTTCTCCAATAGCAAAGGCAAGTAATGAAACCTTGCGGTTAAATTCATTGTATCCCATAGGGAATGTACCAGCTGGCACATCAATGAGTACAGGAATGTCGCAACTTGCAACCGCCATTAAGTTCTCTTTTTTCTGAGACTGGTTAGATGGGGTTTCTTCTGAGATAACTGCGCCACAGTGTGGGCAAAACTTAAACTGCTGAAGGATTTCAGCTCCACATTTACTGCAAATCATTTTTTCTCCATATACTACGGTGTTTATGAAAACACCTTCATATAATTATAGCACACATATACATAAAGGCAACCTCGAAAAACATACCTTTGTAGATTTAATGCTCCTTCGTTGAATTAAGTAAATTCAAAGGGAAATTAGATTGACTTTTTTGCAGAAAATGCGAAAATATAGATAAATATAATGAGGAGCATATATGAATATTACAGAAAATAAAAATGGTGACACAACATCAGTACTCGTTTCCGGCAGACTTGATACAACAACAGCCCCTCAGCTCGAATCAAAGTTGCGGGAATGTTCTAAGGGTGTAAAGACATTAAATCTTGATTTAAAAGATGTGGAATATATTTCCAGTGCAGGACTTCGCGTTGTTTTGCTTGCCCACAAACTTCTGGCAGGATTTGGGGGAAAGCTTATTGTGCAAAATCCTTCTGAGTTCTGTAAGCAGGTTTTTCAGGCAACTGGCATGGATTCAGTCCTGACAATTGCCTGATTTTATTTCATGCTTATTACGCAAGCTTTTTCTGTATTGTAAGAATGTTAAATCCTTCTGAATACGAATAGCTTACGTTATCCATAAACTTCTTTGTTAAGAAAATTCCCAGACCTCCTATGTCTCTGTCGTCGGCAGAAAGAGTGATGTCTGGGTCTTTTTTTTCTAACGGATTAAACGGCATGCCGCTGTCTTTGAAGGTTATTGTAATTGAAGGAACCTCGCCCGTTTTTTCAAGCATGCAGGAAATTTCAACCGAACCTGTCTTTGGAGTATATGCATAATGGGCAATGTTTATGTATATCTCTTCTACGGCAAGATCCAGCTTGTTAAGAACTTCAACAGAACAACCTTCTGGCAGCATGCTGTGTATAAAGTCCGATACTGGCTGCATGTTTTCATCCGTTGCATCAAAGGTTCTTATTCTCATGGCAGGTTGTGCAGGTACACGCACCAAAGCTTCTTCTTGTGATTGCTCTTGCTTTATTGATAAATCTTTTAATACAAGCTCCAGCATTGTAATGTCGTCAAATTGAGTTGTGTCGCCTTCAAATAGGGCAATCTCTTTTCTTATTTCTGAAAGAATCTCTTTAGAAGAAAGATGCTGTTTATTTGTTATTGAATTCAGCAGTCTTTCTTCTCCGTAAAGCTCATTTTTTTCATTAGTAGCTTCTGTAACCCCATCTGTATACACAAACAGTCTGTCGCCAGGCTTTAACGTTACAGAATGATTATTGTATTTCATGCCAGGAAGCCCCGCCAGCATTAAGTTTGGCTTTACTGTAAGATATTCAACCGTATTATTATGGTAGATAATAGGAGATGTGTGTCCTGCGTTTGAAAAAATGAGTTCGCCAGTACTTATGGTAAGAATGCCAAGCCAACAGGTAACAAAAAGACCTGCATCATTTCCTTCGCACAACTGATCATTTACCTGCTCAAAAATTTGGGCAGGCATTTTTTTCTGAAGTCCTACATTTTTAATCAAAGTCTTTGCAATAACCATAAATAGTGCTGCTGGAACTCCCTTTCCGCTTACATCGCCCACAACAACTGCAAAATGGTCGTTATCTACCATAAAGAAATCGTAGAAATCGCCACCAACTTCCTTTGCTGGCTCCATGGAAGCAAACAGTTCAATTTCAGGATGGTCTGCATAAGGTGGAAAAATGCGGGGAAGCATGTTTGCCTGAATTTGTGTGGCAACATCAAGCTCTGCACTAAGTCTTTCTTTTTCCGCGGTCGTATGCGTAAGGTCTGCAATGTAGCGGTGCATGTCCACGCTCATTTTTTCTACCGCACGTGCGAGGGTTGCAATTTCATTGTTTCCCTGTATTTTCTTAAGAATGCCCGAAAGTTCACCCTTGTGGCGTGCAAAGTTTGCTGTTTCGTGAGTAACCAGAACAAGCGGTTTTATAACAATCTGCGACAGCACAATGATATATATCAGAATAAAGAGTGCGGTAAGGGCTGCTGAAAAAATAAATGTAGATTTTAAATAGCGGTTTTTAAGTGATTTTACTTCGCTCATTGGTTTTACAACGCTAAGAATTGCAACCGTTGCGTTGTTTTTGTCTTTGACAGGTATTGAAGTGGTAACATGACCGCCTGTTTCATTATAGACAAATCTTATGTAAGGCTTTTCTTCAAGCATGACAAGCTTTAGCTGTGCAATATAGTTTGCGTCATATTTTTTGAGCGAGCTTGTTCTTCCAAGCGGATACGCTTTTCCGTTGACTACATCGGGGTGTACCGTATCATAAATGTATGTGCGCGACTCAAATTTAGCGTCTGGCACGGTAACGTAGATATATGCCAGCATGGCAGTTTTTGTAAGTACGTTAAGTTTTTCATCGGTTTCTTTCCAGGCATCATCTGCTGGAGCACCTGCTGCATAGTCAAGAATACGGTCGCCGTCTATGTAAGACAGTGCAGTGTAGGCAAATTGCTGTGTAATGTTTTCGTATTCTTCTTCAAAAAGAGATTTGAATACTCTGTAGCCAGTCAAGCTGTTTACTACGCACAGAATGGCACAGAATACTACGATGTAAAGTGGAAGTCTGATAATCAGACTTGAGGCATGTATTTTTTTTACAGAGTTCTGCATAACTTTCAGTATAAGCCACAATCTGCAAAAAAGAAACCTAAAATTACTTTCGCAAAAAAATAGTGTACACTGTCGGAACTGAGTAGTGTACACTATTCAAGATGTGTATAATACACTGTCGGAAGTGAATAGTGTACACTGTTCAAAAAGTGTAATGTACATTATACTAAATGAAAAGTTCTTTCTTGACAGGAAAACGGTTTGGTTAGACGACCCGTAATCTATATTTTTCTACAAAAGCTTTAAGCAATAAATGTTGTCAACATGAACTGAAAAAAGTTTCTTATATATCCTTGCAAGATAAATTGAAAGTTTCATGCAGATGATGTTTTTTCAACAGCTTGGCTTTGACAACTCGCAATTTTTGGAAGATGTGTCAACCTAAAACCCCTGCGTATTTAGGGGTAAAATTTTACAGGAGTCTAGGAGTCTGACCATCTGAATTATTTTACCAAAATACAAATCCTGTAGAAAAA
>CAMVEQ010000104.1:0-11053 GCA_947166545.1 uncultured Treponema sp. | reverse complement strand
GACCCATGGTTGCACTTTGAAGATAAATATCATGTAAATGATGTTGTAAAGGGCAAGGTAACAAAGCTTACAGAATTTGGTGCTTTCATTGAACTTGAAGAAGGCATTGAAGGTCTTGCTCACATTTCTGAGTTCAGCTGGACAAAGAAGATTAATAAGCCTTCTGATATGTTGAAAGAAGGTGATGAAGTAGAGTGCATGATCCTCGGATATGATATCCAGGCTGGTCGTGTATCACTTGGTCTTAAGCAGGTTACTGCAAATCCTTGGGATACTATTGCTGAAAAGTATCCAGAAGGAACAAAGGTTCGCGGTAAGGTTGTAAAGATTACAAACAGCGGTGCATTCATTCAGCTTGAAGAAGGCATTGATGCATTCCTTTCAGGTGAAGACCTCTCTTGGACAAAGAAGGTAAAGCATCCTGGTAGCGAAATCAAGGTTGATCAGGAACTTGATGTTATTGTTACTGAAGCTGATTCTGAAAACCACAGAATCCGTGTAGGTGTAAAACAGCTTACAGACAATCCTTGGAAAGAGTTTGCTTCACAGTACAAGCAGGGAAGCACTCTTGAAGGTGAAGTAACTTCTATTACTGATTTCGGTATCTTCGTAAAGGCTCCAAACGGAATTGAAGGTCTTGTAAACAAGGCTAACATTACTGATGATAGAGAAACTCCTTTTGAAGAAGCTGTAAAGAAGTTCAATGTTGGCGACAAGGTAAACGTTTACGTTGTATCTGTTGACGTTGAAAGAGAAAAGGTTGCTTTCTCAATCAAGGAATATAAGCGTGCACAGGCACGTGCTGAAATCTCTCAGTATATGTCTTCAAATAATGATGATGAAGGCGGATATACGATTGGTGACAGTGTTAAGAATCACAAAGAGTAGTTGGATTTTTTAGCATAAGATTTTGAAAAGCACATTGCTGTCGTTTAGATGGTGATGTGCTTTTTTGTTTTTTATGATATAATTTTAACATGTATCATGTGTTTATTGCTAACAGTGCACTTATGCTTAACCTCCTGCATGGGCTTGATGATGTTGCTTCATCAACTTTTCCAGTTTTAATTTCAGGGGAGCGTGGTGTTGGTAAGGAACTTGTAGCAGAACAGATTCATCTAAAAGGAACTAATAAAGATTTTCCTTTTGTACGCATAAAATGCGTAAATGCTGGAGCTTCTGTTGTTGATGTAAAATCTCTTATAGAAGGAACAACTTTGTTTTTGGATGAAGTTTCTCTTTTAACACAGATCCAGCAGGAACAGCTTTTGAACATGATACAGGAAAAAGTTTTTCCGCGGACACTTAGAATTATTGCTTCTACCAGTAATGATTTGGAATTGCTTGTAGAGCAGGGAAAGTTTAATAAAACTCTTTTTTCGTATTTAAATATCCTTCCCGTAACGGTTCCTGCTTTGCGCCATCATACTGATGATGTGGAAGCTTTGGCGTTGTATTTTCTTCATTTATATAACCGCAATCTTAATAAGAGTGTGACGGGCATATCTCCTGTTGCTGTTAAGCTTTTGAAAGAATATTTCTGGCCAGGAAATGTACGCGAACTTAAAAATATGATAGAGCGTGCCGTTATGCTTTGTTCTGATAGTGTATTGAATGCAACAGATTTTCCTTTGCTTAAAAATGAGAATTCTATTGTGGATGAACTGGTAAGTTCTAGTGACAGAACTTTGAAGACTGCCCTTGACCGCTTTAAGAAACTGTATGTAACAGAAATTCTTAATGAGACAAGATGGAATAAAACTTCGGCTGCAAAAATTCTTGATGTTCAGCGTACATATATCTTTAAATTGATGAAAGAATTGAATATTTCGCAGGATTAAGCCTTTAAGGTTTTGACAAAGTTATGTAATTAAGTTATAGTATACTCCACATATTTATATAGATAGTTATTATTTGGAGATTCATAAAATGGCAGATAATGTAGTTTCAATGGAAAAGAAAAAGGGTGATGCTGGAGCACAGCAGAAAGTTGAAAGTTTCCTTCTTCGTAATCGTAAACCTCTTCTTGGTGTTATAGCAGTTCTTGTTGTTGCAGCAATTGCAGTTTCCGTTGTATTTTGTGTTTTGGATGTAGGCAAAAAAGCTGGATTGAAGGCACTTGATGCTATTGAAAATACATACACAAAGAATAATGATTCTTTGACTGATGCAGAACTTGAAGCACGTCAGAATGCAGCTCTTGAAGCTCTTACACCTTATCTTGCTAAAAAGTCTGTTGTTGGAATCCGTGCATCAATGCTTGCTGCTGAAATCTATTTTGAACGCAAGAATTTTGCAGAAAGCCTTACTCACTGGGTTAATGCTGCTTCTTATAATGAAAAGGCATATACAGCTCCAATCTGCTATTATAATGCTGCTGTATGTAATGATGAAGTTGGTAATAAAGATGATGCTGCTTCTTACTATAGTAAGGCTGCTGAGAAGAAAGACTTCTATCTTGCTTCACATGCACTCTTTAATGTTGGTCGCATCAAGGAAAGTGCTGGCGATTATGCTGGTGCTGTAGTGGCTTATCAGAAGGCAATAGATTTATATGCTAGTGATGATTATGCAAAGTTGTCACAGAGCCGTATTATTGCACTTAAAGCTGACGGAAAGGCTGAGTAATAAGGTATAATGTTTCATAAATGTGTCCGGCGAATTTCTGCAATTGCAATTTTTTTGTTGGCATTTGCAGGAATGGGCTGCGGAGTAGACACCGTTGAAGAGTATTTTGATCCTCCGAAGTCTGACGGGCACACGGTTTATTGGTCAACCGCAGATAGAGCACAGCACTATTTCAGTTTTTATACTACAGAAGTAAACAGTTCTTCAGAAGTTGTTTTTTTAGGAACTGACATTTATTATAAGATTTATACTTCTGGTTCTTCTATTGATAGCGTAGCTTCTTCTGTAGCTGGACAGACAGAAAATGCTCAGTTGTCTTACCTTAAAAGCTGCGGATATAAAACTCTTAAAATTTCAGGTTCAACTCCTTATCCACTCATAAAATCAACTGGTTCTAACAGACTTGTAAAGATTCGTCTTGCAGGATTTTCTACTTATGCACGTGGAATTACCGTAGGTTCATCTTCTTTAGGACTCCCTTGGCGAAACAGTTCTGGCGGCGGCTTTCAGTTTGGTACAGGTTCAGATTCTGATCCACGCCCTTCAAGTGGCGATTCTGATGCTTCTGTGTCTGTAAGTGCCCCCACTTATTATGTAGATGCTTACGCTGTTTCAATTGGAAGAAATACTGCTGACAGCACAACCTATTACAGTTCTGTTCTTCATCTAGGTTCCGTGCCTATAGCTTATCCTTGGTCTCTTAACTGACTTTAATAAAAAATTATAAAAATTACGGAAATAAAGAAAAAACATCTTGCATAAAAAAGACATACGATGTAATATATTAATACTTTGGCGCTTTAGCTCAGCTGGATTAGAGCATCTGCCTTCTAAGCAGAGGGTCGGCAGTTCGAGTCTGCCATGCGTCACAAAAGCCTTTCCATTTGGAAAGGCTTTTTTTATGCCTTTAATAGTGTTTTACATAGTTACAAGGTGCTTGAAAATCATACTTGATTGACAACAAATTTTATATATGTAATACTTTTCGCATTAGAATTAGAGGTAAGCTGTATGAAACGGGTTGTTACTATTCAGGATATTTCATGTGTAGGAAAATGTTCTTTGACCGTTGCACTTCCTATTATTAGTGCTATGGGAATTGAAGCATCAATCATTCCTACTGCTGTTCTTTCAACTCATACAGCCTTTAAGAATTTTACTTTCTGTGATTTAACGGATGAAATTCAAAAGGTATCTAATCATTGGAAAGCTGAAAAAATGCAGTTTGACGGCATTTATACAGGCTATTTAGGTTCTTTCCGCCAGATAGATTTAATGTCATCTTTTTTTGATGATTTTGGCTCTGGTAAACTTATCTTTGTTGATCCCTGCATGGCGGATAATGGAAAACTTTATTCTGGATTTTCCATGGAATATGTTTCTGCAATGGCAAATCTGTGTAAGAAGGCGGACATTATTATTCCTAACATGACAGAAGCCTGTTTTCTTGTTGGAGAGCCTTACCCTGAAGATTCATATAACGAAAATTTTATAATAAATTTATTGGAAAAACTTGCTTTATTGGGTGCAAAGAAAGTAATTTTAAAAGGGGTGGGATATAAACCTGGTTTGTGTGGTATTGTCACTTATGATAGCCAGACTGGTAATAAATCTGAATATTTTCATGAACTTATTCCACTCAAGTTTCATGGAACTGGGGACATTTTTGCTTCTGTTGCATTTGGTTCCCTTATTCTTGGAAAGTCTTTGGATGACTCTGTAAAACTCGCGGCTGATTTTACAGTGCAATCCATAAAAAATACAGTTTCTCATCCAGATCATAACTGGTATGGCGTTGATTTTGAGTCTACATTCCCTATGCTCATCAAGAGACTGGAAGGTAATGTTTAGGTATTGATGCATATTGCTTTTATTAATTTAAAAATATATAATTGATACCTAGTGTTTTAATGGATAATCTTGATTTTATAGAGGGGTAATATTATGGCAGATAATCTGCTTGAAATTCAGAATTTAAGTGTGAATATTGGAGATAAACCAATTTTACGTGATATAGAGTTGAACATTAAGAAAGGCGAGATTCATGTTCTTATGGGACCTAACGGTGCTGGAAAATCAACTCTTGGCTACACACTTATGGGAAATCCAGATTACTCCGTATCATCAGGAAAAATCCTTTTTGATGGTGTTGATATTACCAAAGATAGCACAGATAAACGTGCTAAAGCCGGTATGTTTTTAAGTTTCCAAGACCCTCTGGAAGTTCCTGGCATTTCTTTGGAAACTTTTGTACGGTCAAGTCAGCAGCAGGTAACAGGCGAAAGAGTAAAGCTGTTTCAGTTTAAGAAAGCAATGGAAGAGTCAATGGATATTCTGAACATGGCTCATACTTATGCAGAACGTGATTTGAATGTTGGTTTTTCTGGTGGAGAAAAAAAGAAATCTGAAATCTTGCAGCTTTTAATGCTTAATCCAAAACTTGCAATTCTTGATGAAACCGATTCTGGTCTTGATGTTGATGCAGTACGTACTGTAAGTAGAGGCATTGAAGAATTCCAGAAGAAAAGAAATGGCTCTCTCCTTATTATTACTCACTCTACAAAGATTCTTGAAAGTCTTCATGTTGATTATGCTCATGTAATGGTAAAAGGTCATATTGTACATACTGGAGACGGCTCTTTAGTAAAAGAAATTAATGAAAATGGATTTGAAAAATACATTCCACAGGAAATAAAAGACGCTGAACGCAGGGAACGCCTCGCAGCTTCTGCAAAGGCCGCTATGGATGCAGTAAAAGCTAATGCTGCAAACGGAGGTCTTTGATAATGGCATCAGAAAAGTCTCAGATTGAAGACATAAACCGTTCTCTTTACGATTTTCGCTTTGAAGAAAACGAAAAAGATTTTTATAAGATAAGAGCTGGTCTTGATGATTCCATCGTAAAACGTATTAGTGATGAAAAGCAGGATCCTGACTGGATGAGGGAATGGAGATTAAAATGTCTTTCTATTTATAATAAGACTAATGAACCTGACTGGGGGCCTGATATAAGGGATCTTGATATTCAGAAAATAGTAACTTATGTAAAGCCTAAAACTGAAATGGCTGCTAAGTGGGAAGATGTTCCAAAGGATATAAAAGATACTTTTGAAAAACTTGGCATTCCAGAAGCTGAACGTAAAAGTCTTGCAGGTGTAGGTGCTCAGTATGATAGTGAATTGGTCTATCATAATGTTAAGGATGAAGTTTCAGAGCAGGGGGTTGTATACACCGATTTTGAAAGCGCCTTGAAAGGTGAATATTCTGAAATGGTAAAAGAATATTTTATGCACCTTGTTCCTCCTACAGATCATAAGTTTGCAGCCCTTCACGGAGCTTTGTGGAGTGGTGGCAGTTTTGTTTATGTTCCAAAAGGTGTAAAAGTAAAAATTCCTTTGCAGTCATATTTCCGTTTGAATGCAGCTGGTGCAGGTCAGTTTGAACATACTCTTATAATTGTTGATGAAGGGGCTGACTTGCATTTTATTGAAGGTTGTTCTGCTCCAAAATATAATGTTGCAAACTTGCATGCAGGCTGTGTTGAACTGTATGTAAAAAAAGGTGCTCATTTACGCTATAGCACCATAGAAAACTGGTCTAAGAATATGTACAATTTGAACACAAAGCGTGCTCTTGTAGAGGAAAATGCAACAATGGAATGGGTTAGTGGCTCTTTCGGAAGTCACATTTCATATCTGTATCCAACTACAATTTTGAAAGGCGACAGTTCCAGATGTGAGTTTACTGGCATTACTTTTGCAGGAAATGGTCAGAATCTTGATACTGGTGCCAAAATGATTCATTTGGGCAAGTATACTTCAAGTGTCATAAATACAAAGTCCATAAGCAAGTCTGGCGGAATCTCTACATATAGAAGTTCTATTGTTGTAAACAAAGAGGCAAAACATTCAAAGGTCAGCGTAAACTGTGAAAGCCTTATGCTTGATGATGAAAGCCGTTCTGATACTGTTCCTGCCATGAATATCATGACAGATGACTGTGATGTTGGACATGAAGCAAAAATTGGACGCATTTCTAATAAGGCAATTTTTTATCTGATGAGCAGGGGAATTAGCGAAGAAGAAGCCCGTGCAATGATAGTAAGCGGTTTTGCAAATCCAGTAAGCAAAGAGCTTCCTTTGGAATATGCTGTTGAAATGAATAATCTTATTCGTCTGGAAATGAAAGGAACTATGTGATGGCAAATATAAACACAGATGTAAACCAGTTTCCATCATTAACATGGAATCATTTGAATATAAACCGTACGCATTTGCAGAATTCTGTTCAGAAAGGTTGCGATTTTTCTTTGTCTGAACTTCCAGCTGGAATTGAGCTTTCAAAAAAATCAAAAGCTGTATTGGATTGTGCTTGTGAAACTGGTATGGGAAAAGATTTTGACACCCAGTTTGATGCCGTCATTTCAGAACTTGATATTCCTGTGTATGATTTTAATGTTTCCAGTTCAAGTGATGCAAAATCTTTTGTCCGCATGACTTATGCTGCTGGTGATGATGAATATTCTGTCGCTGATGTTGTTATTCACGCAGAAGAAAATACAGAGTCTTATTTTATATTGGATTATTCCAGCTCTGAAGCTGACAAAGGTTCTTTGGGAATTCGCATCCGAGTGTTTGCAAAACCAAATGCAACTGTTCATTTGGCAACTGTGAATATGCTTGGAGAAAATTATACAGGGTTTGTTTCCATAGGCTCTGTTGAAGAGGATGGGGCTTGTATTGATATTGTGCAGCTGGAACTTGGCGGTAATGATGTTTATAACGGAGCTGTTCATGCACTGTCTGGATACAAGGCTTGTTCTAAGAGCAAAATCTGTTATGCGGTTAATAAAAATCATTCACTTGATATAAATTATGTTGTACGTCAGACTGGTCGTGAAACTGATAGCTTTATGCGCACAGATGGTGTTCTTATGGACAGTGCATCTAAAGTTTGGCGTGGTACAATAGATTTTATTAAAGGCTGTAAAGATGCAAAGGGAGATGAGCAGGAAGATGTTCTGCTTTTAAATCCTGATGTTGTGAATAAAACTCTTCCTGTTATTTTATGTGGGGAAGAGGATGTTGACGGTAGGCACGGTTCTTCTGTTGGAAGACTTGGTAGTGAAATTTTGTTTTATATGAACAGCAGGGGAATAGATGCAAAAAGTGCTCTGAAACTTTTGATACGGGCAAAGATTATTTCTGCTTGTAAAGATATTCCGGATGAAGTTCTTGTAACTCAGATTTTGAATTTTGTAGAAGGAGCATTTGTAAATGAGTAATGTATTGTCCTATCGTAAAGATTTCCCTATTTTGAATAATTCGGAATATAAAAATCTTATCTATTTTGATAATGCTGCTACAACTCAGCGTCCTCAGTGTGTTATTGATGCAATATCTGACTTTTATACAAAATGCAATGCGAATCCTTTGCGTGGTCTTTATGGGCTGAGTGTAAAGGCTACAGATGCTTATGAAGATGCACGACATACTGTAGCTGGATTTTTGAATGCCAAAGAAGACTGTGAAATTGTATTTACAAGAAATACTTCGGAAAGTTTAAATCTTGTAGCCTATAGTTATGGTCTGAATAATATCAAGGAAGGTGATGAAATTGTTGTTTCCTGCATGGAACATCATTCTAACCTGTTGCCTTGGCAGATGGTTTGCCGTGAAAGAGGTGCAAAACTTGTTTTCCTTGAATGTAATGATGATGCCGTCATAACTAAAGAAGAGTATGAGTCAAAGATAACTGCAAAAACAAAAATTGTTTCTATTGTTCATGTTAGCAATGTATTTGGTATTACAAACCCTGTAAAAGAAATTGCTTCTTATGCACATAAAGTGGGAAATGGTGGAAAGGGAGCCTGTGTTATTATTGATGGTGCACAAAGTTCTCCTCACATGAAAATTGATGTGCAGGATATGGATGCAGATTTTTTTGCATTGAGTGGTCATAAACTTTGTGGTCCTATGGGAATTGGTGTTCTGTATGGTAAAAAACAGATTTTTGAACAGATGCCTCCATTCCTTTCTGGCGGTGAAATGATTGAATATGTAACTCGTGATAGTGCAACTTATGCAGAACTGCCACATAAGTTTGAGGCTGGTACTGTAAATGCAGCTGATGCAGCAGGTCTTGCCAGAGCAATTAAGTACATTGAAGATGTTGGCTTTGATGTTATTGAAAAGAATGATAATCATCTTGCAGAAGTTGTAATGAATGGTTTTAGTAAATTGCCTTTTGTCCATGTTATTGGTAATAAGAAAGCTGAAAATCATTGTGGAATTGTTACTTTCACAATATACGATGTTCATCCGCATGATGTTGCAACGCTTTTGGATACTGAGAATATTGCTATAAGAGCTGGACATCACTGTGCTCAGCCTCTTATGCAGAAATTGGGTGTAGGCAGTACTGCTAGAGCAAGTATGTATTTTTATAATACAGAAGCCGAAGCTGAAACTTTTGTAGAGAAAGTTTCTCATATTCGTGAGTGGATGGGGTTAAAATAATGGACTTGAAGGCATTATACCAGGAAATCTTAAATGAGCATAATATCAATCCTAATCATAAGGGAGTTATGGAAAATCCAACCTTTACTCTTCAGGGAGTAAATCCAAGTTGTGGGGATAATATTTACCTGCAACTTTCCCTTGATGAAAACGGGGTTATAACAGAAGGTTCTTTTAATGGTTCTGGTTGTGCCATAAGTCAGGCATCGGTAGATTTAATGCTTGATTCTGTTATTGGAAAAACAAAAGAAGAAGCCCTGCGTCTTGCAGGGCTTTTCATGGATATGATTCAGGGTAAAACTACTGATGAACAGATTGCAGAGCTTGATGAAGCTGCTGCTCTTAAAAATATAAGTTTTATGCCTGCCAGAGTAAAGTGTGCCGTATTAGGATGGCATACAATGCAGGAAATGCTTACTAAAAATGCTACTGACGGACATGGTTCCGCTTCTCACTGTGAGTCTGATTCTTGTAAATAGCTGTTTGTATTTTTTTTGAACTTCTTTTATCTGAAAAATAATATTTGCCAATATTCCTATTGAGGTTTATAATATAGGGTATAAAGATAATTTCTACGGCTCGCTAGAGCTTGACTTTTTATGGAGGTTTGGGAAATGGGCAAGTTCGTTATAAACAGAACAAAAGATGGTGGATTCAAGTTTAATCTTGTCGCTGGAAATGGCGAAATTATTGCTACTTCAGAAGTGTATACTCAGAAGCCAAAATGTAAAGTTGGTATTGCCAGTGTTCAAAAAAATGCAAATGCAGAAATTGAGAACCAGACAGAAGGTAAATATGTTGAACTGCCTCGTCCAAAATATCAAGTTTATAAAGACAAGCGTGGTGAGTACCGATTCCGCCTTATTGCTACAAATGGCCGCATTATAGCAACTGGTGAAAGTTATAAAGCTTTGTCAGGATGTCTTAACGGTATAAAATCAATTGCAAGTAATGCACCTAATGCAAAAATTGTAGACGAAAGTCTTGTTCGCAAACCTGCTGAAAAGAAATAAATTGACCTGTTGGTTGCAGGTAATTTTACTTGCAACCAATGTATTTTGATTAATTATTTTTTATCTTCTTCTGTTTTAGGCGTTAGTTCTTCTTTGAGGGGAACTGAAATTTCAGAGAAAGTCAAATCACCTTCCAAATCTTTGACAGGTTGTGTGTTTACATTAATAGCTGTCTTATTCAGTCTGTATTTTTCATATAAACCGTTCAGATATCCTTCATTATAATCTGCAACTGCATCGATAAAATCAATTTCAGCCTGTGTAAGCTTTTTCTTTTGTGAAAGGCGTCCTAAAGTTCGTCCTAATTTATTTATGTCGTAGTCTTTTTTGTATGGAAGAATATTGTAAGCGTCATTAAATCCTATGGTATACCATTTTGATACAGGAGTTGTATCTTCTGCATAACTTGTAAAGATAAATGTTATTAATAGTAAACAAAGAATCCAAAGTCGTTTCATGCCTTATATCCTATCATAAAATAATATCAGAAACAAGATTAAAATATTATGCCAGCTTTTTGGGAGAATTATTCTTCTGTGATACTTCGTTGAGACTGTCGGCAATTGCGATTTTAAGTTTTGTGTAAAGAGAGTTTACGGTATCTATTTTTTCTTCCAGAGAAGGCATTACAGTTATTGCCATCTGATATTCATAAGGATCAAGACTCTGGGTGTATTTTGCACAGTTTGCTACACAATACATAAACAAGTGCGAATCGAGTGTTTTTTCTTTCCTGACTTTTTCAAGTTTTTCATAGTTTTCAATAAAATCTTGATAACCGTAAACTTCCTTTTCCATAAGGCTTATATTATAGCAAATTTCCGAAATAAATGCAAAAGTATAAGAAATAAAGAAAATCATTGTCAAATCGGGTATGACATAGTATACTAAAAG
>CAMVEQ010000103.1:0-11063 GCA_947166545.1 uncultured Treponema sp. | reverse complement strand
ATCAAAATAATCATCATTTTTTTTATATTTTTTTGAAAAAATATAAATCACATTCCCATATCAAACTTTTTCAAAAGTTTTGTCTTGAAGTTTTTAGAATCATCATCATTTAGGCCCAAATCAAAAGCCCTGTTCAAATTAGCCATAGCTTCATTATACATGCCTAAATTATATTCCGACACAGCTTTTCTGTAATATACATGGCTTTGAAATTGATTAGCTTCAAGCGATTTATTAAAGCATTCTATGGCTTTTTTATCATCCTGCATTACAGAATAAACGATACCTTCATAGTACATAGCTCTAAATGCTTTTTTATCCAGTACAGAGCTTTCATGGAAGTCATTTAAGGCTTTATCATAGTTATTCTGAGCAAAATATGCCATTCCCCTGTGCTTCAAAATAACAGAAAGCATGACATCAGGCAAACGTGGCTCTGTATTGATTATCTGAGTATAAATTGTAATTGCCTTTTCAAAATTACTACAGTTATGCTCATGCAAAGCCGCAAGAACAAGGTCATCAATACTACACTGCTCTGTGTCTATATTAGAAGCCTTGAAGCGATTTGCATCATTTTCATTCGTAGACAAACCAAGCGACTCATCGGTAAACTTGTCAGCCTTGTCATAAAATGTGTCACGGCGCATTCCCAATTCAGCCTGAAGCTTATTTTGATAATCTCGAATCTCTTGAAATATAGTATCAGCCAAGCCCAGATTAGCATTAATTGCAGCAAGTTTCCTGCGTAAAGGCTTGTCGAAAGGATTAAATTCAGATTTATATATAAGTTCATGCTCCACTTCTGCCCAGGCATCTTGTAAGATAGTTCGTACCTGAATTTCACAGACAACATCCTTTGGCAGAACAGGAGTTTTATTTTCTACAGGATAACAATCAGCTGGTATAGAAATCAAAACATGCACAGATTCATATCCAAACTCTCGAAACGATTGCTGAGAGCCTTTACGCTCAACTTCACGTACATCAAAGTTGTTAGTAAGCTGTTTTACAACATTTTCTATGTCAGCTAAAAATGCACAGATAACACGGATTCCCATCATATCCGTCAATGTAACAAGTTCTGTACTATTAGCGGAATCGTCAGCTTTCTGCCGCAATATTTTTCTATAATAACTATCAAAAGACTTAATTCTTGTTTTATATGTCGGAGCAGAAGCAAGATGTAAAACTTCTTTCAGTCTTGCTTCAATCTTTCCTAGACACTCTGAAAATACAGGTCTATAAGAATTATAACGTTCCTGTATTACTGTTTTGTGCGGTAATAAATTCTGTTCATCCATAAAAATACAAAGAAAAGATAATATAAAAAAAGCCGTCCCGCAAAGGACGGCTTTTATCAGTCAATAATCTTTATGATATCACTAAAAGTGATTCAATCAATTACTGTACTGATGACTGAGCGTTAGAAGCACCGTTCTCATTGAGAGAAGATGTGAAAGCATCTTCTGTAGCTGCCTTCTGCTGCTCGATATAGCGGTTAACCTGCTTGTTACCAAAGCGAGACATTTCGATAGCCTTGCGGTCTGCTTCCTGCTTTGTTACGATTCCCCAGATATCTTCTTCATCGATATCGCGGTCTGCAGAGAGGATTGCGAGGTCATAGATAACCTTTACATCCTTGAAGTAACCTACGAAGTCTGAACCAACATCGTTAGCATCGCGAGCTACCTGGAAACCAGCAAACTTAACATATGGAATACCACGTGGATAGATTGGAACTACTCTGATTTCACGTGCACGAACTTCCTGTACGTAGTCTGGGTTGTTCCAAATAAGTGTCTTCCAACCATCAAACTGAAGTGTACCCATGTAATAACGATGTTCTACATTGTCATTGTCCAAGAGCAATACATAAAGTTTGTGTGGGAAGTTATCACCCATTGTTGTTACTGCGATTGATTTGAGAGTACCAACATTTCTTACAAGACCATAACCATCTTCATAGAGGTATTTACCCTTCTGTTCATCTGTTGGAGCAAGACGGTTTCCGTTTGCATCAGCATCTGAAAGTGGTTCATAACCTTCAATTGTAAAAGGTGGAACAATCTTAGCACTTGCATTGTGTGCCCAAGTTGGGAATACAACACGAACACCAAGAACATCCTTTCCTGCGAAAGGAACATCAGCTGACTGCTTTACAGGTGCTGCTACTGTCTTTGAATTAGCAAGAGCGAATACAGACTGTGCTGAAGAATTCAACTTTACTTCCCATTCTGGGAGAGAGAGAGAAGTCTTCATAAGAGCTTTCTGCTCAGCTGAAAATGATGAACCAGCAGCTACTGCAAAGTTCTGTACAGTTCTGCTGTTTTTTGTTGGATTGCCATTAGCATCCTGTACTGTATCTGCAACAAGCTGTGTAAAATCAATGAGTGTTGATTCCTTAGCAAATGCAAAACTTCCAGCCAAGAACATGGCAACAGTAATTAAAACAAAGGTCCTCTTCATTCGAAACTCCTTTTATACTTTTGATGTAGCCTTGATACCTTATAGTATCTCTTAACAATTAGATTTTGTCAACTTAGTTTTAATTAAATTTTACCTTTTTTTTGGCTCAATCAAATCTCGACTCCATTGATAAAAGCAATCATTAATCAATACTTTTTCCATCAATTGAAACATCAATTTTATTAATAAATGTGAAGTTCTTCACAATATTAACCTTAAAAATATCAATGCTTTCTTTTATTGTCATACCGTCTACGCCAGTAAGAACTGCATCGTTAAAACCAACATAAAGGTCTTTATTTTTGAGAAAGCAATAAGAAAGTTCCGTATCTCTTGGAAAAATGCGTATATACCTGTTTGTCATAGGTCCAAGAAGAACTTCCTCTACAAATAATTTTTCAGCACCCTGTACTGCTTTATTCGGCAAGAATCTCACTTCCGTACACAAATTTTTACTGTCATATGATGGAAAGTAAAATACATAGCGATGTTTTCTCTGAAAAACACACCAGCAGAAAAGAGATGTAACCAATGCAATAAAGAAAGCGAAAATACACAAAAATGAAACAATTTTTTCTGATTTAGTCCGTATCATCTTGAACCCGTAAATCCTCTTGAACGCTCAAAATGCGTTATAAATGATTTCAGACCATTATATATTCCAACAGAAAGTTTTTGCAAGTAGGTATCATCATTCAAAAGAGCACCTTCTTCCTTATTTGAAATAAAGCCAGTTTCCACCAGAACACTCGGCATCTTTGCATTTTTTACAACAAACCATTTTTCAGCCTTAATGCCTCTGGATGATGTTAAAGAGCCAACCTGCTCAGACAAAGCCTCTGTTATGAATTTTGCCATCAAAATAGATTCTGTAGTGTATTCTTCTTCCATCATGCTATTTAAAATGGCAAGAAGAGTTTTATCTTCACTCATGCTTGAATCTACAACATCACGCCTGTAATTTGGGTCAAGATACCATACCTCAAAACCAGATGCTGACGAAATAATACTTGCATTTGCATGAATAGATACATACAGAACCGCTTCATTTTCTGCAAGTTTTACAGAATTTGCAATATCAGTCCTCTTCTCAAGATCAAGAAACACATCTGTAGTTCTTGTCATCAATATCCGTTTTTCTGGATATTTTTTCTTCAAAAGATCATATATAGCCAAAGCAACTTTCAAATTTACATCTTTTTCGTATATAGTCACTTTTTTACCGTTAAAATCGTGGGTAGCAGTTGCACCAGCATCCTTTCCACCATGTCCTGCATCTATCAGAATTGCTCCGACTTTGTACAGATTATGATCTTTAACATCAGCAATGCTTACATTTTCAGTCTTCTGATTAAAAAATTTAACCGCAGAAACAAAAAATCCTTCAGTAGCAACAAGTTCCCCATTTTTTACATAGGGTGCACTTCCCTGCTCTATTGTCAGATAATCTTTTATTATAAAATTTGTACCTGACTGAAAAGAAATCTTATGCCCGTCTTTTTCCATAAGACCAGACAAAGAAAGAGGATCCCAATATACAGTAATTCCAGCTTCAGCGGCTCTCTTTGACAGATTTATTTCTGAATTTTCAGCTGCAGACAAAGGCAACAATGAGAATATCATCAAAATAAGCGCAAGACCTATTTTCCTTATCATCTATTCTCAGAACCTCCATCTTTTGCCCTTGCAACTTTATCATTGTAATACAGTATTCCCTGAATTCCACCACGCAAAAGATTCTGCATAAAAACTTTTGTCTTTAACTCAGGATGGAAAGGACGTATAGAATCAAACAGCTGCAAAGTATGCTCTATCGTTCTATAATTATAATCCTTGCTAGAACACTCCCTAAGTTTATCGGCAAAAGGCTTACCACTTCCAAAGACAAAATCTAATACAGAAAGGTTTTCTCTAATAACAGGACTAGTTTTTACCAACTCATCAATGGCATTAGTAACCTCATCAGTTACAGTAAAAGCATCTGGAGGAAAATCTTCCTCACAAATCTTGCTTTTCCCGTCTAAAAAGTCCCTTGTAGCAGAACCTTCTTCACCATCAGCATTCAAAATAACAACAATGTTGGAAACGGCACGTTCAGCTGCCTGTACTGCAAAATCGTAAGATTCAGAAACTGCAATTACATTTCCGCATTTTTCTACATTGTTTCTTGGAAAATCAACCTCATCACCCACGCCAACTCTTGGAAGCACATTCTTTACAAAAGGAACGCCTATGATACTTTCAGTACCGTACACGTCAGAAACCTCTCCCGGAATAGAAATCCAAGCTCGTTCTGCACTTGTTTTTGTACAAGGCACCTCATATACCTCAAAAGGACAATCTTTTATATCAACAGCAACACGCCTTTTCAGAAGTTCTTCAGGCTCTTTTCCAAGAGCAATAAGCAAAGCTTGCTTTGTAAGGTTCAAATCAGAAGCATAAGGGAATGTCCAGCCAGACATGTATCCACCAGAAAGACGGGCTGCAATTTCACCAATCATAGGACCATTCTTAGTCAACTTTATATCAGCTTTTGCAACACCAGCAGTAAGACCAAGCGCATGAATTCCTTCTGCAAAAGTCTTTATAAGAGCTTTTCTGTCAGATTCAGAAACAATCGTAGACATTGTATGTCCCATCTCAATAAAATATGGTGGATAATAAATATGTCTATCAGCAAAGCCTGTTATGGTAAGAGTACCGTTATATACAACTGAATCAATAGAAAACTCAGGACCTTCCATATAATCTTCAAGAATAGCAGTACCTGTTCTAGAATAGCGCACAGCTTCTTCTACAGAAAACAAAAATTCCTTTTCATTTCGTATAAGTCTGCAACCTCTTGCACCCATATTGTCAACAGGCTTAACAACTTTAGGAAACTGCATTTCAGAAAGAACACCTGGTTTTAAGTAAGAAACAATATCATTCCTAATAATTTTACAGAAATCAGGCGAAGGAACACCAGCTTTTCTAAAACATTCCCGCATCCGAGTTTTATTACTTGCATTTAATGCAGCTTCCAGTGAATGAGATACAAATCCGCATTTTTCGGCAACATAAGATACAGAAGCAGAAAAATCAGTTCCTGCAGTAAATACTCCAGCCAGTTTATCTTTTACAGAAAGAGCAAGGGCTGCAAGAGCTTTGGTATCTTTCAAGTCTACAGGTTCAAACCAATCTGCAAACTTGGCACATACAGCCTTTGGATTTGCGTCTACTACAAGAGTCTTATAGCCAAGTTCTTTAGCAGCTTCAATAGAAGGACGCTGCATAAGTCCAGCACCCAAAATAAGCACATATTTTTCACTCATATATTCACCTTCCTGCAATAAACCTCAAATGTATCGCCCAACTTAAAAGTACGGCTGGCAAATTTCAACAAACCAAATTCCAACGATTTTTCTTTCAAATTCTTTTTCTTTGCAGATGGGAATCGTTCTGGATGAATTCCAGTTGAAACAATCTGCACCACCTCAAATCCATATTTTTTAAGTATAGAAGCAGTTCTTGCTGGTTCCCACAAAGTATAGTGATCACATGGACTCTGCTCAAAAAAGCTCTGCGTATTATACCGTGCACTCACACCAGAAGCTGATGGAGTACTAAATGCAAAAATACCACCTACCTTTACTATTTTGGATATAGCAGAAAGAACAGAATCTACATCCTGAAAATGCTCAATAACAAACCACATACTAACAGCATCAAACTGCTCTACTCCAAATTCAGCAGATACATCAATAGCAGGAAATGTAGAACATACAGCAGGATACTGCAGATTAGTCTTAACATAATTTATGGCATCTTCTGACACATCTGTACCAAATACCTGCCAGCCAGAATCGTTTGCTGCATCAAGAAAAGGACCTAATGCACAACCAATATCAAAAACTGTAGGAGTTACAGAAGAATGTCTATGATGATGGCGATAGATTCTATCAATATTGCTTATTCTTCTAACGCACTGAGCCTTTATGGCTGCAAAATCATCTTCATACGTTTTACCGTACTGTTTTTTATAGTCATCATAAAAATAATCATGATTATATACAGTCTGTTCAGAATCCACAGTCCAACTCATGTAAAGCATTCCGCATTTCCTACACCTACGGAAAGTATGCTCTGCGGTACGTGCTACTACAGGGTTCTTCTGTTTATCATCCTCACTGTCTTTTTCATTACAGCACACAGGACACTTCAATGCATGTCCATGAGACAGAATGTCAATAAAATCTGCCAAATCAAGCTTTTTTTCATCACTAAAAACTTCATTTACAGACGGATATAGACTTTCTGGCTTTTCAAGAACTTTTTCAAAGCTCTTTTTACTAACGCTGTCTGCATTAATACATACAAATCCATATTTTTTTGCAAGCTGTTCATGTAAAGACGTGGTTCCTAAAAGAATAACGGCACAACCTGCGGCTGCAGCTTCAAATGCAGTAAATCCATAATGAGTTACAACAAGATCATACTCATAAAGTTTATCTTTTAAATTCGGAATTGAACTTACAGTAGTAACATTTGCTACATCAACAGATGCATCCGTAACAGCAGTTACAGAAAAACCACACTCAGCAAGAGCAGTTGCAGCAGGAACAGCAAGTCCCGCAGGATCTTCACCCCCAAGCACTACTACAGCAGTTTTTAAAATCCCAGTTTTATCACTTACAATCTTTTTATTCTTACCAACCTCAATAAAACCAGGCTGCGTTAAATTAACATACCTGTCATTGCTTATCGACGGAATAACATCCAAAATGTAATCAATACAATTTTCCTGCTCCAAAGCACCTTCATCCAATGCAACAACAGGGCATTTTGACGAAAGCTCATGCAAAAAAGCAGATGGCGTATTAAAATTATCCAAAACAGCAAGATTATACAGCTCAGCATTTTCAATAGACTGCACAACCTGAAAGTCATACAGACCTTTTTCTTTTGCCATAGCAACCAAGTCATCGCACTGTGCTAAACTTGCATCAGAAGGAATAAGAATATCTGCACCAGTTTTTACTGCTATATCCAGACAACGACGTAAATGCCCAGTACCATGACCTTTCACAGTACTAGGAATGAGCAGCATAGGATACTTTACTGCACTATTATCCAAAGCTTCAACAATCTGCTGTACAGTATAAGGTTCTTTAACCAAATTCTTTCCAGAAATACAGCGCACAACTGCCCGAGCCCTGCGGTAATCACCATATATATCAATAGTAGTACGAAGCTCTGGATAGTAAAATTCTTTTGGAGCTTTTACAAAAACAGAATTAAAAGCATCTTTATGATTATACAAAGCAGGTCCAACATGCTCATGATCATAAGGAAGGTTTGTTGCCTGAGCAGCCTTTAAAAGAGAATGTGCATCAAACAGTTCAACCCCAGACCCATGAGGAAGTCCAGTCCAAGTAATATAGTCAATCTGTCCGTTAGCACTCCTGTCTTTATATTCATCAAGTAAAGCCTGTGCAGCTTCATAAAACAAAAAAGGATTATCCGCAGTAGCCCTAATAACAACATCAGCTTTAGAAAGTTCTATAACTTTGCAAAAGCGGTCAAGAACATCTTCTTTTGAACCTGCAAAAAACTCATAACCATATTTTTTTGCATAAGGCTCTAATTCAGGACCACTTTCCGTATCTACAGCAAGGTAATATTTATCCACCTTGACTTTTTTCATGGCTAGCAAAACCCATTCAAGAACACATTTTCCACCAAGTGGCAACAAGGCTTTTCTAGGTAAACGTGTAGAAGACAGACGGCACTGAATAATCAAAACAGTACGTTTCTTTTTTCTATCGAACAGATTCATAAATCTCATTTTAATTCTCCAAGCTCATTCCAATGTTCTGTAAGTGTTACGGCATCCATCTTAAAACGGTACATGTTGTCTTTTACCCAGGCACGAATTTGATTAAACAATTTTCCAGATTCGCTAAAACCGCAGGCACTATGATTTTTAAATGAAAAAAAGGAAATTCGTTTTATTTCACAGTGATCATTCTTAAATACAGGCAGAAGATTTTTTAAATAAAATTTCTGCGATGAATAATCAGAAGTTTTATCTTCTGTAAAGCTTTCTGAATCATACGTCAATGAAAACGCAGATGAAAGAAAAACTTTTTCGCCCCACAGCCAGGCCCTGAAAAACAAATCAAGTTTCTGCCAATAGGCAGATTCAATAGAAGGATCAAATCCTCCAAGTTGAAGAAATTTCTTTGTGTCGTAAAAACCTGTTAAATCGAGCGGATATAAAGTTGCAGCCTTATCTACCACTCCAAGTGATGAGTCTACTTCAAAAGAATTCTTTTTAATACTAGGCGTAAAGCGGACTGGCAACAACTGCTGATCAGACGTTAAAAGTCTAGGACCTACACAAAAGCAGTTAAATTCTATCAGCTTTTTAGCAAGAACAGTTGAAAATTTAAATCCATCAATACATAAATCCTCATGAATTATAAGCACATAAGGACTTTTTATTTCCGTCATTCCTAAATTCAACAGTTCGCCTTTTGTACAGCTTTCCAATACACAGATAAACTTAACCATAGGAAATTCCTGTGACAGTTTTTCTGTATTCTTAGACTTACTGTAAGTTTCAATGCTTATTACCTGTTCAAAACCGCAGGCAAGAATGTTTTTAAATACACGGCTTCTATACTGATTGCTAGCCCTGTTAATAACAAGACAGGCAACAGGCATAACGATTTTACTTATAGGTTCAATGCCACCCAATGAAGTGTGGTTTATCTTTTTAATACTAGAAGTTGAAAGTGTAGTATTCATCACAGGCACCACATTTTTCGCTATAATTGCCATGAATATGCTCATTCACAAGAGAAACTGACTTTTTCCAGATATTTTCAATACCGTCTGCAAAAACATTACCAATAAAATTATCAAGAATATATTCCCTGCACAATGGAACATTTCCATCAGGCAGAATAAACATATCCCTTTTTATGTGCCAGCACGGACAGCGTTTTATAGGAGTCAGGTCGGCAGGCTTTTCATCGCTCAACAGTCCACAAAAATGATCATATTTCTGAATTATCAGATTTCCCTTTGAAGGAGATTCTTTATCATGGTAAAAGCGGTAAAACGATTCCAGCTCGTCCTCGTTTGTATGCATGCGCAAGAGCTGAGGATAAACACAGCCAGGGAAAAAGTTTTCCAGTATTTTTACAGCTTCCTGAGCAGATTTCAACCCATCTTTCTTATGAATTTCAAGATATTTCTGTTCCGTAAAGGCATCTACATTTACAATCCACATTACAGAAGGATTTCCATTAATTCTATTACCAGCTTCCTTTGATATTTCAGCAATCTTTTTTGCAAGAACTAAAGACACAAAACTACCATCGGTTTCAATAAGAACAGAAAGGCCTTTTTTTTCCAAAACTGCTTTTACAAAATCTGCAAACTCAGGATGTGTTAAAGGATCTGTAAAACCGCTCAAATCAACAACAGCAGTTTCTGAAAATTCTGCAATATCATTAACAATACATCGGAATTGTTCAAGACGCATATTTTTAGGACTTTCATTTTCTTCTGCAAGTGGCTTTTTACCATTTTTCTGTGCAAAAACCTTTACATAAGGATTATAAATTGCTTCGGAGGAACAGTTTTCTGCAATCTGAACATTATAAAAACCAGGAACAGTATGCTGTACAGCAGAACTTTCACTTGCAATATCAGAAAGAGGTTTAGCCTCAAAAGGAATATTTTTTTCAACAGCTTCATTAAACAATTTCTTACATGCAATACTATTAGCCTTTGAGGAGCAAGAAAAATCCAGACGGAGCATGCGGTAATCTTTTGGAGCAATAACAGTTTCAATTTCAAATGCGTTAATATCGCCCTTTAATACATTAAACAGGCTGTCATTTGAAACAGTAGCTTCCCCTGCTGCAACAGATTTACCTATAGAAAGGGAATACATAATATTCAAAGTACCACTGTTTATAACCTCTGGAGAAAATCCAGCAGGATACCCGTCTGCAAACGTATATTCGGCAAGGTATTTTGTATGGCAGTCTATAACTTCCTTTGTAAGTTTTAAATCCAAGAAAGGCTTATCCGCACTGGAATATACAACATAATCTGCATGTTCTGAATCAGCTCGTGTAGCCATTTCTTTTAGCAATGTTGATGTATTCCATTTTGGAAGAGTAACAATAACAGCTTTATCGCAAGATGTACGATTCAAAATCTTTTTTACGGATAATTCTGTTTCTGGATTACAGGCAATAAAAATACCTGTAGAATTTTCTACACTTAAAGCCCAGTCTAAAACTCTTTCAAAAGCTGATTTTTCTGAAAATAATATATCAAATGCATGATTAAGCACAAAGCCTGCATATAAAAAAATTATGTTTTTCATTCCTTTCATTATCGGAAAAGTATTTCTTTAATTTAATGCGGATTTTGCGGAGACTCAGGCTCATTTACTGCAGAAAGGACTATTCTTTTCGTCTTGAACATATCAAAATATGCAGTATAATAACGCAAAAGACAGAGTTTTTGTAGAAGTGGTATGGCAGGATATGGTATTGTTTTTGCGGCACGAAAAAGAAATAATGCGGTAT
>CAMVEQ010000102.1:0-11380 GCA_947166545.1 uncultured Treponema sp. | reverse complement strand
CAGACGTTGCCCAAAATGGTCTGATTGCTTTGGAGTCATTTACTAATAGTACGGAAGGTTATTATGATGCCATTCTAATGGACATGAGGATGCCCGAAATGGACGGACTGGAAGCAACTGCAGCAATACGAGGATTGGACAGGAATGATGCAAAAAGCATTCCGATTATTGCTCTTACAGCAAACGCCTTTGAAGAAGATGTGCAGAAAAGTTTGCAGTCGGGATTGAACGCACATCTTTCAAAACCTGTTAATCCAGACATTCTTTTTGAAACTCTGGAACAACTGCTTGTTGCAAATACAACAGAACGGGATTATAATATATAAAACAGTATGTTTTCTATAAAGAAAAAGCTTGTTTTTCTTTTAGTTGTCTGTGTTTTTTTGACTTCTATTATTGTTGGCGGAATCGGACTTTTTAAGGTAACGAGCGTAATAGATCAGAACTCTCATAATGCTCTTTTATTTGTCGGTGCTGCTGAACGACAGCGCCTTAACGTCATTATCAGCAATCTTGAACAGTCAGTAAATTATCTTGAAGATATAACTGTAGGGCACATAACTGATTTTGAAAGTCTTACTAAAGATGAAGGCTACCGCAATCAAGTCACCAAGGAACTTGAATATCTTTCATACAGTCTTGTTTCAAACACAAATTATGCCCTGTCCTGTTACATGCGCTACAATCCAAAAATGTTTTCGCCGACGGAAGGGTTTTTCTGGTTTAAATCGCCAAATACACAGATGTTCATGCCAGAACCTTGCATAGACATTTCAAAATATCCGTCTAATGATATGGAACATGTAGGATGGTATTATGTGCCAGTCAACCGCCGTCTGCCAACCTGGCTTGTTCCATATTATAATGCAAATGTAGGAATCTATATGGTTTCTTACATCATTCCTGTTTACATAAAAAATCAACTGGTTGGCATTGTTGGCATGGATGTAGACTTTTCCTTCATAATGCGTGAAATAAACGAAATTAACCCTTATAAAACTGGTTCGGCATATCTTCTTGATCAGAAGGGTAGCGTAATTTACCACAAAGATTATAAATTTGGTACAATTCTGGACAATGAAGAAGATGCCCTTCGCGAAACCTTTATTCTTTCAAATGGATGGCATCTTGTTGTTACAATTCCGACAAATGAAATTAATAATGAAAAACGTCAGATTCTTCCGTTCATGATTGTTGCTACTTTAATAGTAGGGCTTTTGTTAATAACCATTGCCATTTACAGCGTTGGTCATGTAATTAATCCGCTTTTGGAACTTAATGGTGCCATAAAGGAAATTGCTGCTGGTAACACGGACATAAACATTTCTTGTAAATCTAATGATGAAATTGGAATGCTTGCTGAAAACTTTAGAAAAGCAATCCGTATGCTGCCTACATATATGTATACAGATGCCTTGACTGGCATTAAAAACTCTGCGGCATATAAGAGGTCTGTTTCGGAATATGAAACAAAGATAGCTTCAAAGCTCATGAAAAACTTTGGAGTGCTTGTTTTTGATGTGAATAACCTTAAAACTACAAATGATAAATATGGTCATGAAGCTGGTAATAAGCTTATTATTACAGCATCTTCTTTTATATGTCATTCATTTAAATCCAGCCCGGTATTTAGAATTGGTGGTGATGAATTTGTTGCAGTTTTACAAAATTCGGACTATATTAACAGAGATGCATTGATAAAAGCATTTGATCTTACAATGTCAAACGAGAAAATAGAAGTTCCAGATACTGAACAGGTTAAAGGATTAGAACTTACGCTTTCAATAGCCAGAGGCCTAGCCGTGTACGATTCTTCTGTTGATAAAACGTATGCAGATGTGTTCAAACGTGCAGATGAGGCAATGTATTACAACAAAAATAAGATGAAAGAGGTTAAAAAATGAAAGAGATATCATCTCTTATGGGCTATCGTGAAGGCATTAGGGTTCTTGACGCTACATTGCGTGACGGCGGTTTGGTAAATGATTTTTATTTTTCCGATGAATTTGCAAAGGCTTTGTATAAGGCAAACTGTGATGCTGGCGTTGATTACATGGAAGTCGGTTACAGGGCATCTAAAAAACTGTTTGATGTTGAAAAGTTTGGTAAATGGAAATTCAGCAGCGATGATGACATTCTTGATATGATTGGCAACGATGCTGACAAAAAGGTAAAACTTGCTGTAATGGCAGATGTTGGCCGTTGTGATTATAAAGAAGATATTCATGAAAAATCAAACAGCCCTTTGGATTTAGTCCGTGTTGCCTGCTATGTGCATCAAATGCCTACTGCAATTGACATGATTGAAGACGCAAAGAAAAAAGGCTATGAGGTTTCCTGCAATATCATGGCAATTTCTACAGCACAGGAAGGTGATGTTCGCGTTGCTTTGGATATGCTTGGAAGGTCTCCTGTAGACGTAATTTACATTGTTGACAGTTTCGGCTCTTTGTATCCTGAGCAGATTGCAAGAATTGTTGCCCTGTACAAAGAATATGCTGACAGATACGGTAAAAAGCTTGGAATTCATTCGCACAATAATCAGCAGCTTGCATTTGCAAATACAATAGAAGCGGTTGGTGATGGGGTAGACTGGCTTGATGCTACATACAACGGCATGGGACGTGGTGCAGGCAACTGCTCAATGGAAAATCTTATGGGCTTGCTTCATAATCCAAAATATAATATTTACCCAGTACTTAAATTTATTGAAACCGAAATTGTAAAGCTTAAAGAAAAAGGTGTTGTGTGGGGGTATGATATGCAGTATCTTATAACCGGCATTTTGAACCAGCATCCACGTACTGCAATAGCTTTTACTAAAGATAAACGTAGCGATTTTGCTGCATTTTACAACGAAATGATTGGACAGGAGTAAAATAAGATTTCTGTAAATAAAAATACCCGTATATCTTGTAAGATGTACGGGTATTTTTTGTCTATAAAATAATCTGTCTTTATAGATTTAGAACTTTTTGCCCAGTACCAGACGTACAATGGCAATCAATAGACATGCTCCTGCAACAGATACAATGAATCCTGCAAGACCTGATGCCGTAATGTGCAGGAATCCTGCAAGCCAGTGTCCTAGTGCTGAACCGACAATACCCAAAAGACAACTCATCCAGAAGCCGTGTGCACTCTTCATAAACAGGCATGCAAGCCATCCGATGAATGCTCCGATTAAAATCTGAATGATAAGTGCTACTAATGAAGTCATAAAACCAAATCTCCTTTATAATTTGACTATATGTGGCACCTATTTTTAATGATGCCATGTAAAATATTATAGCATAAATATTCATTTTTTGGTATAGTTTTGTTACCATTTATTTTTTAAGAGGTATCACTATGGCAATTTCATGGAATAACCTGGATAAGCTGGAAAGTTTTAAGAAACTCCAGTCACTTAAAGGCAGTGTTTCTGTTGCAAAGGAACTGCAGGGCGCAGAAGGTGTAGCCCGTGTTGCAAAATATACAATACCGATGGGCGGCGGACTTACATACAACTATGCTGCAAAACAGGTAAATGAGCAGATTATAAGCGTTTTTAAGAATCTTGTTGAAGAAGCTCAGCTTTTGGAAAAATTTGAAGCTTTGTATAATGGAGATGTAATCAACACTGGCGAAAAACGCATGGTTTTGCACCAGCTCACACGCGGTCAGCTAGGAAAAGATGTAACTGCAGACGGTGTAAACAAAAGAGCTTTCTATATTGACCAGCAGAAAAAGATTGCTGACTTTGCAGACAAAGTACACTCTGGAAAACTCGTTAACGAAAAGGGCGAAAAATATACTACAGTATGCCAGATTGGTATTGGTGGTTCTGACCTTGGTCCTCGTGCAATGTATCTTGCTCTTGAAAACTGGGCAAAGGCAAACAACACCTTCAAAATGGATGCTCACTTCATCTCAAATGTAGATCCAGATGATGCAGCTTCTGTAGTTGCTTCCCTTGATCTTGCAAAGACAATCTTTATCCTTGTTTCTAAGAGCGGTACAACTCTTGAAACTCTTACAAACGAATCTTTCGTAAAGAACTTCATTAAGGATGCAGGTCTTGATCCTTCAAAGCACATGATTGCCGTAACAAGTGAGACTTCTCCTTTGGCAAAAAGCCCAGACTATCTTGCAGCATTCTTTATGGATGATTACATTGGTGGACGCTATTCTTCTACATCTGGTGTTGGCGGAGCAATTCTTAGCCTTGCATTTGGTTCTGATGTATTCGCACGTTTCTTGAATGGTGCCGCAGAAGAAGACAAATGTGCTACAGAAAAGGACATTACAAAGAATGCTGCTCTTATGGATGCCGTAATCGGTGTTTATGAACGCAATGTTCAGAATTTCCCTTCTACAGCAATTCTTCCATATTCTCAGGCTCTTTCTCGTTTCCCTGCACATTTGCAGCAGCTTGATATGGAATCTAACGGTAAGAGCGTAAACCGCTTTGGTGAAAAGATTGACTATGTAACAGGTCCTGTAATTTTCGGTGAACCTGGTACAAACGGTCAGCACTCCTTCTATCAGCTCTTGCATCAGGGTACAGACATCATTCCTTTGCAGTTCATTGCATATCAGCAGAATCAGACTGGTAAGGACATTGACATTCAGGGTTCTACAAGCCAGACAAAGCTTTGTGCTAACGTTGTTGCTCAGATTATTGCTTTTGCATGTGGTAAGACAGATGACAATCCTAACAAGTTCTTTGCTGGTGAACGCCCTTCAAGCCTTATCTACGGAAAGCAGGTTACACCAGAGTCTTTAGGTGCATTGCTTGCTCATTACGAAAACAAAGTAATGTTCCAGGGCTTCTTGTGGAATGTAAATAGCTTTGATCAGGAAGGTGTTCAGCTTGGTAAGGTTCTTGCAAAGACTGTTCTTTCTGGTAAGATGGACGGTGCATTAAAAGCATTTGCCGATTTGATGATTAAATAGTTATATTATATTTAATGTTTTATTTTTTTTAACACACCTCTTGAGGGGCAGTACTGTCAGTACTGCCCCTCAATTTTTATTTTAAAGACTGCTTCTTCAATTCTTCAAAGATAGCCTTTAACTGATATACGAAAGAATACAGGTCATTAAAAAGCATTTCGTTTTTAGATGCACTTTCGGCATATCCTTCAAGCCTTTTCTTTGCGTCGTCTTCATCTTGATGGATATTCCTGATTATGTCCTGAATACCTTTAAGATTTATTGCAATTGCATTACTAAGCTGTTCTACATCTCTGTTGTTTGCAGAATTGCTGTTACGCACGCTTTCAAAGTCTGTAAGGGTTTTATCCGTTTCCTGCGTAAGCTTTGTAAAGGCTGCAGTGTTTGTTTTTGTTTCGTCTTCAAGATCAGAAATGCGGTCTGAAAGCTTATCCATATCAAGAAGAATTAAGTCTGTAGATTTCTTTGTGTTTTCAGAAAGCACCTTAACTTCATTTGCAATAATTCTAAAACCCGCACCTGCAGCACCTGCATGAGCCGCTTCAATTGAAGCATTGAAAGAAAGAAGGTTTGTCTGCTCCGAAATGTTTACAATTTCATCGATCTTCTTTTTAATTTCTTTTGTCTGGGTTATGACAGATGAGAACTGTTCTGCATAACGCTTTTGAGTTTCTTCTATATTCTTTACAGAAGTTCTAAGGCTTTCAATTGCCGTGAAAATGCCCGCAAGCCGTTCATTGTTTTTTTCTGCACGCTGGTACATCTGCCCAGTTGCCTGTTCCATGTTACGACTTGTTTCTGTAAGGCTTTCAAGAGTTTCCTTCTGTTTAATGGCAGCGTTTTTATCCTGCTCAGAATTTCCCATGTAAGATGCAAGGAATTCCGCACCTACAGCATCTTTTGCAAGATATGCAACAAGTGTATTTGCAAGTTCAAGTCCGCTATGTATAAGTTCATTAGTTTCCATAATTAGTCCCCTATAGTTACTGTAACAAGTGTCTGGTTACAGTGTATGCGTCCAATCTGTTCCCCGTAGCATGAAAAACCACAGAAAGTAGGGAAGGTTCTATTATATTTTTCTATAATCTGACGGCCAATGCCCATTCTTTCAAATGCCAATGTACGAGTAATACAAGTCATGAGCAGTGTGAATTTCGGATTTGTAATTGCGGACTTTATGCCAGAACAGGTTTCGTCTGCCTTTTGCAATGGGTCTCCTATGTGCATAAGTTCCAGTGTAGAATTTGGCACTACGCGGGCAAAAAGCGAGATTTTCTTATCTGGAGTAAATCCTGCAAGGGCGGCAATTCTAAGTTCGCCGTCCAAATAGCGTCCGAATGGATTTTCAAAAGTCATTTCTGTAGCCTTGCTTTCAGAAACTCCAAGTTTTTCAGCGTAGACGCTTTGTGCTGGCTTTCCGTTGAACTTAGATATAGTTCTTTCTACAGGGTTAGATTCCGTTACAAAAACACTTTTGCCTGTAGGCTGGAAAATGTCTTCCTGTCTTATGTCAAAACGGCATGTTGTCTTTACAAAAAGGAATACAGCTCCATCCTGTGTAACTCTGCCGTTGTAGCTTACAAAGGTCTTAGGCTTGTCGCCTGTGTATCCTGCTGTACCGCCAGCAAGAGGAAAGTTATCGTTCTGTACAATAGAATAAAATGTTGAAAGAATGGACTCTTCGGCATTGAACACGCCATTAATGAATGTGATTGCAAATGCACTTCTTCCAGAAGATGGATCGTTACAGCGAATTCCACATCTGTTGAGGGCATCCCTAATTTCTGTAGAACTTGCAATTGGGTATGTACTTCCGTTTTCAACAAATGCACCTGCCACGTGAGATTCTGGTGAAAACATTGTTGTAAGGACTATTGTTGAATTTGCAAACCCCTGGGGAGAAATTTCACCTGCTGTAGTTGTTCCAATGACTTCGCTTTTTGGAAAGCGTTCCTTTAGGGCTTTTGATAGTGTTTCAAAATCATAAGTAATGGCAGCCATAAAAATAACTGCTTTATATGAATCCGCACTGCGCTTTAATTTAGAACACAGTTCATCTACTGCAACGTAAAGACTTGTTGCATTTGTGGATACAACTTCCTGTTCCATAGTGAGATGTCTCCTTGGTGTTTTTAAAGTCTATTTCTTCCAGTATAAAAGAGGTTCTTTTATTTTTCAAATCTTTTATGGCGAATATAATATAATATGTTGTTAGAAATGCGTTCTCAAATATTTACAAAGGCGGAACTCTTTTTTTGTTAAAAAAATATTTAAAAACCGTGCGTACTACTCATTTTTTGTTTTTGCTTTTGTGATACATTTTTTATGTATCATGACGGTTCTGCAAATGCATGGACATTCAATACCGGCGACTATGAGTCTGGCAACTACAACATTCTTGTTGAAGCCGTCCGCAAGGAAGACAGACAGTCTTACAGCTATTCTTTCAACCTTAAGATTGCAAGATAGAAAGGTTCATAAAGTCAGGCTACAGCTAAATCTGTTCAGGCTGTAGCTTGGCTTTTTTAAGGCATATTCTAAAGCCTTTGCTTATGAACCAGCCTGCAAATACGGACAAAATCTTGTCAAGTGTGTTTGCAGGAATTCGGGCAAGGATAGAAGATACCAATAAAGGTATTTGAGATTTTAAGAATACGAATGACGCATAGCTTGTGCGGATGCTTTCCTTGTACTGAAAATGGGTGAATATGATGGTAAAGATAATGCCACCTTCAAAGCTTATTATTATTGCAAGAATTACTGATATAATAAGACAAAGTATGGCATTTTCTTCAGGCTGTTTTCTTAGTGCAAAGCGTATGCCCAAAACTACAGTAAGGCTGCACAATACAAAGGCTAGGTCCGAAAGATTGGTCTTGTCGAATACGATCAGATGGTATGATACTGCTGCGACAACACCACTGGTGCATGAAATGAACGAAGCGGCTGCCGTTAATATAGTGTCCAAAAATAGCGGTATGCTATACTTTACTACAAGTATATGCAGTACTGTGTTTAATACTCCGCATACAAGGCCTATCGCCAGATGGATTAAAAAAGTGCGCATAGAAAAATTACGCATAAGGAACCTCCAGTCGTATTTCAGTGCCATCTTCATCAGAAGAAATGGAAAGATTTGCCCCTATCTCTTCTGCACGGGAATGCATTCCGCGCAGTCCAAGATGAGAAGTGTCTGTAATGACTTCATCACAGTTGAATCCAGAGCCGTCATCAGTGATAAAGAATATGGCAGATTTATCAGTACAGCGAATCATTACGGAGACTTCCGAAGGATTTGCATGACGTGCGGCATTATTCATTGCTTCCTGCATTATGCGGTAACAATGAAGCTTCTTCTTTGCCGACAGGCTATTAAGGGCTGACGGCAAGGAGGGAGAATTATAGTCTTTTACAAAAAACTTGCATGGAATGTTCCTGTATGAGGAAAAAGCCGTACATAAATCTTTCAGCAGAAGTTTGAAATCTGCTGTGTCAATGTTTATAGGGTCTGCATTATGTATAATGGAACGAATCTCGTTTATGTTTGTGCGGTTGAGAGAAGAAATCTTTTCTGCAATGGAATGAGCTTCTTCTGTGTTGTTTATATATGGCGTAAGCTGATTGAATAGAAGCGCAACTGCACCAAGATTCTGACTTACAGTGTCATGCAGATCCCTGTATATTTTGTTCCGTTCCTTGTCTTTTACCTGTTCTATAAACTTTGCTCTTTCACTTTCTATTTCAATCTCTTGCTTTTTCTGCTTTGTGCTCATGTAAGAAATCAGAATTATTGACATTATGATTAAAAGCATTATTACTGTTATTGTCAGGCTTATGTACTGAATTGATGCTTTATTAACCATTTCATTTTCTCGCTTGTAAATAAAACTTGTGTACCGTTGTATTTTTACAAGATGCATGAAAGTTTTCTGGCAGAGTTGGGTACCACATTCAAGAAGAGCTTCTGCTTCTCCCTGAATTTGTTCAATAGTGCCAGAAAAATCTTCGTTCTGAATGACGAAGTAGTTCCATGAATTTGTTAACTTGTATTCATCTAGAAAAATAATAAAGTCCTGTACAGCCTGTTCATGTCCAGTACTTTCATTCAGAATATTATCTTCTAATTCCTGAAAAGCAATCATCAGGTCTTCAGAAGTGTGAATGTTATTCTTTTGTGAATATACTTCTCTGCATTGTAAGGTGGGTGCAAGTAGAAGAATAAGGACGAGCTTTACAATTGTGAATCGATTCATTGTGCGAACCCCAGTTTTTTCAGCATTGAAAACTTGTCATTTGTGTCTGTCTTGTCATAAATCTTGCTCAGATGGTTTTCTAGGGTTCTTTGTGAGATGCCGAGTTTTTCTGCTGCTTCTTTGTTTGAAAGCCCTTGTGCCATGCATTCAATTACACTCTTTTCCTTTTTTGTAAGTGCATCTATCATGAACGCTGCTTGTTTTACTGTGTTTGAAAGGTCGTTCTGTATGTAAACGTTTCCAAGGGCTGCTTCGTTAATAGCTTCAAGCAGAATGTGTATGTTTGAATTTTTTGATACATAACCAAGGCATCCGTATTCTTCGCTCATTGCCTTGTTTATGTAAATGCCGGAATCAAATGAAGAATAGACTGCAGTGCGTATGTTTTTACCAGAGTCCTTTATCATCTTTAGTACTGAATATCCGTTTGTGTTGTCGGAAGTTCCGCTTTCCTTAAGCGAAAGGTCAACTACAGCCACGCATATTTCATTCTTGTCTATGTTTATGGTCTGAATCAGCTGTTCAGCCTGATTCATGCATGAAGCCTGTCCTATGATTTTCCAGTCGGAGTGATTTGTGATCCAATCTGCAACTCCTGTCCTAAGCATGTCGTGGTCATCAATGAGCAGTAAAGATTTCATTTTTTATATATACTCCAAATAAACTAATAAATCTTGTCCGAACGAAATTATTTTAATCTACATCTTAAACAGTTTTTTGCAGTTTTCATCTACAATCTTGCATAGTTTGTCTACAGTTATGTTTCGCTTTGTGGCAATAAAATCGTAGGTGTACTTTATGAAAAGCGGTGTATTAGGCGTTCCCCTGTGTGGAACTGGTGTAAGATATGGTGCGTCTGTTTCAAGCAGGATGCGATCATCTGGAACATAGCGTAAAAGATTTTCCATTTCATAAAGCTTGTTTTTCTTTGTGTATGTTACGGCTCCTCCAAAAGCAATGTGCCAGCCTCTGTCTAAAAAGGCTTTTGCTTCATCTTCCCCGTAAGAATAGCAGTGAACAATGCCTTTATGGTAGCCAACTTCATCAATGCAGGAAATTGTATCTTCAAAAGCATCCCTTGAATGAATGATAACAGGTAGTTGCAATTTTTTTGCAAGCTTTATCTGTAGCATGAACAGTTCTCTTTCGCCCTCGAACATTGCTTTGTTAAAGTCTTCTTCGCTTCTTCCGTCTGGATTCCAGTGGTGATCAAGTCCACATTCTCCAATGGCTGCAAGCTTTTTTGCAAAGCGTTCATCGTCGTCAGTTGCATCTTCTATTTGTTCTTCCAAGGTTTCCATGCACTCATATCTTTCCTGAATGGAATCTGGATCTGGCCAGATGCCCGCAGTAAAGTAAATCATTTTTTCGGCTCTGCCTTTAAGCACAGAATCTTCTATTAAATCAAGGCTTTCTGCAAAATGTTCCTGTCTTTCAGACAAATCATCTGCCTTTGTTCCAATGTCCAAGGCGAATGCTGTTCTGTTCTGTGCCATTTCTGAAAGAATTTCTGCACCCTGTTCTGTGCTTCCTTCTGTGAGCTTTTGAAAATGAAAATGAGTGTCGCTGTACATAATGGGGCTATTTTACTGAATTTTTAAGACAATGTACACTGTTGGAAATGAATACTGTACACTGTCGGGAAGGCACATTTGCTTCCATATTTTTTTGTAATGTTCTCACATTCTAATGTAACGTTATAATATAGCAATATCTTTTTGTTCAAAAAACTGTACGTCTTTGACTAAAAGCCGGAAAAATGCTATATTATACCCACAAGACCAGAAGCGAATTCTGGTCTTGTCCATTTTAAATCCGTATATACATTCCTATCCTACCTAGATTGAGCAATCTCCCTAACTAGATTACACGAACAATCTAGCTAGATTTAAATCACAATCTAGCTAGATTATGATCCCTCTCTCCACGGTAATTGCGTTCATGACATTACAGTAATCAATTCCGTAACATTACGGTAAACAGTTTCATTCCTTACTGTAAATGAAGTGCAAGCTAATACAACACAAAACATTTACTGACAGCTTATATTTTGCAGAGACAACCACCAGTTTGACAGGTGGTTGTTTTTTTTTACAATTTTTAATTTTTTTTCAGCAAATCTCTACAGAAATGATAGATCTCGTGAATAACTACAGAAAGGAACACAATACTAAATATAGAAAACCGTT
>CAMVEQ010000101.1:0-11612 GCA_947166545.1 uncultured Treponema sp. | reverse complement strand
AAGCTAAGGCAGACACGGAAGCAAAAGAAAAGGCTCGAATAGCAGCAGAAGAGAAGGCTAAGGCTGATGCGGAGAAGAAGGAAAAGGCTCGAATAGCAGCGGAAGAAAAAGCAAGAGCTGATGCTGAAAAGAAAGAGAAGGCTCGTATAGCAGCAGAAGAAAAAGCTAGAGCAGATGCGGAGAAGAAAGAAAAAGCCCGAATAGCAGCTGAGGAAAAAGCTAAAGCTGACGCAGAGAAGAAAGAGAAGGCTCGCATAGCAGCCGAGGAGAAAGCTAAAGCTGATGCAGAGAAGAAAGAGAAGGCTCGTATTGCAGCCGAGGAAAAAGGCAGAGCTGAAGCTGAGAAGAAAGAAAAAGAACGAATAGCAGCGGAAGAAAAAGCCAAAGCTGACGCAGAGAATAAAGAGAAGGTTCGAATTGCAGCAGAAGAGAAAGCCAAAGCTGATGCTGAGAAAAACGAAAAAGCACGTATAGCAGCGGAAGAGAAAGCCAAAGCCGAAGCCGAAAGAAAAGAAAGAGAACGTCTTGCAGCAGAAGAGAAAGCTAAGGCCGAAGCAGAGGCAAAAGAAAAGGCTCGTCTTGCAGCTGAGGAGAAAGCTAAGGCTGACGCCGAGAAGAAAGAAAAGGCTCGCATAGCAGCAGAAGAGAAAGCTAAGGCTGATGCCGAGGCAAAACAAAAGGCTCGCATTGTTGCCGAAGAAAAAGCCAGAGCTGAAGCGGATGCAAAAGAAAAGGCTCGCATGGCGGCCGAAGAAAAAGCCAGAGCCGAAGCGGAGGCAAAAGAGAAAGAACGCATAGCTGCCGAAGAGAAAGCAAAGACCGATGCAGAGAAAAAAGAAAAAGCACGTATAGCAGCGGAAGAAAAAGCTAAGGCAGACGCAGAAAAGAAAGAAAAAGCACGAATAGCAGCGGAAGAAAAAGCCCAAGCAGAAGCCGAAAGAAAAGAAAGAGAACGTCTTGCAGCAGAAGGCAAAGCCAGAGCAGACGCTGAAGGAAAAGAAAAAGAACGCATAGCTGCTGAGGAGAAAGCTAAGGCTGATGACGAGGCAAAAGAAAAGGCACGCATAGCAGCCGAGGAGAAAGCTAAAGCTGATGCAGAGGCAAAAGAAAAGGCTCGCATTGCAGCGGAAGAGAAAGCAAAAGCCGAAGCAGAGAAGAAAGAAAAGGCTCGCATAGCAGCAGAAGAGAAAGCCAGAGCAGAAGCTGAGAAGAAAGAAAAGGCACGTATAGCAGCCGAAGAAAAGGCTAAGGCCGAAGCAGAGAAGAAAGAAAAGGCCCGCATAGCCGCCGAAGAAAAAGCCAGAGCCGAAGCGGAGGCAAAAGAAAAAGAACGCATAGCAGCCGAGGAGAAAGCTAAAGCTGAGGCAGAGGAAAAAGAGAAAGCTCGTATTGCAGCAGAAGAGAAAGCCAAAGCAGAAGCCGAAAGAAAAGAAAGAGAACGTATAGCCGCCGAAGAAAAGGCAAAAGCTGATGCAGAGAAGAAGGAAAAAGAACGTATAGCTGCAGAAGAGAAAGCTAGAGCCGATGCAGAGAAGAAAGAGAAGGCTCGAATAGCAGCCGAAGAAAAAGCTAAAGCTGACGCAGAGAAAGAAGAGAAGGCTCGAGTAGCTGCGGAAGAAAGAGCTAGAGCAGATGCGGAGAAGAATGAAAAAGCACGCATCTCTGCAGAAGAAAAAGCAAAAGTTGATGCGGAAAAGAAAGAGAATGCTCGTATTGTAGCAGAAGAGAAAGCAAAGTCTGACGCTGAGGAGAAAGAACGTATAGCAGCAGAAGAGAATGCCAAAGCTGATGTAGAGAATAAAGAAATAGAACCTATTGCAGCAGAGGAAAAAGCAAAGTCGGACAATGACAATATTGCTGAGGTAGAAAAAGCTAGGGCTGAAGAAATTGCTCGTACTCGTGAATCTGTTCAGAAGAAAGTAAAAGAGGCGGAGTCTTTGGCAAAGAAAAATAAATATCTTGTTGAGCCAAAGCCTGTCGCAAATCTTTCAATAGATAAAGATCATTTTACTCCTGATGGTGACGGCGATAATGATACTGTATTACTGAAAACTTCAGTAACTGGTATTGATGAAGTTTCCTCTTGGAGCATCATGATTTCCGATAACAGGGGAAATCCATTCCGTGTATTTACAGGCGAAGGAGAAATCCCTACTGAAATTATTTGGGACGGACGCTCTGATTCAGGTGATAGTGCATATTCTTTAACAAAATATCTTATCAGCTTGATTGTTGAACCTTCTAAAAAAGAAAAGGAACGTACAGGAGCTGAGTATCTTACAGATTCTCAATCTGTCCGTACAGGAGTTTTGGTTCAGAGTGTGGATGAAGAAGAATGGAAGATTATTGTTAACACAATCTACTTTGACGCTGATAAAGCAACGTTTAGAACTCTGTCAAAGAGTCAGATTGATTCAAATAATGAAACTGTAAAGTCTGTTGCTGACCAGTTGCTTGCACATCCTGATGTTCTTGTGATTATTGAAGGATATGCTAATAATGTTTCAAATACTCACCGTGAAGATGTTGAGGAACTTATTCCATTGTCACAGGCTCGTGCAACTGCAATTAAGAATATGCTTATTGAACTTGGAGTTCCTGCAGAAGTGATAACGGCTGTAGGAAAGGGAGGTGCTAATCCTATTGCTGCATGGGAAGACCGTGCAAACTGGTGGAGAAACAGGCGCGTTGAATTTATTATACGCAGGAAGTAAGTTTTGGAAAAAATGAAGTATCAATGTATAGTAAGAAATGATCCATTTAAGTTTGTAACGATATTTGAAAATGCTGTCTTTGTATTGGATGTGGTGATGTTTTCTGTTTTTGCATGCATGTCAATTGCAGCAAAAGCCTTTGTACCTGCGGTCGAATTTCTTGTGTTTGTTGCTATAGGTTTGTTTTGTTTGTATTATAACAACTCAGCTGTTGCATTTATAACGAAAGAAAATATTATCCTCCGCAAGTTCCTGAAAAAATATAAATATGATTTTACAGATGTTAAGTCCGTAACACATAGTAGACTAAACGAATATGTTTTTGATTTTTCTGGAAAGATTTTCAAGATTCCTGATTATTATTTGCATATTAAAATGATGGTAAAAATATTAAATGCCATGAATAATTATTTTGCAAGTGAAGAGGGAATTGAAAGGTTAAAATCTTACATAAAAGAACGTGCCTGCAAGGAATCGTTTGCTTTAGTTCCTGTAAAGGAAAAAGAAATGACTCTTACTTCTTCAAAGATTGGTGGTATTCCTTACTGGGATTTAAAACAAGAATATCCTGTTGATGAAAATGGCAAAAAAATGCAGCTGCTCTGCCAGTTAAATTTCAGTGAGTGCATGTATTATGATAATGATCTTCTGCCTAAGAATGGAATGTTACAATTTTTTATTTCTTCAACAGATGACATGTATGGAATGAACTGGTATGATTTTACAGAGCAGAAGAACTGGAAAATTGTCTTTCATGAGAAAATTGATGAAAATATCACCATTGATGATGTAAAGAATGTTGTGCCTGATTTTTCCGAAGTGACCAGTACACCTGTTATAAATTGTACCGCACTTGAATTCCGTAAGTCTGTTTCGTATATGGCGTCAGATGATTACAGGATGGATTATTTGATACGGAATGCTGTAAATGAAATTACAGGTGTTGCAGATTTTGAAGGCAGTATATATGATTTATTAGGACCGAGTGATATAAATGTTTATGCAGATGAAGTTTACAATATGATTATGGATAGTGAAAATCATATACTGGGTTATCCTTCTTTTGTTCAGAATGATGTTCGGAATGATATGTCAGACGCTGATGCTGATTATTTTGATACGACATTACTTCATCTGGATTCTTGTGCAGGGGACGGTGAAGAAATGTGTTGGGGCGACATGGGCGTTGCTAATTTTCTGATTAATTCGGAAGTTTTGAAGAAACATGACTTTTCAAAGGTTTGGTATACTTGGGATTGTACATGATGAGAAAAATTATTGTGTTGCTTTTGATTTTATGTCCAATGTTTATTTATGCACATGGCGTTGTAGTGAATGACCATGCGAAAATAAAAGAATTTTCTTCTTTTAGAATTTTGGGTGTTTTAGATTTACGGATAGAAAAAGATACATCTGTTTCTCCAAAATACAGGACTTTGAATCACGAAGGCGGAATGAGTGTTTCTGTTTTGGAAATATTGAAAGATGATGTTTATGACGGTCAGCATGGAAAGTGGCTTTGGGTGCTTCTTACTGCACCTATGTGGGTAGATAATGGCGAATGGATTGATGCTTATCAGAAATTTCTGATTTTTCTTCCAGATGATATGACCATCTATGATTTTGAAGAGTAAGGGGTGAAAAAAAATGAAAAATCTTATCTCTTTTATAACAATACCTCTTATGGCTTTTTTGTTTATGTGTACCTGGACTGGCTGTTCTTCGGATTCTGGCTCGGATTCTGACATAATTGTGTATATGAATGATGAAGAAGTAATGACTGTCTTTTCGCGGACAAATTCTTTTCGTACTGGAAATGAAGCTTTCTATGTTAATCAGGATAATTCATCTAATACAAATCTTGTAGGTCAGTTAGGCACACTTACTCTTGATGAAGGTTTGTGCAGGGCGGCTGCAGTACGTGCAAAAGAGATTGTCGGAAACTTTTCGCATACTCGTCCGAATGGCTCTAGATGTTCTACTGTTTTGAATGAATTGGGAGTTTCCCTTTCTTTTTCTGGGGAAAACATTTCTGCTGGAAATAGATCCGGAGAAAGGACTTTCCTTCAATGGAAGGAAGATGATGAAAATTATGATGGACAGGGGCACAGGCGCAACATGCTGAATCAAAACAGTACAAAAATAGGAATTGCCTATGCATACGATGCCAACAGCACATATAAATATTACTGGGTTATGATACTGGGAAGATGATTTGATATCTCTCTCTGCGATGTTTGCTTTCGTTTCATTACAGGAAACGAAACGTGGAGTAATATGAAACGTTTCGTGGAGTGTATGGAAATGAACCGTGGCATATTACTAAACGTTTCGTGGACAGTATGGAAACGAACTGTGGAGTAATATGAAACGTTTTATGGCGTGTATGGAAACGTTTTTTTTGTCAGATTTCTTTCTCTTTCAGCCATAAGATGTATTGTTTCGCATAGATTTAAGGCTATGTTAGATGGTAATATTGATAAATCTCTTTGAAGGAATTCATATTCTTTTATCTTTCTGGCCTCGTTTTCCCCTGTTACAAGGTATTCTACTGTAACATTAAGGACTTTTGCCAGTTTTACTGCAATATCAGCAGGAGGCATTGATTCTTGTTTGCCTATATACATGTCCAAGGCTCTTTTTTTTATTCCTGCCTTAAATGCAACCTCTTTTTGAAGCATTCCTGAAAATTCTATTTCTGCCCTTAAACGTTCTGAAAAAGAAGACATAGGTATTTAATATCATAATAACGATATTGAATACTTGAAAAATTCGTTAATACGATATAAAGTTGATATAATAAGCGTAAAAACGATATTAACTACATTTTGGACTATTTTTATATGAGTAAAATTCTTTTATTTATTCCAATGTATAACTGTGAAAAGCAGATTGTACGTGTTTTAGGGCAACTTAATGGTGAAGTTTGCAATCAGTTATCGCAGGTTATCATTGTGAATAACAGAAGCACAGATGATGGAGAAAATGCTGTACAGAATTACCTTAAAGAAACTGAGTTAAGTGTTCCAGTTGTACTTTTGAGGAACGATGAAAATTATGGACTTGGCGGCTCTCATAAAGTTGCATTCAATTATGCAATCGAAAACGGTTTTGATTATGTTATTGTACTTCATGGAGATGATCAGGGAGATATTGCAAATATTCTTCCATATTTGAAGAGTCAAGAATATGAAGGCTCTGATTGTTTTTTAGGTGCAAGATTCATGAAAGGTTCAAAATTACAGGGATATTCAAAATTCCGTACATTTGGAAACCGAATATATGATTTTTTATTTTCACTAGGAACTGGACATGTTGTGTATGATCTTGGTTCTGGGCTGAATATGTACAAAGTTGAAGTTTTAAAATCTCGTTTCTGGGAAAAATATAAAGACAATTTGATGTTTAATTACTGTATGGTATTAGGCTCTGCCTTTTTTAACCATAAAGTTAGCTATTTCCCGATTCTATGGCGTGAGGATGATCAGGTTTCAAATGTTAAGATGGTAAATCAGGCTATAGTGGTTTTAAAATTGCTGGGATCTTATATACTGAATAAGAAAAAATTCATAAAAGATGAGCATCGCGATAAAGTAGTTGAAAAATATACGGCACAGGTTGTATTTGCGACAGGAAAATGAACTATTTTATAATTCTTTTTGCTACTATTTTTCTTGTTTATTCTCTTAAAGCTTTTAGATTTTATTTTTTACTGGTAGGAGAAGGTATTCCTTTATTTAAATATCTACGAATATTTGCAATTACTACACTTATAAATATCGTAATTCCGTTCAAGGCTGGTGAAATTTTCAGAATATTCAGGTTTGGGCATCTTACAAAAAGTTATATAAAAGGACTTTCTATAGTTCTTTTGGATAGATTTATTGATACAATTTCTTTGCTTGTAATTTTTGCTTCAATAACTTTTTTTGAGAAAAATAATTTTGGGTATATTTTCTTTTTGCTTTCAACTGTAAGTGTTTTTCTTGCTGTATGTTTTTTTGTATTACCTAGCATATTAGAGTTTTGGAATGAGTATTTTTTAAAGTCGAAATCTTCTATCCGTCATTTAAGAGGTCTTATTCTTATCAGACAAATCAGAGAAATCTACATAGAAATAAAAAATCTTGTAAAAGGACGTTTTTTTGTACTTTTTACATTTTCAATTTTATCATGGCTTATTGAAATATGTTCTCTTCTCTTTTGCCGCAGTTTTTTTGATTTTTCTTCGGAAAATGTTATTTCCGAATATCTTTCTGCTGCTCTTACAGGAAGTGCATTTGCTCCTCAAAGAAATTTCGTAATGATGAGTGTACTCTTTCTTATAGTTGTGTATGTATTTATTTTTTTTGTTCAGCTTGTAAAAATAGTGGAGCGTAAGAATGGAAGATAAGATTCTTATTATATTTGACGATACAAACGAAAAAAGCGAGATTATAAAAGATGTAATCGGCGATAAAGGTTTTGGAGATGTTATTGTAAAAAAACGTCGCCTTGAAGTATATTTGCATGAATCATTAAAGAAAATATTTTCAGATTTTACATTTCTTTCTGTAAACTCGTTTTTTGAATTTAGAGATCTTGTTAATAAGATTGAGAAATTTGATGAAAACACAAGGATTCTTCATTTTTTTTCAAATTTTATAATTTCTGATATAGAAAAATCTGCATTGGCATTAAAAAAAATATTGTTTATTGAAAAGCCTTATCGTGTTCTTTCTGGAAATACGACATCACTTGCAATGTTTAGAGATATAAACTCTTATTCTAAATTTTTAGGTGCAAGTATTACTGAAAAATCAACATTTTGTGCTGTCCCAAAGATTGAAGATTCATTTGAAATTGAAGGTCTTACAAATATTGGAATTGTAGGGAACTTCATTCAGGTGGTAGCAGGAAATTTTGATTCCAGATATTTTAATTCTCTTCATGGAGATGAATATACCATTGTAAAAAGCTCTGAAAACAAATTGAAGATTAAAGCCGAGTACAGTTTCTACAAACTTCTGCCTGAAGACATGAAATTTTGGTTTGTCATGCCGTTCAATTATAAGGAAGATGATAAAAAAGCCTGTTACACCATGGAACGCATTCATACGACAGATCTTGCAATAAAATGGGTTCATGGTTCAATTGACAAAGATGAATTCTCAAAGATTTTGGATAAATACTTTTTCTTTTTCAAAAGCCGACATTCTCGAAATGTTTCAAGAGATGAATATGAAAAAATCTCTCAGAAACTTTATGTTGATAAGGTAAAAGAAAGACTGGAGATTTTGAAAAAGCTTCCTTCATTTGAACCTATTGCAAGTCTGATGAAAACAAGTTGTGTTATTAATAATGTTGATCTTCTTTTTGAAAGATATCTTTTATTAAAAGAAAAAATTGAGGAAAAATGTAAATATCCTCTAATATCCGTAATCGGACATGGAGATCCGTGTTTTGCGAATGTGATGTATAACAAATCTACACAACTTCTAAAATTTATTGACCCGAAAGGAGCTTTAACCGAGGAAGAACTTTGGACAAATCCGTATTATGACATTGCAAAACTGAGTCATTCTATCTGTGGCAGATATGACTTTTTTAATAATGCTCTCTTTGATATCAATATAAACGAAGAATTCAAAGCGGAATTGAAAATAGATTTTGACAACTCTGTTTACAAAGAAATATTTCGAACAAAGCTTTCTGAAAATGGATTTGATTATCTTACTGTCAGAATATACGAGGCTTCTTTGTTTATTTCGATGTTACCGCTTCATATAGATTATCCGCATAAAGTTTTTGGCTTTATTTTAAACGCAATCAACATTCTGGAGGAAATAGAACATGAAATCTGATGAGTTCAAAGATTATTCTTTTGTATTTGATATTGACGGTACGCTCTGTCCAATAAAAAAGAAGGAAGAAAAATATGAGGATTTAGTTCCATTTAAAGAGATGGTAGATAAACTTCGCTGGTATAAGAATAATGGTGCAAAAATAGTTTTGTTTACCAGCCGCAACATGAATTCCTATAACGGTAATATTGGTGTAATTAACAAGAATACTGCCAAGATTCTCTTGGAATGGCTTGATAAATGGGATATTCCTTATGATGAGATTCTTTATGGAAAACCTTGGCCTGGACATAAAGGATTTTATGTTGATGATAGAACTGTTCGTCCTGACGAGTTTTTGAATAAGACTGTGGAAGAGCTGAATGAAATTTGTAAGTCATCACAATGTAAGGAGCTGTCATAATGAATAAAATGGATGTAGTGATTAGAATGGGAGATCTTGGGTCTAGGTTTAGAAAGGTTGGCTATGATGTTCCTAAATATATGATTAAAGCTAGAGGAAAGACTCTTTTTGAATGGTCTATGATTAGTCTGGATGGATTTAAGAATGATGTCAATCAGTACATTTTTATTGCCATGAAAGATGAAAAAAATGACGCAGAAGCTTTTATTACGAAAAAATGTGAAGAACTAGGAATAGAAAAGTTTCATGTAATCATAATAGACTACCTTACAGATGGACAGGCAACAACTGCAATGCTTGCTTCTAATTTCTGGATTAATGAAAATGCATTACTCATTTACAACATTGATACTTATGTTGAAAGCGGTTCAATGAATTCTAGTCAAATAAAAGGAGATGGTTTTATCCCTTGTTTTAAAGCTGAAGGCACTCACTGGAGTTTTGTTCGTCTTGATGATAGTGGTAAGGCTGTTGAAATAAAGGAGAAGGAGAGGATAAGCGATAACTGTACGCTCGGGGCCTATTATTTTAGAACATGTGCTTTGTATGAAAAACTATATAACGAGTATTACAAGGATTCTGGTAATCTTGTGAATGGCGAAAAGTATGTTGCTCCACTATACAATTTTCTGCTTGAAAAAGGTGGAGATATTTATATTTCTGATATTCCGAGTGAGAAAGTTCATGTGCTTGGTACTCCAGAAGAATTAAATGTTTTTGTAAATTCAGAGGCTTGAATGAAATCTTTTTTTATTCAAGCTATGAAATTTTTTGGTATCAGCGGAATTGGCTGGATATTGGATTTCGGTACTTATACTTTTTTTAGTTTCATTTCTGATAATCTGTTTCTGAATAATGTAATCAGTTCTTGGGTTGGCGTAACATTTACGTTCGTCTTTTCCACTCGGGCTGTATTCAGAAACAACAGTTATATTCCTGTCTTTGCTAAGTACATTGTGTATTTGGTGTATCAGATACTTTTGATTTTTATGGTTTCAATGCTCTTGAAATTTTTGAACTTTCAAATTTTACATTTATTTGATGCAGAAATCATCGTAAAAAGCTCTTTTTTAATTGCAAAAATTCTGGTTACTCCAGTAACGATGATTCTTAATTTTCTGGTAATGAAATTATTGATGGAGAAAATATAGAATGATGAAACAAATAGAACTAAAAAAGCTTAATTTTTGCATGGCTTATAAATTGCAAGTAATTCCTTTATTGCATTTTTTATTCTCATTCCTTTATACAAGAAAACTTTTCTTTTATGATTTTGATTTTATAAATAATAGTTTAAGAGAATTGGAAAATTGTGATATATCTATTAATGTGGAAGTTTTTTTCTGTAAACTTCTTACTCGTATTTTTGCTTTTTTTATAATATTTTCACTTTGGAATATAGTGTTTTCGCTATTGAAGAATTATAATACTAAGGAAAAAATTTGGTTGATGATTGTTTTTTTTCTTGGGCTTTTTGTTGTATTTATAAGGCTTCCTGATTCTTTTGGAAATTTTGTTGATAATCTTATAGGCTTTTCTTATGCAATTCGATATTTACCTAATTATTGGCATCACGTATTTACAAGTTGTTTTTATGGAGCCTGCTTATATTTTTTTCCTCATAAGTTTTCTATAGGATGTATTCAATGGGCTTTTTTTCTTTTTGCTTTATTTTATGCTTACAAATTTTTAAAAGAAAACTATAATAATTATTATAAAATTATTTTTATATTGTTTTTAAGTCCAAATGTTTATGATATAATTTTAAATCCTTATAGAAATTGTTTATATGCTATTATTTCTTTATTTTTCTTTATTTGTATATTTAGAATTCTTGATACTAATTCTATCTTAATAAAAAATATTATGATTTTATTTTTTTTAGGTTGTATTGTTTCTCTTTGGCGAAGTGAGGGCTTAATTATTGGAATATTTGGATTTACCATTTTTCTAATTATATCTGATTTGACTAAGATAAGAAAAATAATTATAGCTATATATTTTTTATTAGTTGTTTTTGTTTTTTCAATTCCTCAAAAAATAGATGAAAAAAAATATTTTAATTCTGATTATATGCTTATAAATACAATTTCCCCTTTACAATATGTTTTACGTTGTCATGATAATCTTACTTATAAAAATGCAAATGAAGACTTAAAAATAATTGATTCATTTTATCCTTTGGAAATGATAAGCCAACATGGATTAAGAGGATATTGGGAAATTAATATTAGAAAATCTGGTTCTAATGTTCAGTCAAGGCTTTCAAAAAAAGAATATAGATTATATATGAGTTCATGGAGTTCTCTCATTGTTCACAATCCAAAAGCTTTCTTGAAGAATCGTCTTTCATTGTTTTTAAGCTTATTGGGAAAATCTTATAATTTTTATGTTCCTGACTATAATGGGCCTGAGAATGTATTAAATCCTTTTCCAGATTTTTGGAAGGAAGGTTGTAAAGACTTTTTTACATCCGATGTAATATCATGGAAAAATAATAAAATAAGATGTACTATTAATAATTTTATCGATAAAATTTGTATGATATATATTTATTTTTTTAAAATATTTAAGTTTCGTTTTACAATAAATTTTATTCTTATAATTGCCATGATTTTAATTCCTATATATGAAATATACTTGTTTTTTCTA
>CAMVEQ010000100.1:0-11624 GCA_947166545.1 uncultured Treponema sp. | reverse complement strand
TAACTCTTGCTGCTGATGCACGAGAAGTTACTGGTGCAAGTAGTTTTGCTCTTTCTGCTTCTGAAGTTGTTTCTGAAGCTCCTGCTGCAGCTGCTCCTGTAACTTCTGCACCGGAGGCTCCAAAACCAGCTCCGGCTCCTGTTTCTGCCCCTGTTGTGGCAGCTGCACCAGCTCCTGCAGCAGAAGAAACTTCAGCTGCTGTTGTAGAAGAGCAGAAAACTGAATCTTCTCAAGCTCAAAAACCTGCTGCACAGCAGTCTCAGGCTCATAAAGTAAGCCAGACAGGTTCAATCCTTCGTGTTGACTCTCGTCGTGTTGACATATTGATGAACCTTGTTAGTGAAACTGTTATTACAAAAGCAGCATTTAACCAGATTGGTCTTCACACTGCAGATCTTCAGGTTCAGTTGCAGACTTTGAATAACAGCTTTAAGGAAAAACAGCATCATCTTTTCGAGGATGTTCCAAAATATATTGAAGATGTACAGAAGGGTGTTCCTGTAAAAGAAGTCCGTCAGAAGCTTTCTGAGGAATATGGAAGCCTTTCTACTTGGTTTGATTCGTTTGAAAATGACTTCAAACTTACTTCCAGCAAGCTCCGTTCTTCAACCCAGAACTTGGGTAGAATTGCAAGTGAATTACAGGAAGGTGTCATGAAGATTCGAATGGTTCCTATTGGAACTATTTTCAATCGTTTCCCTCGTGTTGTACGCGATTTGAGCCGTGATTTGGGACGTAAGGTTAACCTTGTTATTGAAGGTGAAGAGACAGAACTTGATAAGACAGTTGTTGATGATTTGCTTGATCCAATCATGCACTGTGTACGAAATTCTGTTGACCACGGTATAGAAACTCCTGATGAACGTGTAAAATTCGGTAAGGATGAAACAGGTACTCTTACACTTCGTGCTTCAAATGAAGGTAATATGATTATTATCGACATTATTGATGACGGTGAAGGTATCGATGTTGATAAGGTTCGTCAGAAGGCAATAAATAAGGGGCTTATTAGTCCTAACAAAGTATTGTCTAACCAGGAAGCATATAATCTTATTTTTATGCCAGGCTTCTCAACTAGCGATAAGATTAGTAATGTTTCTGGTCGTGGTGTTGGACTTGATGTTGTTAAAACTATGGTTGAAAAACTAAAAGGTTCTATCAGCATTGTAAGTGAACGCCATAAAGGTTCTAAGTTTAGTATAAGACTGCCATTGACTTTGGCTATTATTCAGGGACTTTTGGTTCGTGTTGGAAAAGAAGTTTACTCTATTCCAATTGCAAACGTCATTGAAAGCCAGCGTGTTAAGAAGAGCAGCATTAATACAATCGATAGCTATGAAGTTTTGAATGTTCGTAATGAAGTAATTTCAATTCTTCGCTTGAATAGACTCTTTAACATTAAAGACATATCTAATAATGATTACTGCTTTATTGTAATTGTTGGTTCTCAGGAAAAGAAGATTGGCGTTATGGTCGATGCTTTGGTTGGAGAAGAAGATGTCGTAATTAAGCCGTTGCGTGATCAGTTTACTGCATCTCCGGGAATTGCCGGTGCTTCAATATTGGGTGATGGTTCTGTTTCTCTTATTATTGATGTAAGCCAGTTGCTTGAACTTGGCGTAAAGCAGGAACTTGACGCACAGCAGCTTCGTGAAGAAGAAGCAATAAGAAGAGGGTAAGCCATGGCAACGATACAGGAAAGATTGAGTGCTTTTGCAAGTACGACAGAAGATGTTAGTAATGCAACTTTGAATACTGAAGAAAAGGCACGCAACAGTATTATTGATTATAGAATGGTAACTTTTTCTCTTGCAGGAAAAGATTATGCAATTGATATTAGAAAGGTAAAGGAAATTGTAAAGGCTGGTAATTTTACTTATGTTCCTAACAGTTTGCCTTTCGTATTGGGTGTATACAATCTTCGTGGTGAGATTATACCAATTATAGATCTTCGCCTCTTCTTTAATATTGAGGTTCCGCCTCATGATGACAATAAGATGGAGAATATGCTTGTTGTTACTGTTGGGGAACAGATGTTTGGAGTTGTTGTAGATGCGATTGACAATGTTGTTGGCATTCAGCAGAGTACAATTCAGCCTCCACATCCTCTTTTTGGTGACATAAATATCAAATATATTTATGGTGTAGCAGAAGCTCAAAAACATTTGTACATTCTTCTTGATATTGACACTATTTTTGGTGTTAGAACTCCAGAAGAAGAGCAGAAACTTGCTGAGACTGCAAAAGTTCAGATGGAACGCAGAAAGTCTCTTGCTGCAGAATCTGCTTCTGAAATGCAGAATGTTGCTCCTGTGGCAAATCTTGAAAATGCAATTACAGATGAAGATTTGAAATTCATCACAGAATCTCTTTTAACCCAAAAGAAGTTTTCTGTAAACGCTATAACAAAAGATTGGGTAAACAAGCGGTATGTAGATTGGAAAAAGCAGAGAGGTGCTGATAAAACTCAGATTCAGAATGATGCTGATGCAGATGCATTCTTGAAGCCTTTCTATTCCCGTTGTAACTGTACATGGTGGAACGAAGCTTATTCTAATGAAGTACTTAAAGCTTTACCTGATAATAATGCAAAAAATATTGTTGTTTGGAATGCTGGATGTAACAAGGGCTATGAGTCATATTCTCTTGCCTGTATCTTGAAAAAGAAATATCCGAGTGCAAACATTCGTATTTATGCTCATGATATTGATTTGCTTAATGTATCTAATGCTCCATTGTTGACTTTGTCAGAAGAAGCCAGCAGAGATTGGTATCAGCCATATTTGACTCGTACCGTTTCAGGAGACTATACATTTAGCAAAGAAATAAAAGATTCAATTATGTTTGAATATCATGATTGTGCAAATACTAATAATCTTTCTGATATTGATATTATTTTTGCACGAGACATTATATCGTTCTTGCCTGAGTCTTCTCAGAAAGCCATGATAAATGAGTTTAAGGAGCAGATAAAAGGTAATGGAGTTATTATTGTTGGTGATAATGAAGATATTTCTGCAGCAGGTTTCAAGAAAAAAATGATTGGAAATGTTGCGGTTTATTCAAAATAATGGTATCTTTAAATAATAGAAAACGTTCCAGGGGGAAATAATGAGAGTCGAATACATTAACCCATTTGTAGAAACTTCATATCGTGTATTGCAAGAAGTTTTAGGTGGTGCCGATGTAAAGAGAGGAGATCTTTATCTCAAATCGACAGCAATGCCTGTAATGGGAGTTGCAGCACTTGTCGGTCTTGCCGGTGATGTTGAAGGTCGTGTTCTTTTTGACATGACCTATGAAACTGCATTGAATATTGCTTCTGTAATGAATGGTGAGAAGTTACCAGATTTCGATGATTTGGCAAAGGCAACAATAAGTGAACTTGCTAATATCATTACAGCTCAGGCTGTTACGAAACTCCATGAGTTAGGTTTTAAATTTGACTTGACACCTCCAACATTGTTTGCAGGAGAGAAAATGGAAATAGCTGCTCTAGGTAGAACTAACGAAAATGTAGAGGCACTTATTGTTCCTCTTATTACAGAGTATGGTAAAATTGAGGTCAACGTCGCAATTCGCGAACGTGTATAATAAAGGAGTTACAATATGAAGACGAAAGATGATTTTCCTACAGTTAATGATCGTCCACCAGAGGGCTTAAAGGAAGATGGATCAAAATATCGCGTACTTGTTGTAGATGATTCTGTATTCGTTGCAAAGCAGTTGACACAGATTCTGTCTAGTGATGGTTATGAAATTGTTGCAACCGCTCAAGACGGAAAAGAAGGCGTTGACAAGTATAAGGAATTATGTCCTAATATTGACTTGGTAACGATGGATATTACTATGCCTCGTTTGGATGGTATTTCTGCCCTTGAACAGATTATAGCATTTGATAAGAATGCAAAGGTTGTTATGGTTAGTGCTTTGGGTAAAGAGGAACTTGTTAAGAAGTCTCTTCTTGCTGGTGCAAAGAACTACATCGTTAAACCTTTGGATAGAAAGAAGGTTCTTGAAAGAATTAGTGCTTCTTTGAAGTAGACAAAAAATCCCGTAAATTGTATATTAATTTACGGGATTTTTATTCTTTACTGCGCGACTAGCTCAGTTGGTTAGAGTACAAGCATGACACGCTTGGGGTCTTTGGTTCGATTCCAAAGCCGCGCAATTCTTTCTAAGCTAAAACTAGACTAAAAGTTTTATTACCTGTATAATATTGATATGGGTGGAATTTCTAAGAAAAATCAGTCCGTATCAAAATCTGCTAATTCAAAAGTAGAAAAGACAAAAAAAACTTCAAAAGCTGTTCAATCGACTGCTAAATCCAAGACTGTGAAAAAAACTGTTTCTGCTAAAGAAAAAGTTTCTGCTTCTAAAATAACTACATCTAAAAAAGCTCTTGCTTCTGCGAAGCTTTCCGTTGAGAAAAAAACTGTTGCTTCTAAAAAAAAGGTATATGATGAATCTCAAATAAAACATCTTGATGCTTTGGAACATATTAGACTTCGTTCTGGAATGTATATCGGCAGGCTTGGAGACGGGTCTAACCAGAATGATGGTATCTATATTTTGTTAAAAGAAGTAATTGATAATGCTGTTGATGAATTTATAATGGGATACGGTACACGCATAGACGTTCAGGTTGAAAATAACACTGTAAAAGTACGAGACTATGGACGTGGAATTCCTCTGGGTAAAGTTGTTGAATGTGTCAGTGAAATAAACACCGGTGCTAAATATAATGATGATGTATTTCAGTTTTCTGTAGGAATGAACGGTGTTGGTACTAAAGCTGTAAATGCTCTGTCTTCGTATTTTAGAGTAGTTTCAACGCGAGATGGAAAAGCTACGGAAGCTATTTTTGAGAAAGGTGTTTTACAGAAGCAGCATACTGGAACTCTAAACAATAAACAACCCGATGGAACTTATTTTGAATTTATTCCAGATGAAGAAATATTCGGAAAATATTCGTTTAACATGGAATTTGTTGAACGTAGAATGTGGAATTATGCCTATTTGAATTCTGGATTAACTGTCAGATTGAATGGACAGGATTTTTATAGTGAAAACGGTTTGTTCGATTTGCTTTCAAAGGAAATCGAAGATACTGCTCTATATCCTATAGGTAGCTATCAGGGTGAACATTTGAAATTTGCCTTTACACATACAAATGCCTATGGTGAAAATTATTTTTCATTTGTAAATGGACAGTATACGGCAGATGGCGGAACACATCTTTCTGCTTTTAAAGAAGGATTTGTAAAGGGAATAAATGATTTCTATAATACTTCATATAAAAGTGAAGACATTCGTGATGGAATGGCTGCTGCTGTTCTTGTAAAAGTAAAAGATCCTGTTTTTGAAAGTCAGACCAAAAATAAACTTGGAAATACTGATATCCGCCAGTGGATAGTTTCAGAAACTCAGTCTGGATTAAATGACTGGCTTCATAGAAATTCTGATGCTGCAAAAAAAATTCAGGAAAAAATACAGGCTAATGAAAAGCTTAGAACTGAACTTAGTGCTGTAAAGTCAAAGGCCAAAGAAGCTGCTAAAAAAATATGTATTCAAATTCCTAAATTGAAGGATTGCCGTTACCATGTTCAAGATGGTGCAAAAGGTTCTGAGTCAATGATTTTTATAACGGAAGGAAACTCTGCTTCTGGTACAATGACTCATTCCCGAAATGCAGACTTTCAGGCAATTTTTTCATTAAGAGGTAAGCCTGAAAATATGTATGGAAAAAAACAGGCTGAAATCTATAAGAATGATGAATTGTATCAGCTCATGATGGCATTGGGCATAGAAACAAGTGTTGAAAATCTTAAATATTCCAAGATTGTAATTGCTACTGATGCTGATAATGATGGTTTCCATATCCGCAATCTTGTAATGACATTTTTCCTTGGATATTTTGAGGAACTTGTAACAAGTGGGCGCATTTATATTCTTGAGACACCACTTTTCCGTGTAAGGAATAAGAAAGAAAATATTTACTGTTATAGTGAAGATGAAAGAGATAAAGCAATAAAAAAACTGGGAGCAAGTGCAGAAACTTCTCGATTTAAAGGTTTGGGAGAAATAAATCCTAGTGAATTTAAGCAATTTATTGACCCTGCAACTATGCATCTGACTCCAGTTGAAATTAGTCAGTTAAAAGTTATTCCACAGCTTTTAGCTTTTTATATGGGTAAGAACACACCTGAGCGCAGGCAGTTTATTGAAAAACATCTGCTTTCTAATGCAGATATAGACGCATAATTTTATACTCACAACTTAGGAACTAGAATGGCATTTGTTAAAAACTTATTTGATAAAAACTTTATAGAATATGCAAGCTATGTAATCCGAGACAGAGCAATTCCTGATTTGGAAGATGGTCTGAAACCTGTTCAGAGACGTATTATGCACACTCTGTTTAAAATGGATGATGGACGTTTTCAGAAGGTTGCAAATGTTGTTGGTGAATGTATGAAATATCATCCTCACGGTGATGCTTCTATTGGGGCTGCTCTTGTTGTTCTTGCTAATAAAGGAATTTTCATTGAACGACAGGGAAACTTTGGAAACATGTTTACTGGAGATGAAGCCTCTGCTTCCCGTTACATAGAATGTCGTGTTCGTCCTGTTGCCAAAGATTTTCTTGTTACAAATCCTGAAGTCACTCATTATATTCCGAATTATGATGGTCGTAGTACAGAGCCTGAAGTTTACAGGGCAAAAATACCAGTTGTTCTTATAATTGGAGCAGAAGGAATTGCCGTTGGAATGAGTACTAAGATTCTGCCTTATAATTTAAAAGAAGTTCTTGAGGCAGAAATAAAAGCTCTTAAAGGTGAAGATTTTCAGATTTATCCAGATGTTATTACTGGAGGTCTTATTGATGTCAGTAATTATAATGACGGCAATGGTAAGATAGTTTCTCGTGCTAAACTAGATTTAAGCGATGAAAAGAAAATTGTAATTACGGAACTTCCATTAGATACAAATGCCAGGGAACTTAAAAATTCTATAGATGAAGCATTTAAATCTGGAAAGTTAAAAATAAGTTCAATAAATGATTTTACAACAGATCATTGTCATATAGAAATTAAGTTGCCGCGCGGGGTATATGCTTCGGAAGTTGAAAAAGCCTTGTATGCTTATACAGACTGCGAAAAATCAATTTCCTGCCAGATGCTTGTAATAAAAGACAATATGCCTGTGGCTATGACTGCTACAGAGATTATAAAGTATTATGCAAAAAAATTAACAAGCATAATAAAAGATGAGCTTGAATTTGAAAAAAGGCGGCTTACAGAAGAACTTCATTTAAGAACGTTAGAGAGAATATTTATTGAAGAAAGAATCTATAAAAAAATAGAGCAGATGAAAACTGCGGAAGATGTAAATAAGGCTGTAAAAAAGGGGTTCGTTCCATTTAAGGCAGAACTTATTCGCGAAATTTCAGATGAAGATGTTGAACGTTTACTGAAAATTCCAATCCGCAGAATTTCTTTGTTTGATATAAATAAAAATAAAGAACAGGTATCTGCAATAAACAAGCAGCTTAAAGATATAAATAAAAAATTAAAGCATCTTACAGATTGTGCAATTGACTATCTTTCCGACATGCTTAAGAAATTTGCACCAGAAGAGCTTGTTCGTCATACTAAGATTTCTAAATTTTCAGCTGTTGATGTTAAGCAGGTTGTTAAAAGAGACAGTCCTTTGCGTTATGATGATAAAGGCTATTTGGGTACTGGTGTGAATGGAGGTTCTGAAATTCTGAAAGTTACTCCTTTTGACCGTATTTTCTTTATTAGACATAGTGGAATTTATACGGTTTGTGATGTACCTGAAAAACTTTTTGTAGATACAGGAATGTGGTATTGTAATTATGCAGATAAAGATATAATTTCATCTACATTGTTTACTGTGATTTATCGCGATCCAAAAACAAAGTTCTGCTACATTAAAAGATTCCGTGTTTCTGGTTGGATAATGAACCGCGATTACATGATTGCTCCTGATGGAATGGAAGTTCTTCATGTTGATACAAGGCAGTCTTTTACATTTACCTTGAAATATGAGAAAAAGCCTAGAATAAAAATTGTAAAAGAAGATTTTGATGCAAAAGATTTTGAAGAAAAGGGATTAAAGACTAACGGGGTAAGACTTTCTTCAAGAGAAGTTGTTGAAATAAAAGTGGAGGATGCTGATAGTCAGCTAAAGCTCTTGAATATATGATAAAACCTGATTATAAGTTCATGCATGTGATTCTAAATCAATGTTTGCGATTAAGTGGCGGAAAGGCTATGTTTTCTGTCTTTCTTTATTCCTTTATACAGTTTATTGTAATGGGAATTGCTGTCGCACCTGTTTCATCTCCATTAGGAAATTCTATTTATGCAGTTCTGCTATCATTACTTCTTCTGTTTGTAATGAATGTCTGTTCTGAAGTATCTTTGTTTGGACTATACATAATAATGTCTAGACTTGTAGAGAAAAAGTTTGTCACCATAGGTTTTTTATTTTTTGGATTTAGAAGAGATCGAAAAAGAATTTTTGGAACTGGCATTGCATTTACTTCTATATATTCTATTTTGGCTGTCATTGCCGTATTTATATATTACATTTTTAAAGACAACCTTTCTGGACTTGTTGAAAAGCTTGGTGGCGCACAGGCAATTCCATTTGCAGCACTCATTCTTATTGTTGTTGGTGTAATAATAACAATCCCGTTTTCTTTTGTCCGTCTTGTACTTTATAATGATAGGAATTCTGGAGTTTTTAGAGCATTTATAAAGAGTGCTTCTTTAATGAAAGGTAACTTGCTTAGATTTGTTGGCTTTGTTTTTTATTCTTGTGGTTTTCATCTTATCCAGGCTCTCGTAATCCAGATGTTTCTTATGTTTGCTTCTTCTTCTCAGAGCGAGAGTGGCTCTTATCAGTTGTTGACAACATTTCTTAGTATTGCTGCTATAATAGCACAATACAAAGCTCTTACCCGATATTTTTTATCTGTAACAATTTATTATTATTCCCTTTTAGGAGTAATTCATCCTCATAAGTCAGACGAAACTCAGTCTCAAGAGCCTTTGCAAAAACAGGAATTGACCGATGAACGTTTTGACTGAACCTGCGGTTGCAGAACTGTCTGTAAAAAATTCTCGCTTTATTGCAGAAGTATTTCCTGTATCATCTCAGGCAGAAGCCCGTGAAAAACTTCATCTTATAAAACAGCAGTATAAAGATGCTACTCATGTAGTTCATGCTTTTATAGCAGGATTAAAAGCTGAAACTAGTGGAATGAGTGATGATGGGGAACCTTCTGGTACTGCTGGAAGACCTGTATTGGATGTTCTTAAAGGCAGTGGAATAACCAATATCCTTCTTACTGTAACTCGTTATTTTGGAGGTACTTTATTAGGGACTGGAGGTTTGGTTCATGCTTATTCTGATGTTGCGAAACAGGTCCTTGCAATTTGTAAAAATGAACCTTATGTAGAAAAAAGTAAAATATCATTTTCTGCAGATTATTCTTTATATGAAGTAATAAAGCGAAAATGCGAAGGATTTCATATTTCTGATGTAAAAGAAGAATACGATTCTAATGTCCATGTAACTGCTTTAATATGGACGGAAGAGCAGGATGTGTTTGCAGCTACTATAAAGGATTTGAGCAAAGGAAAAACGGAGGTTATTGTAGAACCATGCATTTGATATTCATACGTCACGGTGATCCTGATTATAAAAATGATAATCTTACAGAAAAAGGAAAAAGGGAAGCAGCTCTTTTGACTGAGCGTATATTAAAATGGAAAGTTGACGATTTTTATGTTTCTCCGTATGGTAGAGCACAGGCTACAATTGCTCCTGCTCTGGAGCGTTTGGGAAGAACTGCAGAAACTCTTGAGTGGCTTCATGAGTTTGATTATAAAGTTTCTGATCCATTTACCAAAAAAGAGCGGGGTGCATGGGACTGGCTTCCACGTACTTATTACGGAGAAAAAAAATATTTTAACCGCTGGGACTGGTTTAAAACAAAAACTATGAAAAGCGGCAACATCGAAATGCAGGCGGAAAAAGTCTGCACTGGCTTTGATAATCTTCTTACTCAGTATGATTATACACGATTGAAAAAAGACGTTCCTATCTACAGTTGTTTTCCGCACCTTACAGATGAAGAGGCTTCTGTGGATACTCATCTTAATCCAGAGCAGAAAGATTTAGATAATAAGAATCTTGTTTTTGTATGTCATTTAGGGGTTATGTTTCTGATTATTTCGCATTTGACAGGGCTTTCTCCGCTTCAATTATTGCAAGGTTTCTTTGTGGCTCCAACATCTGTTACTGTTCTGGGGGCAGAGGAAAGAGTGCCTGGAGAAGTTGTTTTCCGTGTTCAGCAGCTTGGTGATGTTCGTCACTTGATAGAAAATGGAGAACCAGCTTCTGCCTCTGGGTTTTATGGGAATGTTTTGAATCTATAGTTTTGTTCACTAGCCGTAATAACTTTGATCAGTGCGTAGACTGAGAGTTTGGCCAGTGGAGAAACTCAGCTTGGTCAGTGGGGAAACTCAGCTTGCCCAGTGGAGAAACTCAGCTTGGCCAGTGGAGAAACTCAGCTTGGTCAGTGGCCAAAATCATCATGGCCAGTGGGCATAATCATTACGGCCACTGGGCAAAGTTGCTAAATTCAGTGGAAACAATAACAATATCCTAAAACATCCATTCCGCAATACAAGAATCGAAAAAAATAACAGATGTTACGGCATGGAACTCATATTCTATAAGAAATTTTCCATTTCCTTACAGTCCTCAAATCGTAAACAGTTTAGTTACATTCCCGTACCTTCTGTTGAACAAGTTTATTGCTTTTGCGAATCAGGTAATGGCGACAGACATCACTTACATCAAGACTCCTTGGTGCATGATGTATTTTACGACTGTGATTGAGTTGAAATCAGCATGGACGGAATCGGAAGATGCAAGGACAATATCTTTGTAGAGCGTACATGGCATACATTGAAATACGAATGGCTCTTTCTTCGGGATTACAGATCTGAAGAAGAGCTGCGAAAATTGCTTGGAGAATTTGTAAGGTTCTTAAATAATGAAAGGATTCATCAGGGATTGGTTTACAAAACTCCTGACGAAGTATATAGGGAAGGAAGTTTTCCTTCTGCAAACATCAAAAATATAGCTACATAAAATTCGTTATTTTTCTGACAAAATGTCTAGACAAAGGGCTTTGCTTATTTTAGTATTATATTTTCGAGTTTTATATGTCTTTTATTTCAATTACATTTGCAGTTTTTTTTCTGATTTTTATAATTTTGTACCATCTTACAGGATATATTTTTAAGGAATCTGTACTTCCTCAAAAATATCTTCTTCTTACAGCAAGCATTGTATTTTATCTTTTTGCTGACATAAGATTTCTGCCATTTCTTATATTCTCAATCATTATTACATATCCAGCAGGATTTTTATGCAAAAACAAAACAACATTTATAATATTTATTATAGCAGATTTAGCTCCTTTACTATTCTGTAAATACAATCCATCACACTTCATTTTTCCTCTAGGAGTCTGACCATCTGAATTATTTTACCAAAATACAAATCCTGTAGAAAAA
>CAMVEQ010000099.1:0-11831 GCA_947166545.1 uncultured Treponema sp. | reverse complement strand
GCTATGCGGACGGCAGACATGGCTGACAAAAACATTTTTAATATTATAATTGTTATAATTGCAATTTTTTTTCTTCTTGCAGTATGGATAGGTATTATCATTTTTCATTCTAGTTTCCAAAATTTAAAAGATGAATTTACTGAAGAATATGAAGAAATTACGAATGTCAAAGTAGTTTTTTTACCTCTGGGGCTTGGTGAAAAACGACTTATTTCAAAAGGAAACAGAATAATTGCCAGTGTTGAAAAGTATTTATCAGAAAATGGAGATTATCCATCATCTCTTGAAGTCCTTGTACCAAATTATATTTCTGAGCTTCCTAAAACGGGATATAAGAGAACTTATCTTTTTAGTTTAAAGGTTGAAGATGCTGTTTTTAGCTATTCATTTATTTCCCCGAAAGACAGACCTGAATTTGCAGAGTTTTCAATTAGTGTTCGTTACGGAATGTTCGATGAATGGTTTTATTCTTCAAGAACAAAACTTTGGGAATGGGAAAATCATTGAAAAAGAGCAGCTTATTTTATAATATCGTATAACAAGTTTTTCAAAACCGATATATTCATTGGACTGTTAAGGAAAGACGTATTAAAATGAAAAGAAAAATAGTTTCCACAGGAGAAGAAAATGGGTATAATTAATAGAGTCGAAATTGATGAATTCTGGGCTGATTCAACTATTGTAGAAGCTGGAAATTATATTTATACAAGTTATTGTATGAAAAATGAAGGTCAGCCTATTGAAAATCAAATCAATGGTGCTTTTGATGTTCTTGAAGAACGATTAAAAAAAGTTGGATTAACATTGGATTCTGTTGTTCAAATGGATTGTCTTTTTGCCAATATACAGGATTTAAACTTCTTGCCTGCGGTAATAAAACAAAGATTTAATGGAAAGTATCCTGCAAGAAAAGCCTATGAAACAAAATTCATAAGAGATGGTATCCTTTTTCAAATTGATGCAGTTGCATTCAAAGAAGAATAGTTTGATGTAAGAAAGGTAAGGATTAGAATAAATTTTATAATAAAACTGATTGAACTTTTAGGTATAAGTATGAAATACACTTTTCAAAGTGTACATGTTGTTGTATAGTTAAACACAGCTTGAACTGGAGAATGTTATGCTGATACTTTATGCACTTTCTTTTGTTTATAGCGGATACGGCGAAAATGCATTATGCTGATGTTCGCATGGGCTCTTTGTTTGTCTTATAATAGTCTAATAAAATTAGATATGTTATTAACATAAAATATTAGAGGGAATCTATGGCTAAGAAAAATCAATCAAATAGACTTACAGAACAACAAAAAGATTCTCATGGAGCAATTGGAATTTTTGGGGAAGAAGCAAAAAAACATGATGATTTAGTTGGTGCTATTTCAAAAAAAGCAAAGAATGTACTTGAAAAAGAATATCCTCAATTAACATTCCGATATAGAACAAATATAGAAAAAAAAGAAATTAATAAAGCCTTGCAACAAGTAGACAAAGAATTAGGACAGACTCTATTCGTTGAAGAAGCTAATATAAAACCTGATGGTGGATTAATTGAAGTAAAAGATGATAATGGTATTTGGAGAGTTGTTCTCGTATCAGAAGCAAAGCATCAGGGAAAGGATATTGAAAATATTAAAAAAGGCATAATGGTTGGCAAAAATAATGATCAAGATTTAATGGTTGCGGGGAATGCCATAGAGCGTTCACATAAGAATATTTCTGAAATTGCAAATCTAATGTTAAAGGAATCTTATTTTCCTTACGTTTTATTCCTTGAGGGAACAAATTTTTTAACATCTAACATTTCTGTAAAAAGACCTGATGGCAGAATTGTGACAATTAATTATAATACAGGCTCTTTAAATCGTCTTGATAGATTAACATCTGCTAACTATGGAATGCCAATAAATAAAAATCTATGTAAAAATAAATTTGTAAAATCAAACAATAAAATGATAATGCTACAAGCCGCATCCATATATACACAAGGAAACGGAGAACCTTGGAATAATAATGATATGTTAAAAATTATGCTTGAAGTCGCCAGAACTTCTATTCAAGTTTTAGCAAGTGACCTTTTTAATCAACTTACAAAATCAAAATAATAGGTAGGAAAAAATATGGCCATTCATAACAAATCACATAATAATTCAGGGTTAATGCAACTTAATAAAATGAATAAAGATAATATCAAACATAAATCAAGTATTGATTTTGATATTCCTGAACAAACAAATTGCATCTTATTAAACAAAGATTGCTTAGACCTATTGAAAACTCTACCAGATGAATCAATTCAACTTATTTTAATCGATCCACCATATAATTTAGATTTGGCAACATGGGATACATACGATAATTATATTGAATGGGCTTCAAAATGGCTTGATGAGTCCTATAGAGTTCTTTCAAAAAATGGAAGTATGGTAATCTTTGGTGGTACTCAATTTCAAGATGTAAAGAGTGGCGATTTAATTGAAATAATATATCATTGTCGTCATAACACAAAATTCCGCTTGGTAAACACTGTAGTGTGGTATTATAAGAATGGTATGTCTGCCCATAGATATTTTGCCAATCGACATGAAGAGGCAATTTGGCTTACGAAAACTGATAAGTATTACTTTGATCTAGATTCTGTTCGTGTTCCCTATGGTGAAAAAGAGCTTCAAGAAGCTCTAAGAGATAAAAGATTAAATCCTGAAAATGTAAAAAAAGGAAAAAATCCTACTAATGTATGGGAAATTGGTCGATTAAATGGAAATTCTCTTGAAAGAGTTGGACATCCTACTCAAAAACCTCTTGAAATAATGCGAAGATTTGTAAAAGCTCTTTCTTATCCTGATTCAATTGTTCTTGATTTTTTCGCAGGAAGCGGTACAACTGGACGTGTTTGTATTGAAGAAAAAAGAAATTGTATTATGTGTGATAAAGATTCTCATTCAAAAGAATTTTTTGAAAAGCATATAAACAATATGAAAAACAATATGTTTTCAAACCAATTTAAAGAGAATTCCGACATAAATTCTTTTTTTGATGATGTAAAAAGAAGAGTTGCAGAAAAAGAAAATCGCTCAAATATCTCTGATAAACAGTCTCAAACGAGAACAGCATAAAAACACATAACATTTCCGTTAAAATCAGACAAACCATCAAGAATGTTTACGGTTTAACTGTGTAGTTATAACAATACCATAAAAAAATGGAGTCAAGTAAATAAAAAAATAAGGAGAAGTTGAAAATATGGATTTTTCAAATCCCTTTACATTAACAAGAAAAATACTCGAAAAAGAATATAAAAAAGGAAAAGCCACCTATGTTTATCATTATACAACTGGAGCTGGTTTAAAAGGAATCATAATGAATCATCAATTATGGTTATCACAACGAGAATATATGAATGATGTGAAAGAATATGAATACGCTAAAGAAATTATCAAAAAAATCCTTAATAAGCGGTTCTCACATGAAAAAGAGTCAATTCTAGAAAAATACAATATATCATTTGAAAATTTTTCAAATCAATTTATTTTTTCAACATCAACAGAAGAAGATTTAATAAGTATGTGGAGTTATTATTCTCAATCAGAAGATTCTTATTGTATTCGTTTCAGCAGAAAGAAATTAATTAAATACTTTGGAGAAAAGGTCGGCTGGGATAACTATTACTATGGAAGCCTGTTTTATAAAGAAGATGAAATTGAAAAATTCATTTTTGATGTTTTTGAAAAAGAAATGTTTATAGATATATTTGAAGATAACATAAGTGAAAATGAAGATTATCAAGCTAATGTTCGTACTGCAATAAAATATATTTTTTCATTGATAAAACAATTTGGTCATTATTCAGAAAAAGAGTATAGGTTTTCGATAGAAGAAAATGATCTAGATAAAATTGATTTTGAACCAAGACGAGGTCTTTTAGTTCCAACTCTCAAACTTGATCTAGAAAAAGAATTACCAATTGATACAATTTACATTGGTCCAAATTGTAATGAAAACCAAGTTGAAATAATGAAACATAGTTTAGAGCAATTATTGAAAAAAGGTAAGTATCAACATGATAAAATAAAAATTGTAAAATCGAAATTAGCGATTAGATAAAATTGTCGTTATAGTATGGTTTTCAAAATCGATAAAAACTTAAGTTATGTTGACGCCTACATTGGGGTGTTCCTGAGAAGAAAAAAATGAAAAAAAGTATTAATAAATATTTGATTAGATATCTTCTAACTTTACTTATAGTAATGCTCATTGAATTTATTATTTCTGTTCTAAATTTTTATTTAAAAGATATTCTAATAGATTTTGGGGAACTTGGAATATTCTTTATTACTTTTAATTTTTTAGCAGTTTTTGTAATTATTCAAATTCATATTTTTGAATTCGGATTTGAATGTATGAGTTATATGTTTATCTTAATGTCTATTGTGCTTGGGTATGGATATATAAAAACATTAAATATTGAGTTCCTGAAATTTTGCATACTATCTTTAGGATTAAGCATTCTTTTCCGTTTCCTTTTATGGAAATATTATCTGGAAGAACATGTGTACAAAAATCCAAAACGAAGAATAAAAATTGATTTTTCTGTTTTATTGAATTCTGAAGAAATCTTTTATCGAAGAATTACATTCCAAGCAAATAATAAAAGTTCAGATTTATTGAATTTCTTTAAGAAGAATTTCTTATCGGAAATGGAGAACAATAAAGAGAAAAGTTATAAGTTTTATATTAATGATAAATTAATGTATAATATTGATGGATCTGGAAATATTGAATATTGCCAAAATTTTGATTTTGAACTTGGAAGTTTTCCAATGGAAAAAATTCTGTGTTCAAAAGTAGAAATAATAAATAATAATTTATAATATCAGTTGGGAAAAAAAAAAGATTATGGATACAAAACGCTTTATTATTTTTTTAATTCTTGGTTTAGTTTGTCTTTTGGTTTTTGTTGTGGTTTATAAATTTATTCGTTGGGAACTAAATAAAAGTAGCGAAGCTGCTAAGGAGATTATGAATAAATATGAAACTGAAGAAGAACGCGAGAAGGCTTTAAAAATGTTACGGCGGAAAAATATGCGGAAAGCTGGTTTTGTGTATTTGATTTTTATGATAGGTCTGCCTCTTATTGCTTTTTTTGTTTTGTTGATGATAAGAATATTTATGGGATGATATAATCCGTACTAACTTAAGTGCTTGACAAATCTTTAAAAGTTTTGCAGAATGTCGATGTCTTATTATTGTAGGGAAAAAATAAAGAATTTTTAAATTTAACATAAAATCGGGGTTTCTTTTTTCCCATTTTCCCCTATAATAATAGTAATGCCTAAAGCTTACTTTCAAAGAGTCGGTTCCACAAAAATAATTCCCATCTCTCTTAAACTGCTCACAATACTTATATCATTATTATTAATGTCAAACTTTGCAACGAATTTTGTGAATTCGCTGCTTTCAAGGGCTCAGATTGTAAAGCTGAATAATACCATTATGGTAAAACAATTGAAGGATCTTTACACCGCAGCTGGCAATCAGTTTCATATATATGCCTTTACAGGTAATAAAGAAGAGTCAATAGAATCTTTGCGTAATACCGCAAGGCACAGTTTTGAAATGCCCAATAGTCTTGCAGCGGCTTTTAATACCGAAGGCAGAATTTTCTTTTATGTTACTGCTTCGGAAAAAGATGCTTCTTCTGATGCAACGATTACGCAATTTTCAAATAAAGAAGCTCTGCAAATTATGAATGATAATCTTGCTCAGGGCATTCAAGATGGTGCAATTCTTTTTGTGGCGAATGCAGGGCAGTATTATGGTGTATACAAGTATCATGAAGAATGGGACTGCTATTTTTTGCGTGCAGAACTGCTTTCTGACACAATGCGTTCCAGCAATCATTTGTTTGGAATAATTTCTATTATCATTGTGATTATGGTATCTTTCTTTCTGCTTGTAGGTCTGATACTGTCTAAAAAAGTTCTTAATAATGTTCAGAAAATTACTCAGGATTTATATCAGATGCAACAGAACCAGAAGCTTTCCCTTATAGATCTGTCTGATTCTCCGAATGATGATGTTACGTATCTTGCGGCAAGCTTTAATTCTCTTTCTTCTACCATAAATACTCTGCTCGGCATATTCCAGAAATTTGTTCCAAAGGATGTTGTTGCGAAGGCTTATAGGGAACATCAGGTTCAGCTTGAAGGCAGCCGACAGGATTTAGTTATGTTGTTTTCTGACATCCGCAATTTTACGTACCGTACGGAAACTTTGGGTAATGACATTATTGACTTGCTCAATGTTCACTATAGAAAGGTTATTCAAAAGGTGCATGAGAATTCTGGGGTTATAGGCTCTATTATTGGGGATGCAATTCTTGCTGTATATGGAACGCAGGAAACTACCTGTAGTAAATCTCTGAATGCTGTGGATGCTGCCTGGCAGATTACTCGTGCTACTGCTCAAACTAGGTCTCGCATAATAAAACGTCGTGAAGAAATTGAAAAAAGCCGTATGCTTACGGAGGAAGAGGAAAAAATCTACAAGGCTGTTCTTATAGATATTGGTGTTGGCATAGATGGCGGTACTGTTTTTTATGGCAACATTGGTTCGGAAGAGCACATGACAAATACTGTAATTGGAGACCCTGTAAACTCTGCCAGCCGACTGGAAGGCTTGACGAGAATATACAAACTACCGATCATTGTGTCGCAATATATTAGGAATGAGATTGTAAGTTCTGGCAGTACAAAGTATTTTTTCTTTGAGATTGATACTGTTCAGGTTATGGGTAAAACTGAAGAAAAGAAGATTTACTTTCCTTTTGATATGGAATCTGATTCTGCGGAAGATGAAACAAATGCTGATGGCATAGACAAAGACAGTCTTATTAGATATGAAGAGGCTTTGCAACTTTATTATAAGGGTGACTGGGATGCTTCCCGTACCGCATTTAAGAATTGTGGATTGCCGACGGCAGAAGTGTTTTTGGAGCGTATGGGAGAAAATTCAGCACCAGCTGACTGGAGCGGAGTATGGATAATACAGACAAAATAGATGCAGATTTTACTCACAGTGAAGTGTCTCTTTTTCTTGGTGATGAGTTAAAAAAGCTTAGTCAGAAAAGGGTAGACAGGTATAATCTGCAGGAAGAATATGCAAAGACTTCAAAAAACAAAGCATTTTTTTTACGTATTGCCCTTGCAATCTGTCTGTTATTTATTGTTCTTGGTTCTCTTGCTATTGCTGGAGTTATTACACGAATTAATCACGGAATTTCAATAAACATAAATTCTTTTGATGACTTGAATCTGCGTATTCTGTTAAATTCTGCTGAGCGCGTTCAGTCGCTATATGATAATGCTGTCAGGGCTAAAAAAATGTTGGAGATGGAAAAGGAAGATGCTCTTGCTCAGGCAGAACTTAAGAGAAAGATGGATTTGTATACTATACAGATGGTTCGCTCGGTTACTCCTGGTGGTGAACTTAGGCTTAGTATGGTGGCTTTGGAAAGGGAGTATTTGGCAACTGTAAAGGAAATTAATGATGAATATGAGCCAAAGCTTGAAGAAGCTGAAGCTGACATTCAAAAATACAAGAAACAATTGGATGAATATAATGAAAAAAAACGTTCTGCTGAGCAGAATGGTGAGGTTGTTGTTGATTCTACAAAGCAGCTCCATGAGCTTGAGATTAGTGCTATTAGAAATAGATATGAGTCTAAAATCAGCGAATTGTATATTCAATTAGCGGAACAGCAGAAAAAATCTGCTCAGAAACAAAAATCGGCTGTAGAAAAGGTTCGTGATACTCATCAGGCAAAAATAAATCTTCTAGATCCAAAGGCTCGCGAAGAGGATAGTGAGCAGGATAAAATCATACAGGATGCTGGTATTACTAAAGAAACGTCTTCTTGGGCACTATGGAAAACTATAAATGATCTTTCTTTTGATGCTATGGATTATACAGATTTATTTTCGTCTACACTGTTTTCTATGTCTGTACGGGATACTCAACTGACTTTGTTGGAATTGAGCCAGTTGGCAGAACGTTTTAAGCAAATCCCTATGGAAAACTCTATAAAGGATTATGTCCCTGCCATGCTTATTCAGACATATCGCATCGCTGACAGCCTGGCAGAAGGTGGGGCTGAGTTACAGAAAGAATTGCAGGATTTTGAGAATATTGCAGAAATTTCTCTTTCTGATGGAATTGCGGACGGCATTATATTGAATGTGGAAAATGCTCCATCATTTAAGGTGTATATTGCACGTTCTAAACGACAGCTTGTTAAAGATATTTCTATGCCGGCACAGGTTTTGAATAATGGCATTCCTGTTGTAGACGGTTTGGTTACTCAGACTGATAGGGGCTTTGAATTTGTTCAGTCGGTTTTGCCAGAGCCTATTGATACTGAAATTAATGCTGAGACAGATTTGCAGCCTCCTTATCATATTATTATTGGTGATAGGATTAAATTTGTCATTGCAGAAGAGTAGTTTCATTTGTGCAAACGCCAAAGTTGTGGTATAATTATTGAACTGCATGTTTAAGTGCGTTTGGAGGAAATAATGCCGATAGCAGGCTATATTAAAGAAACTATGACCAGCAAGGGTGCTGGAGTAATCCGCAAGATGTTTGAAGAAGGTTTGCGGTTAAAAAAACAATATGGTGATGATAAAGTCTTTGATTTCAGTTTGGGGAATCCTGATATAGATCCTCCTTTGAAAGTTCATGAAGCCATTGTAGAGGCTGCTTCAAAATTAGAAAAAAATTACCATGGATATATGCCTAATGCGGGCTATCCGTTTGCACGACAGGCAATGGCTGATAAAACTTCTGCAGAACAGGGCGTTCCTGTATCTGGAGACTGTGTTGTAATGGCTGTTGGTGCCGCAGGCGCTTTGAACTGTCTTTTTAAGGCAATTCTTAACGATGGCGATGATGTTATTGTTCCATCTCCTTTCTTTGTAGAATACCGTCATTATGTACATAACTATGGTGGAAACCTTATTGAAGTTCCTGCAAAAGATGATTTTTCTATTGATGTAGACGCAATAAAAAAATCTCTTACACCTAAAACTGCTGCAGTTTTGATTAATAGTCCAAATAATCCTACTGGAAGAATTTATTCTCAGGATGAAGTTCATGCTCTTGCAGAAGTTCTAAAGCAACATGCTGAAAAGTGCGGTAGAACTCCATACCTTATTTGTGATGAACCATATCGGGCAATTGCTTATGATGGAAAAAAAGTGGCTGCTGCATTTACAGAATATTCAAGTTCTGTTGTTGTTACGTCTTTTGCAAAAAATTTAAGTCTTCCTGGAGAAAGAATTGGATATATCTGTGTAAATCCTGCATGTCCAGATAAGGATGAACTTGTTGCAGCATGTATATTTACAACCCGTATTTTAGGATATGTAAATGCTCCTGCATTGTTCCAGCGTGTTGTGGCTCAATCTTGGAATGCTCCTGCTGATTATTCTTTGTACAAAAAAAGACGTGATGAGCTTGTTGCAATTCTTGATGAAGCTGGTATAGAGCATGCTAGTCCTGATGGTGCTTTCTATATGTGGTGTAAGGTTCCAGATGCCTTTAATGGTGATGACATGTCATTTACTGATTATCTGAAAAAATATCTTATTTTAGCTGCTCCAGGAAGTGGTTTTGGCGGTAAAGGATGGTTCCGTCTTGCTTATTGTGTAAGTGAAAAAAGCATTCTTGATTCTAGGTCTGCATTTATAAAGGCGATGTCTGACATAAAATAAATGTTGTAAAGTACTATAAACGGAGGTATAGGTATGAAAATTTTGATGGTTTCCGCAGAGGCTGTGCCTTTTGCAAAGACAGGAGGTCTTGCTGACATGGTGAGTGCACTTGCTATTCAGCTTGCAAATATGGGGCATGATGTAAAGATTGTTATTCCTCGATATTATAAAATTGATAGGAAAAAATTAGAGCCTCTGCCTGGACCTATGGCTATTGCGGCTGGTACAATGGAAACTTGGTCGGCTGTATATAAGACATCTATGCCTGGATGTGAAAAACTTCCTGTGTACTTTATTGATCATGAGCAGTGTTTTGGTCGCGATGGCATTTATGGTGTTCCAACGGAAACAGATTTTCATGATAATCCTTACCGTTTTGCTGTTTTGTGTCATGGTGCATTCCAGCTTTGTCGTAAGTTACAGTGGTATCCTGATATTATTCATGCTCATGACTGGTCTGCTTGTCTTGCACCTGTTATATTAAAACATATATGTCGCTATGCGGGTTTTGAAAAAACTGCAAGTGTTCTTACTATTCATAATCAAGGGTATCAGGGACAGTATGGAAAGGATAAATTCCCTGCTCTTGGTATAGATTGGGGGCTGTATTATGGAGCTGGCTTTGAACATGATGGCGGTATGAATTTCCTGCAAGCTGGTGTATCTTCTGCTGATATGATAACAACTGTATCTCCAACGTATGCTCAGGAGATTCAGACTGCAGAGGGTGGATTTGGAATGGACGGACTTTTAAGGGTGCGTCACGATGTTGTTCGCGGAATTTTGAATGGTGCTGATGTTACTTATTGGAATCCTGAAAAAGATACAAAAATTCCTGCTAAGTTTTCTGTTCACAATATGGCTGGAAAGGCTGTTTGTAAGGAAGCTCTTCAACGTCAGTTTGGGCTTGAGGTAAATCCGAATATTCCTGTATTTTCTATGGTTACAAGACTTGTTGATCAAAAGGGTATTGGTGATGTATTCGGACCTATGCATGGATCTATGTATCAGATGTGTCGGGATATGAAGATTCAGTTTGTTGTTCTTGGAAGTGGAGAGGCTTGGTGTGAAACAGAGATTGCTTCATTGCAGTCAAAACTACCAAATTTCAAGGCTTATATTGGATATAATGAGGCTTTGAGTCATTTGATTGAGGCTGGTAGTGATTTCTTCCTTATGCCTTCTAAATATGAGCCTTGTGGATTGAATCAGATTTATTCTATGCTTTATGGAACTCTTCCTATTGTACGTAGAACAGGAGGACTTGCAGATACTGTGCAGAATTACAATCAGGATACAGGTGAAGGTACTGGATTTGTATTTGATCAGCTTTCTCCAAGTTCAATCTATAATACTGTAGGATGGGCTACTTGGGCTTATTATAACCGTCATGAAGATATCATGAAAATGCAAAATCGTGGTATGGTTCAGAACTTTGGTTGGGACATTGCGGCTCAAAGCTACCTTGATGTTTATAAGGAAGCTTTGAAACGCGGATGTAATATTGATTATTAAAATTTAAATTAGAATTCCCACCAGCTGTTTTCAGTTGTGAGATACCAGTTGGAAATAGCTGTCTGGGCATTTTTTAGATACCAAGAAATGCTTCCATCTCTGTTTAATATTGCTACATAATTATTTTGTGCTGGTGTTGTAATTTTTACAGGAATTGATGCAGATCTCATATAAGCAATGCTTCTTGTTGTTTTAGTATTAAAAGAATATACTTGATTTTTTCCTATATTTGTATACAACTGTTCTGTGCCATTCATTTGTGTAAAAGCTGAAGAATCTTCATCATTGATACTTATTAAAGATTTTAAGAATTTTGTGTTTGTATTATAAGAAAATACTTCTGTTGTGTAAGAGTCATCTTTTTGGTGAACCATTAGAATTCCATAAAGATCATTAGGCTGATTTTCATCATTGCTCAGTGAAAATATAACACTTCCTTTTGTTTTTAACGGTACAGTTTCTCCAGTCTGAATGTTAACAGAAATAAGGGCACTGTCTGTACTTGAAAGTGCAGATTTAGAAATATATGCAGTTTCATTTATAATTATT
>CAMVEQ010000098.1:0-12171 GCA_947166545.1 uncultured Treponema sp. | reverse complement strand
ACAAAGATTTTCGTAATTCCAACAGACGAAGAGCTCGTAATGACAGAAGATGCATTCGCATTGATGAACGGAACTTATGACGTTCATACAAACTTCAAATATTCTTTCCAGGATCCAAAATATGTAAACAAGGCTCGTGAAGAAGGCTTGAAGAAGGACTTGGAAAAGCGTCCAAATCTTGCAAAGGTTATTGTACGCCCAAAGGCATAAGCAAAAGAATATAACTAAATCTTGCTAAAAGAAAAGCCGTCTGACTTTGTGTTAGACGGCTTTTTTGTTTGCAAATAATAAAAATGCAATTGTTACAGATGTTCCGCAATTTTCTGTATGTACAATTCTGCATATCGTGAAAATGAGTTTGCGTAAGAAAGTTTTAGAAGCTTCAGCCATGTTGCATGTTTCAGCAACGGCGGCTACATATTTTAACTGTTGAAGTGTCATAGGAATATTTTAGCACATAAAAAATGCTGTCATACAATTATGATTATTGCGGATTTTGCTGTTGGTTTTGCAATAGTACCTGTGAAATTTCCAAAAGCATTTTTTTATTTATTGGATTTAATTTGAAAAATACTACTTTAAAATCATTCGATAAGTATTCTGCAGAATTGTGAGACATTCCTACAAGAAACTCAGTCATGTCACACTCAAGAATATCAGCTATTTTTGAAAGCGTTTCCAAATTCACCTTTGTAAAGCCTCGTTCTATCTGGCTTACATAGCCTACCGTTACAGAAATTGCTTCCGAAAGCTGCTCTTGAGTCATGTGCAATGATTTTCGTCTTGATTGAATTCTTTGCCCCAATGAAAAATAATCAACAGCCATAACTATAGTATGTAATACTAATGACTATATTTTACAGACAGTGATTAATAAATATTTAGCTATAACTATTGTTTTTAAAAGAATCTGGTGATATTATTAAATTATCTGAAATACTTTATCTACAAATACTGGAGGTATAAAAACTATGCGAAAAATCATCATAGCTTTTTCAATTGCATTCATAACAACTTTGTGTACCTATGCCTCAGATTGGCAGTTTACAATCGGAACGGGGCTTACCCTGCCGTACTCAAAACTGCACGCAAAAAATGGCAAGATGGAAGGATTATCCATGACAGATATAGATACATGGCAGTTTGAATCAGACTATGACCTTACGTTTATGCTTGTAAACGTTCCTGTAGGAATTTCCTTTAAATCAGATTTAGGATTGGGATACGCAATTACCGATGATGAAGGTATTCGAAAAGGCGGCAATTTATTAGGGGATTTTGGGGTAGGATACTCTTTTGTACGTTCAGAACGAGTTACAATGGGGCTTTTTGCAATGTTTGGTTTTGATTATTCTATGTACAAGTACACTGACAACCTAAAAATAGACGGCATAAAGCAGACATTCAAACTTGATATAAAAGAAAACTTCCTTACTTATAGTGTGGGAGCAGACATTACCGGAGTATTCCGTTTTACAAAATGCTTCGGTCTTTTCGGAAGTCTTGGAGGCAGATGGATTCTCGGAGGAAAAGTTGATGGCACCGCATCAATTTTAGGAGAATCTTCCAATCTTTCATGGAAAATGAACGGCAAGTTCATTTTTATTCCAACTGTAGGTGTCAGCTGGACATTCTAACATTCTAAAAGTGTAAAGTAAAAATTAATCGAACATAAGGAGATATTTTATGAAAAAAATTATTGTTATAGGAACATGTTTTCTTTTAGCCCTAAGCTGTGCTTTTGCTAAAAAGAAGGAATCAGACCAGACAGTTTCTTTTGAAAAGATTATAAACGTTCAGGGGGAAACCAAGGACAAGCTTTTTTCTTTGCTGGACTCTTCATTTCTTCAAATCTTTAATTATCCAGAATCGAATAAGGAATCTTCTAACGAAGAAAAAGCAACAATCTCTGGAAAGTATAATTATTGTTTCTCAAAAAAAATGGTAAATTATGAAGTTCCTGTTTTTGTATCACTTGCAACAAAAGACCAAAAAGTTAGAATTGTAATCGAATCTAAAGTATATCAAGCAGACAAGTCTAAGAAAGGAGCATTTTGGGGTGGTACAATGGGGTCGTTGATGACACGAAATGCAGAAACACATTATACAGACTCAAGCGATATTGTAAAAAAAGAATTAGAATTACATCTGGAAAGCATATCGGAAGCTATACAGAAGCAAATAACTTCTTCTTCTGATTGGTAATAGATTTCTATACTAAAAGAAGCCTGCCAGCAATCGCAGACAGGCTTTTTCATTATATAAAATGTTTAGTCTCCGAAACGGCTAAAGCAAGATGAAGAATATCGAAATGCGTCTGATATGAAAATCTTAATTGATACGAATATAATTCTTGATTTTTTTGAAGCAAGAACCGTTCTATGATATTGCAAAAGACACTTCTAAATAAAACGCAATCATAGCTATAATTGAGTCACAAACATACCGATGTTCGTGTCACAAATATACCGATGTTCGCGTCACAAGCATAACAGGGTTTGAGACACAACTATAGTAGCTAAATACACAGCGTAAGGACGAGATTTACAAAGAAACAAAGTTTTTGCTCAAATGAATAAAAACTTTACAAATATAAAAGTTTTTGCTAAAATAAATAAAAAATATGCAGAAAATTATATTTGAACGTACACATTATGTTAAAATTCTCGAAAAATGGCGTAAAAAACGAGTCATAAAGGTTGCTACAGGAATCCGTCGTGCCGGAAAATCTTCAGTTTTTCTGATGTACGAAGAATATCTTAAAAAAAACGGTGTCCCAGAAACCAACATCATTCATCTGAATCTTGAAGATTTGGCAAATGCAGATCTTTTGGATTACAAAAAATTGTATTCTTATATAAAAGAAAAGAGCGCTGGTACAGAAGATTTTTACATCTTTATTGATGAAGTGCAGCAATGTCCGTCTTTTGAAAAAGTTCTTGACAGTCTTTTTCTAGATCCACGACTTGACCTGTATATTACGGGAAGTAATGCATATTTTCTTTCAGGAGAACTTGCAACGCTACTAAGCGGTCGATATGTTGAGATTCACATTCAGCCTCTTTCTTTTGAAGAATATCTTTTGTTTAATAAAAAAACTGTTTCAATCAGTCAGGAAGAAAAACAACAGCTGTTCGGAAAATATCTTTCAAAGGGACAGTTCCCTTATCTTCCGTTCCTTGGAGATGATGAAGAAAATTATCGTGTGTACATGGAAGGTATCTTTAATACTATTCTGATAAAAGATATATGCGTGCGTGAAAAAATTAATGATGTCACTCTTTTGCAGAGGATCGTGAAAACAGTTTGCTCAAATGTCGGAAGCCAAATTTCTTCCAAGAGAATTACGGATACTCTTATTTCTTCCGGTCGTAAAATTTCAGGAAATACTGTGGAACAATATCTGAACAGTTTATGCGATGCATTCATATTTTATGAAGTTCCCCGCTTTGATGTCCGAGGAAACGAAATCCTAAAGACTTTGGGGAAATACTACCTTGCGGACACAGGACTTAGAAATATTCTGATTGGAAGCCGTACAGATGATTTTGGGCACATGCTTGAAAATCTTATCTATATTGAACTTAAGCGACGTGGAAATCAAGTTTACGTGGGAAAAGCAGGAGATGCAGAAATTGATTTTGTCACAAAAAAGGGAGAAATGATTGAGTACTATCAGGTAAGTGCAAGCATTCTTGATGAAAATACTCGAAAAAGAGAATTGGAGGCTTTTTCAAATATCAAAGATAATTACCCAAAATACATTTTAACGCTAGATGATTTTGACTTTGGAAGTCTTGGAGGAATACAGCATAAAAACATTATTGAATGGATGCTGGATTTATAAATACATAATTCACGTTGAACAGACAAAAGCTGTACGAAACTTTTGAGAAGAGAGGAAAAATAAAGGAGAAACATCAATATGTCAGAAAAAAAAGATTGGAGAAAGGAACTGCCTTTCATCGGGAAAGATGAACTTAGCATAAATAAAAAGCCTGCAAAGAAACTTACTGACATTTTGGAAAGCTGTACAAAAAATCAGCTTAAAACTTTCTTTTACAGTTACAAAGCAGACGAAGGGGATATTCCTTCGAAAAAGGCAGACCTTGTTCAAGCAGCAGAAAAACTAATTATAGAAAATTGCATATACACTCTTATATACGATGAGGAAGTTACTTTTGATTTCTATCAGCAGTATTTAAATTGCAGAAACAAAGACACCGGCATATGCGATGCAGAACTATATATTCCAGACCCTAGAGAGTGTAAAGATGAAGCAGTAGTTTTCCTGTTCATAATGAAAGCAGGTCTTACAAAGCAATTATTGAAAAAAGGACTTTTATTCAAATTCGACAAAAAAGATGGAGACGAATTATTCGTCATCCCAGACGAAGTATATGAAGAAGTCACAAAGCATATTCAGAAAGATGGAACTCATCCGTTCGGAAAAAAAGCAGACTGCAAAATGTTTGCAGACATGCTCCTTTCTATGTACGGAGTTCTGTCAGTGAGGGACTTTAAGATTCTCTGGGAAACAGCATTTCCTGATAAAGAAATGTCGAAGGAAGAAATCATCGACTTTATGAACTTTTCTTCACATGATATATATTCATACAATTTTTACAAAAATAAAAATATAATCTCAAATATTATTCTTACTGAAAAACAATCGCAGGAAATTTTGAACGACAGGGCAAGGCATACATTATATGTTCCTTCAAGAGAAAATCTTTTGAAATGGTTTGAGAATTCAAAAGATCCTGACACGGATGATGCTCTCAATTCAAATGGAAAATTTGAATTTGAGTACAGAAATCCTTACTACATTCAAATGAAGAAGTTTCTTGAAAAAGCAAGAAAGAATGATGAAGATGATTATGAAATTCTTGAGGACATTATGTTTTACATCAAAGACGGCTTCATGATAACACAGGTGATTAACATTCTGAATAGAGATTATAAGCTTACAGAAACAATGTCTTCTAAAGAAGCCGAAAGATTCTTCCAAATCTATCAAGGTTTGCATAATTCAACGCATCAGTGGGTAAACTATGGTTCAAGCCCGAATGAGTTATCTGGCAAAAAAGAACCCGATTTACGCTTTTTCTCATCACCTGTACCGATAATGCAGAATCTACCAAATGAAATTTCTTTTCCAAAAGTCGGTCGCAATGATCCCTGTCCATGCGGAAGCGGTAAAAAATATAAACTCTGCCACGGAAGATAAAAAATCGGTGATAAACTAAAAACGGAGTTAAAGTATAGGATTAATATGGCATTGAGCAAATATGAATCAGCATGGAACTTCTTACGGCTATGGCATGCAAAACAATTGCAGAACGGCAGAAAATTACTCCGATAGTTGCATTCGATAATTTTATAAAATCACAGACTGCAAAAATGCTTTTTGATGAAAGAACCGCATTTTGGTGCAACGGTCCAGATTATATTGCAGATGAATACGAGCGGGAAAAAAGCATAGACTGAATTTACAGATGCTCCGCGATTTTCTGTATGTACAATTCTGCATATCGTGAAAGGCTCATTCCTTTTCGTGTTATTATGCCCACTGTCATTTTGTCATCTACAGCAAGAGGACGAGCTATTATGTTTTCGCCATTGAGTTTACGGCTTATTACTCCAGAGCATATTGTGTAACCGTCAAGTCCTATGAGCAGATTAAACAATGTTGCACGGTCACGAACCTTAATGTTTTTAGTACAACCAAAATCTATCGGTGAAAGAGGTTCTTCTGAAAAATAAAATGAATTAAAATCACCCTGCTCATAAGTCAGGTATGGAAAAGGCTTTAAATCTTCCAGAGTAATGATTTTTTTTGATGCAAGCGGATTGGAAGATGATATGAACACGAAAAGGGATGTAGTAAAAAGAGTTTTAAACTGAAGATTATTTTTTCTAAGAAGTTTATCTATTACATCTTCATTCTTCTTGCTTTTAAAAATAACACCAACCTCACTTTTTAATTTTGTCACATCTTCAATTATTTCATTGGTCTGAGTTTCCCGTAACGTAAAGTCGTAGCTTGAACCGCCAAATTCCCGTATAACATCAACAAAGGCATTTACGGCAAAAGAATAATGCTGACAACTCACAGAAAAAATAGGATTAATTTCTGACTCACCTTTGTACCGCTCTTCCATAATAGCAGTCTGTTCCAAAATCTGTCTTGCGTAAGAAAGAAATTCATCGCCTTCATTTGTCACAGTAACGCCTTTGTTAGTCCTGCTAAAAATCGTAATTCCCATTTCATTTTCAAGTTCATGTATGGCGGCTGTAAGGCTTGGCTGTGAAATAAAAACCTTTTTAGAAGCTTCTGTCATGTTGCGCGTCTCAGCAACAGCAACTACATATTTTAACTGTTGAAGTGTCATGTAAATATTTTAGCATATAAAAAACAAGCCTGTCAGCAATTGCTGACAGGCTTATTCATTCTACAAAATTAAGGTTTAATCCCCAAATCTGATTTCCTGCCACAAGTCATTGAACTTATCAAGACCTTCACCTACATCTTCCTTAAGAACGCAGTTATTCATCTGAGAAGCTTCGTACATAGGCTTTGTAGTCATATACTGACTTGCATCAAGATTTACAAAGCAAGGAAAATGGAATGCATCAAGGAACTGTGCATAAACTTCTGGTCTGTGAATGAAGTTTATAAACTCGTTTGCAAGTTCTGGATGAGGAGCAGTCTTTAAGATACACATGCTGTCAAGGTAACCAGGACCACCCTCTTCTGGAATAAAGAAATCAATTGTTTCATCCCACTTTTCTTCAGGTACTTCACCATAAATAACTTCTGCATATCCCTGACAAAGCCAGAAATCACCAGAAGCAAAAGACTTACCAAATCCTTCTGCATCAAACTTAACAAGGTTAGGCTTCCACTCATTTACAACAAGATCTTTTGCAGCCTTTAACTCGCTGTCATTAAGACTGTTTACGTCATAGCCAAGATGCATAAGAGCATCGCCCATAACTTCACGCATATCATCCATCATGGTTGCATGCCCCGCAAACTGTTTGTCTGCAAAAATGCCCCATGAACGATCATAATCACCAGAAACCTTTGTCTTATTAACAGAAATACCAGCAGCACCAAAATAATATGGAACACAGAACTTCATTTCAGGATCATAAGTTGCCTTCTGTAAAACAGCAGGATTGATATGACTTTTATTTGTCATCTTGTCCTGATCTATTTCCTGGAACATGCCCTGCTTAATCATGATAGAACAAAAATCCTGAGAAGGAATTACAATATCGTACCCCTTTGCACCGCCTTTTATTTTAGCATACATCTCTTCATTTGAGGCATAGTTGTCAACCTTTACCTTGCAGTCAAATTCCTGTTCAAACTGAGCAATTACCTCATCTGGTGTGTAATATGTCCAGTTGTAAAGATAAAGAACTTTTTCTGCAGAACCAGCCTGACCTGACTTTTTTCCGCAGGAAACAAAACTCAAAAGAGCTAATGCAGCTGCACAAACAGCAATAAAACTTTTCTTCATAAATATACCCTCCTAATTAACGGGATGCAGCAAAGCCTTTCAAGCCTTTGCGCAACAATATTGTCATAGAACAAATTGCAAGAATAATAACAAACGAAAGAGAATTTATTACAGGACTTACGCCAAAACGAATCATAGAGTATACGTAGATAGGCAGTGTCGTACTTCCAGGACCGCTTACCAATGATGTAATAACATAATCTTCAAGAGACATTGTTACGCTCATCATAAAGCCAGAAATAATTCCAGGCATAATCGCAGGAATAATTACATAAAACAAAGTCTGCTTTTCATTTGCACCTAAATCGTGACTAGCTTCTATAATAGAATAGTCAAACTCGTCTATTCGAGCGCTAACCATCAGGTAGACAAACGGCAAACAGAACGTTGTATGTGCAATAAAGATTGTAAGCAAGCCCAATGACATGTGTATGCCGTTAAAGAAGATAAGCAGGGAAACACCCATAATAACTTCTGGCAAAACCATTGGCAAAAAGCTTGTTGTCTGAATGTAAGACTTACCAAGGAACTTATACCAATGCACGCCTATTGCAGCAAGAGAGCCAAGTATAGTAGCCACAAATGCAGAGGAGAATGCAATGATAAAGCTTTTGAAAAGAGAGTTCCATAAATCTCCCGAATTCAAAAACAGTTTCTGATACCAAATAAAAGACACGCCTGTAAAAGTTGTATCCTTAGATTTGTTAAAAGAATAGAATGTTATGACAAAAAGAGGAATGAACAGGAACACAACAGTCAGAAAGAGCATTGTGTTAGAAAAAGAGAAATTCCTGTTATGCTTCTTCCATTGTCTTTTTGCATGGCGTATAGGCTCTGTCACCACTCGCTTCTTAAGGAACAGGTCAAACGGATTACTCATCTTCATTTTGCACCTCCTGTAGCGTTAATAGAAGCAGCTATGCTTGTTGTAGTATCTTCCTTATTAGAAAGCTTTTTGAGGTTTGCTTCCCTCTTATTTGAAATGAGCATCCACATAATGCCGCCCATACTCAATATCGTAATCATCATGCTGAATGCAGATGCCAAAGGCCAGTTACGCACTTTCTGTACCTGATCAACAATGAGAGTTCCAAGCATGTAGCTGTCTTTTCCACCAACAAGCTGAGGCACCGTATACGAACCAAAAATAGGGATGAAGGTAAAAATCAATGCACTGACAATTCCACTCTTTATGCCAGGAATAAGCACTTTGAGCATTGCCTGTGGCTTATTCGCACCCAAATCGCGTGCAGCTTCCAGCAAAGAAAAATCAAAGCGGTCTACAGCTGTAAACACAGGCAGAATTGCATAAGGCAAATACATATAAATGCTTACAAGAATAACAGCATTCTGTGTAAACATAAATTTATGAGGTGTAAAAGCTGCCGCATCATGCAAAATTCCGTGATGCCAGAAATTAAACAGCATTTTCAACAGGGAATTCAACATTCCGTTATCGCCCAAAATCGTAATCCAGGCAAAAATGCGGATAAGAGAGTTTGTAAGAAACGGCACAATAATCAGAATAAGCAGAACTGTCTGATGCTTACTGCGAGCCATGGCATAACCGCATGGCAGGGCAATAAGAATAGTGATGGCTGTAGAAATTACAGAAATCCACAAAGTTCTCCAAACAATAAGTCCGTAGGCTTTTGTAAACATCTGAGAATATGCCTTCAGGCTGAATTCCATAAGAACTCCGCCATATACATCGCGCTTCATGAAAGAATATGCAACGATTATAAGAAGCGGAGCTACAAAAAACAGCGAAAACCACAATCCCATAGGCCATGCATACAGAGGACCTGGGTTTGCCTTCTTGAATTTAGAAGTGTCTTTTGTCATTTATTAATGTCCTCGACAATATATCCGTCTTCTGCAGACCATGAAATGTACACAGTGTCCTTCCACTGAATTTCAGGGCCATCATCAAGATAATTGGTGTGCTGCTTGAAAACCTTTACAATAGTACCGTTTTCAAGGCGTACATAGAACTTAGACTGGAATCCTGTATAAACAGGTTCTTCAACGATTCCTTTGAATACGTTGATGTCCTTGCGTCCGTTAATATTAGGTTCTTCCGTTGTAATGCGGATTTTTTCAGGGCGGATTGTAAATGCAATCTTCTGCCCCTTATCTGTATGCTCGTAATCTGTAACAAGAATATTCTTGTCTTCTTCACGAGTTGCAGCCGTTTCGCCTGTAAGCTGTGCCTGCATGCCAAGAGCTGGTGTATTCAATGTCACCATAAAGTCTGGGTCTTTACCAGGTGTCTGGTGTGGCTCGCACTCAACAACAGTGCTTTCAAATAGGTTTGTATCACCAATGAACTGTGCTACAAACTGTGTTGCAGGGCTTTCGTAGATTTCAAATGGAGTACCAATCTGCAATACATGACCTTTGTTCATTACGGCAATTCTGTCGCTTACAGCAAGAGCTTCGCTCTGGTCGTGTGTAACAAAGATAAATGTAATGCCAATCTTGTCATGAAGTGCATCAAGGTCAAGCAAAAGACTTGAGCGGAGCTTTGCGTCCAATGCAGAAAGAGGTTCGTCAAGAAGAAGGACTTTAGGCTCGTTAATCAAGGCTCGTGCAATAGAAACACGCTGTCTCTGTCCGCCAGAAAGCTGATTCGGCTTTTTAAATATATGCTCATCCAGCTGAACAAGGTGCAGATACTCACGAACCTTTGTATCTATGGTCTTTTTATCCATCTTCTTAAGCTTCAATGGAAATGCAACATTATCGTACACCGTCATGTGAGGAAAAAGTGCATAGTTTTGAAATACGGTATTGCTCTGGCGTTTGTTAGGCGGAAGCTGTACGATATTCTTATCATCAAAAAGAACTGCACCTTCATCAGGGAATTCAAATCCAGCAATTATGCGGAGCAATGTTGTTTTTCCGCATCCAGAAGGTCCAAGGAGGGAAAAGAATTCTCCCTGCTTAATCGTAAAATTGATGTTATCAAGAGCATGGAAATCACCAAAATGCTTTGAAACATTCTCAATAGAAACTGTACTGCCGTTCACTGTCTGTACAACTCCTGTAATATATTATATGTAAGGATTAATTTCCCTTTATTACGTGAATTTGTCAATAGAATTTGAAGAAAAACATATTTTTTTTTAAGAAACTTTTTTATGCAATTTGAGTACTCAAGTATACAAATTACATAAAAAATATGATAGCATAATATTATGATTGTAGAACGAACTATCAGAACCAAACTTTTACAGTTGTTGAAATCATTTCCTGTCGTCACACTTACGGGATGCCGACAGTGCGGTAAGTCAACTCTTTTAAAGAACTTGCTTCCAGACTATGCATACATCTCTCTGGAAGACCTTGACTTACGACAGATGGCAAAAGAAGATCCACGTCACTTTATTTCCATATACAGCAAGAATGTCATCATAGATGAAATCCAGCAAGTTCCCGAACTGTTATCATATCTGCAATCACATATTGATTCTGTAAACGAAGCTGGCATGTACGTAATCACAGGAAGCCACAATCTACTTCTAATGCAGTCAATAAGCCAGAGTCTTGCAGGAAGAACCGCACTCCTTACGTTAGCTCCATTTTCTACGAAAGAACTAAATGCCTCTAACCTTCTTCCTGCTACAGTAAACGAAATGCTCTACAATGGAAGCTTTCCTCGCATTTACGATAAGCACATTGAACCTTCAGATTTTTATCCTTCTTACATACAAACGTACATCGAGAGAGATGTCAGGACTTTACGCAATATCACGGATTACTCATCATTCACACGCTTTATAAAGCTTTGTGCAGGGCGCTGTTCCCAAATATTAAATGTAACAGCTCTTGCTGAGGATGCAGGAATCACCCGAAAGACGACAGAATCATGGCTTTCCGTCTTAGAAGCAAGTTACATAATCTACATGATGAAACCTTATTACAAGAATTTTGGTAAGCGAATCATCAAAAATCCTAAACTATATTTTTATGACACAGGACTTGTCAGTTCACTTTTAGGCATTACTGCTGCAGGGCAAATGGAAACTTTTTATATGCGAGGGGCTTTATTTGAGAATTTCATAGTCTCTGAGCTGCTTAAAAGAAGACTTTTCTCAGGAAAATCTGACGAACTTTATTTCTGGCGAGATTCAAACGGTGTTGAAGTTGATGTAATAGAAGAAGATTCTCTAGAACTAAAGGCTTATGAAATAAAAGCTTCTGAAACCATGAACACAGCATTCTTTTCAAACATAAAAAAAATCAGAGACCTTGCCGGCATAAAGGCTGAAAACACTGCTGTCATATATTCAGGCAAAAGCATTCCTGCCTCAAAAGAAAACGGAGCGTATATTTGCTGGAAGGAGCTTTAAAAGTCAGCTACAAAAATTGCACGTTCTCAAGAATTTTTGATAAAAAAAACGATTTTTCTTTATTTTAATAGCTTTACCATGTCCTAATAGTTGTTTCAATTCCATATTGGATGCGTCCCAAAAGAGAAGAGCCTCGTTGTGTTTTCCTCCAATGTTTATTACGGTTGCCGTCCAACTGAAACTTTTTTGTGTTTTTTTTCATTTTACACCTCATATATGTAATTGCTAGAGATGTATCATTTTTGTACACTTTTTTGGAAAAAAATTAGAAAAATCTGTTATTT
>CAMVEQ010000097.1:0-12188 GCA_947166545.1 uncultured Treponema sp. | reverse complement strand
AACTAGATTCTTTGTGGATAGAGGATATATTTGATTCGGAAGAAGCCAGTATAATGGAGGGAGAAATAATTGTATATAGAAAAAATGAATATATTTTTCAAAATAGAATATATCCAATTCTAAAAGTTGATTCAACGTATTGTACTTCTTCTTCATTGAAGGAAGAAACCAATGGAAGTGTTACTCATGGATATGATTTTGAAGATTTACGTTTATCTGGGAATATAAAAGAGATTCGAGATGTTATATTTTTTACGGCAGGTTCTGATTATTTAGGACGGTGTCTTTTTGTTGTGGATTGTAATACAATACTTATACATTGGAGAGGGTGGATTTTCAAAGCTGTAAAAATTAAAAAAGAATAGAGCTACTATTGAGGAATTTAAAAAGATGAATAGATGCATGATATTTTTTCAACAATTACAATATTATTACAAGGAATACAAAGAATATTCAGGCTTTAAAAAGGCAGGTAGTAAGGGAGCTGCTTTCCTGAAAGCTGAATGGGATGAAACATTCGATGAAGATTTGAAAGATGAAAATGGTAACATTATGACAATGGAAGAAGCGTACAATACAGATAAGCATGCATCACTTAGATATTATTTAAATCAAATCGGACGTTTATCAACTGACATAACAACGAGTATAGAATGAGACGTTTATTTTCATTTTTTAAATTTATTGCTATAATTTTTTTTATTATTATTCTTTTCGAACTTCCTTTTATCAAAGATGATATACGGTATAAAAAAGAATTATCACAAATTTGTACTGAGGTTATGGAAGTTCCTCATGTGGAAAAAATATATTACACATCACTAAAGGATTTTGCTCCCATCTTTGATTTCTATATAGAGATGGATGATGGTGTTAAAATAATATTTAGGAAAGTACATTATGAAGGAAATTCTATAATTTTTGAGAAACTCCCAAGAATAGGAGATTTTGCTTTTTGGACATGTCGCTATGATTCAGTAAAAAAAGGTTCTTCATTTTATATTTTTGATATTTATGATGAATTTGAGACTGGACTTCCAGAAGTCGGAAAATCTCTCTTTCATAGAAAAAATGTCATAGTAATATTAGAGAATTATAGGAAAATTCTGGATAAAGTAAGCTCATTTCACATCGCAAGTAAAGAATTTTTGGATTATCTAAAACAAGGAAAGGAGGCTGATGCATTTAGTATTTTTGATTTGGAGGTGGCCAAAGCTTCTTGGGGAATAGGGTGCTATGAAATTAAATGTACGTATGAATACTGTGATGAATATAAGAATAGTTTCTTTGGACGTCAGGCAGCATGGTACGAATGATTAGTTATTTTCAAGAAAGCACAAGCTACGAACCAGTGGCAGGAGGCGTAGTCCCTGAGCATGAAAGCACCTATACCCAGAACTTTACTTTTGATATACTGGGAAATATGACCACCAAGACCAGTGCGGAGACCGTGTACCCGGAAAAGACAATTGGAGACGCACTCAACTACAGCATTGATTTTTCTTGTGCGGAGGGCTTTGTACATCGCTGTGAAGTTCTTAATTCCTGTAGTGACACCAGTGCATTTACTATATTTACAGACCTGATTCTCTTGAAAAATCGACTTACACGGCATATAATAAAATTGGTATGGGTGAAAAGGACATAGCAGAAAAGACACTTGAGGCATACAACGATGTATTCAGCGACATAGTGAACGTTCTGCTTTTTGACGGAAGGGAACTTGTAAAAGAAGATGAGCTTTCTGATGCAGCTCCATTGTCGCAGTACAAGGCGGATGGCGGAAAGCTTCATGAACAGGAGCGCGATGTATCAAAGTTCTGGAAAAAAGGGCGGATACGGCTGTGCCTGTACGGTTTGGAGAATCAGACCGATATAGACATTGATATGCCTTTGAGGGTAATCAGCTATGACGGTGCAGGCTACAGGGCGCAACTGCTTGCAGACAATGATTGCAAAGACGACAGCGGTTGCAAGGTTCGCTATCCGATAGTAACGCTGGTTCTGTACTTTGGCATGGAACGGTGGTCTAAACACAGAAGCCTCTTGGACTGTTTCAAAGTACCGGAAGAACTAAAGCCTTATGTCAATGACTATAAGGTGAATGTATTCGAAATAGCATGGCTTGAACCTGAGACTGTAAAAAAGTTTAAGAGTGATTTTAGGATTGTTGCAGACTATTTCGTACGTATGAGAATAAACAAGGATTATGAACCTTCAAGGGAGACAATCCGCCATGTGCACGAAGTTTTACAGCTGATGTCAGTATTGACAAAAGACAGAAGGTTTGCAGATATACAGGTGCCGCTAAATGTTGCGGAAGGAGGTACGAGTATGTGTGAGGTTTTGGACAAGATAGAAAACAGAGGTATTGCAACAGGATTAGCCAGAGGAAGAGAAGAAGGCTTAGTCACTGGAGTTTCATCTACTCAGGCACTCATTAACCGTTTGTTTGAAGAAAACCGACTGGAAGACTTGCGCAGGGCATCTACAGACAAGGAGTATCTTCTGCAGCTGCTTGAAGAGGAAGGTCTGTTGACGGAGTAGTTCTGATTCTTTCAAAACAAATATTCCAGAAATTTCAAATTGCCATTTTTCTTATTTTTCAGCAATTTAGTCATTGAAGTTTTATTGTATCACTTCAGTTTTACCCCTCTAGCCTAAGTTTTGAAAATATTGTATGCTTTTGAACGTATGGCTGTGGAATTCTGTAAGAAAAAGTCGTTTCTCATAACTTCTATTGCTCATACTTTCTATTTATATGAATTTTAAGCTGATTTCATTTTTGTGAAGTCAGCTTTTTTTTTGAGGAACAATGAAATTGTTTGATTTTTTTCACAAAAAAGTAAGTAATGCAGAATTAAATGTTGCTGCCAATGCAGAGGTTTATAATACTTTTGATTATGCATCTTTCTCTTGGTGGTTAGATTCTGTTCTTGAAAAGTCTTTACCTGATGAAACGGTTGCAATAAATTTTAATCTTTATGAAGATGGAAAAAGTCATTGGTCAATGGAATTGGTTGCTACATCAAGTTTTGATAAAGAGAATGATGATTGGGCATGTGATGAGCTTTTTACAACTCGTGACAATCCATTTAAATGGCATGAAGATTGTGATTTTAATCGAACTCTGCATTTTGCAGAAGAAATTATTCGCCGTTATCTTGCAGAAGGTAAATATAAAGATGAACTTATTCGCTATTCTGCAATCGGAGTTGGTTTTGTAGATGGTGATATTTTACTTGTGTATGAAAAATAAATAGGTTTTTAATAGGAGTAATATAAATGAAAAGAACAGACATTAACAAAGTTATGATTATTGGCTCAGGTCCGATTGTTATTGGTCAGGCTTGCGAATTTGACTATTCAGGAACTCAGGCTTGTAAAGCTCTGCGCGAACAGGGCTACAAGATTGTTCTTGTAAACTCAAACCCTGCTACAATCATGACAGACCCTGTTATGGCTGATGCAACATATATTGAGCCGCTTAATGTAGAGCGACTTTCTCAGATTATAGACAAGGAACGTCCTGACGCACTTCTTCCAAATCTTGGCGGTCAGACAGGCTTGAACCTTGCCTGTGAACTTAATAAGGCTGGGGTTCTTGATAAGTACGGTGTAAAGGTTATTGGTGTAAACCTTGATGCTATTGAACGTGGTGAAGACCGCGAGATTTTCAAGGAGACAATGCAGAAACTTGGCATTGCGACACCTAAGAGCGACATCTGCCACACTGTTGAAGGTGCAGAAAAGATTGCTGCAGAAATAGGATTCCCTGTTGTTGTTCGCCCTGCTTACACAATGGGTGGACAGGGAGGTGGTTTCTGTTACAATGTTGAGGAATTGCGCAATATTGTTTCAAACGGACTTGACCTTTCAATGACACATCAGTGCCTTATTGAACAGAGTATTCTTGGTTGGGAAGAACTTGAAGTTGAAGTTGTCCGCGACAGTAAGAACCAGATGGTTGCAATCTGTTTTATAGAAAACATTGATGCGGTTGGTGTTCACACGGGAGATTCTTTCTGTTCTGCTCCATTCATGACAATTGATAAAGATTTGGAAGAACGCTTAAAGCGGGATGCATTTAAGATTGTTGAATCTATTGGAGTAATTGGTGGAACAAACGTACAGTTTGCTCATAACCCAAAGACAGGTGAAGTTGTAATCATTGAAATTAATCCTAGAACAAGCCGTTCTTCTGCACTTGCTTCTAAGGCCACAGGTTTCCCTATTGCATTGATTTCTGCAAAGCTTGCATCTGGTCTTACTCTTGATGAAATTCCTTACTGGCGTGATGGTACTTTGGAAAAGTACACTCCAGGTGGAGCCACAGACGGAGACTATGTAGTACTTAAATTTGCCCGCTGGGCATTTGAAAAGTTCCGTGGAACAGAAGATTCTCTTGGTACAAGCATGAAGGCTGTTGGCGAAGTAATGGCAATTGGTAAGACTTTTAAAGAAACTTTCCAGAAGGCTATCCGTGGTCTTGAAAATGGACGCTCAGGACTGGGCTTTGCAAAAGACTTTAACAAAAAGTCTGCGGAAGAACTTTGTGAAATGCTCAAAACAGCTTCAAGCGAAAGATATTTCCAGTTGTATGAAGCTTTGCGTAAGGGTGTTTCTGTTCAGAAACTTCATGAAATTACTTATGTAAAAGAATTCTTCCTTGAACAGATGAAGGAACTTGTTGACCTTGAAGAGGAAATGCTAAAAACACCTGGTCGTCTTCCTGCTGACAATCTTTTGATTCAGGCAAAGAAAGATGGATTTAGTGATAAATACATTTCAAAGATTTTGAAAATAAGCGAAAAGTCTGTACGAGACCGCCGCAAGGAACTTGGTATTCGTGAAGCTTGGCTTGCAGTTCCTGTAAGCGGTGTAGAAAATGCAAATTACTACTATTCTACATACAATGCAGAAGATAAGAGTGTTTCAACTGATAACAAGAAAAAAATTATGATTCTTGGTGGTGGACCAAACAGAATAGGTCAGGGTATTGAGTTTGACTACTGCTGCTGTCATGCAGCAATGCAGCTTAAGGAACTTGGATACGAAACAATCATTGTAAACTGCAACCCTGAAACTGTTTCAACTGACTATGATACTTCTGACAAGCTGTACTTTGAGCCTGTTACGACAGAAGACGTATTGCAGATTTACGAAAAGGAAAAGCCTTTTGGTGTAATCGTTCAGTTTGGTGGACAGACTCCTCTCAACATTGCACGTGAACTTCAGGAAAATGGCGTAAACATTCTTGGTACTTCAATTGATTCAATTGATATTGCAGAAGATCGCGACCTGTTCCGCAAGATGATGGATAACCTTAACATTCCAATGCCAGAAAGTGGAATGGCTGTAGACTTTGATGAAGCAAAATCTATTGCAGACAAGATTGGATACCCAATTATGATTCGTCCTTCATTTGTTCTTGGCGGACGCGGAATGGAAGTTATTTATGACGAAAAGAATCTTAAGGAATATGTAGAAAAGGCTGTAGGTGTAACTCCTGACCGTCCTTTGCTTATTGACCGTTTCCTTAAGAATGCTCTTGAGTGTGAAGCTGATGCTCTGGCAGATTCTAATCATGTTTACATTCCTGCTGTTATGGAACACGTTGAGCTTGCAGGTATTCACTCTGGAGATAGTGCTTGTGTACTCCCTCCTGTAAATATTCCTCAGAACAACTTGGACACAATCAAGGAGTATACAAAGAAGATTGCTGAGAACCTGCATGTATGCGGTTTGATGAATATGCAGTACGCAATTGAAGACGGTAAGGTTTATGTAATTGAGGCAAACCCTCGTGCAAGCCGTACTGTTCCTCTTGTTTCTAAAGTATGTGACACTCAGATGGCACGTCTTGCAACAAGAATGATGTTGGGTGAGTCTCTTGAGTCGCTCGGCTTGAAAGATAAGATTATTCCATACTATGGTGCAAAGGAAGCTGTTCTTCCATGGGCAAGATTCCCAGGTGTAGACCCTATCCTTGGACCAGAAATGCGTTCAACTGGAGAAGTTCTTGGTCTTGCAGAAAAATTCCCTCTCGCATTCTATAAGGCAGAGGAAGCTGCAGGTTCTGAACTTCCTCATGCTCCTGCTGCATGGGAAAATAAAAAAGTTCTTATCTCTTTGAGTAACAAAGAAAGTCAGAAAGATCAGGTTCTTACAATAGGAAAGACTTTAAAGGATCTTGGCTTTACTTTGATTGCAACAGAAGGAACTGCAAACTTCTATAATGATAACGGCATTAAGTGTGATGTCGTAAACAAGATTGGTGGCGGTCGCCCAGATGTTGTGGATTTGATTATGAACAAGGAAGTTTGTCTTGTAATTAATACTCCGAAGGCACAGCGAAACTATGCTGAAGACCGAAAGACAATCCGCAAAGCTTGCTTGAAGTACAAGGTAAGCTACATTACTACTCTTGCTGGTGCACTCGCTGCTGTTCAGGGCATTGAAAGTGTAAAGAATGGTAATGGTGGTGAAGGTGGAGTTAAGAGCTTGCAGGAATATCATGCTTTGATTCGCTAATGTTTAGTAAGAACTAGAAAAATAAAAAGAGGCTGTCGAGAAATTGACAGCCTCTTTTTTATCTTTTACAACTTGCATAGATTTTCAACAGTCTTGTATGGACTGCACTTTAATTCATCCTTTTCTTTATATTTTCCAGTTTTTACTAATATGGATTTTGCACCATATTCATTTGCACCAAGTATATCCGTGCTCCAGTCATCACCAATTACGCATAAAGTATTTTTATCTGCATTAAGGAGTTTTCCTGCAATATCAAAATATGCCATTGATGGTTTTCCATAATTTGTGATTTTGCAGTTTGTTATGTCTTCTATAATTTTTACAAAGGCTCCTGTATCAACAGCCTTTTTCCCGTTTTTCAAATAATAGATTGATAAAGATGCAGTTATAACTTTTATGCCGTTTTCAACATCATCAATTATTTCCTGTATAACATTATAACCAAAGTTTGATTTTTCAAAATCCAATAAGATAACAATCTCGTAATTTTCTTTAACGTTGTTTGCTTTTATCTGATTGATTTCTAATTCTGAACCAATTATTTTTACTTTCTCAATATTCATGTCAGATAAGTATTTATTAATGGCTACAATTGGATTTATTATTCTTTCTGATTTTACGTTTATTCCGGCATGTGCCAAGCGGGTTTGTTGTACTTCAATGCTTTTAATTGAGTTTGTCATTAATAAATAATTGTCACCATTATTATTAAGTCTGTTAATAAAATCTACTGCACCAGTTATTGCTTCTGAACCATTTAATAATGTCCCATCAATATCAATCAAATAATTCATTTCTTTTCCTCTAAAGCGATAATTTTCCGTTCCCTTTTAAAATATTGTAAAAAACTTCATATTCTTCTATAATAGTATACCATTTTAGTGGGAAATTGCTTTTTTTGTAAAGGACTTAATTTTATGAATACATACCAGTTTGCAAGGACAAGACTTACATTTGGAAAAGAAAATATGGAAAAACTCTATAATGCCAGAGTAATTGTATTCGGTATTGGGGGGGTAGGAAGTTACGTTGCAGAAGCTTTGGTTCGTTCTGGCATTGGAGCAATTGATATTGTTGATGATGATAAAATCTGTCTTACAAATCTGAACCGCCAGCTTTATGCCCTTCATTCTACAGTCGGAAAAGATAAGGTTGATGTTGCGGAAGAAAGAATTCATGATATTAATCCAGACTGCAAGGTTACAAAATGGAAAACATTCTTCATGCCCGACACTGCCGACCAGTTTGATTTTTCTCAGTATGATTATATTGTTGACTGCATTGATACCGTTACTGGCAAGATAGAAATCATCACTCGTGCTAAGGCTATAAAAAAGCCTGTCATTAGTTGTATGGGGGCTGGTAACAAAGTTGATCCGACACAGCTTAAAGTTGCAGATATCACAAGAACCTCCGTGTGTCCGCTTGCCCGTGTTATGAGGAATGAACTAAAGAAGCGCAACATCAAGCGTTTGAAGGTGGTTTTTTCAACCGAAAAAGTCATTCCTCCGCACGATGAAGATCTTGATGTAAGCTGCAAAGTAAACTGCGTGTGCCCTCCTGGAACAAAACGTACCTGTGCAGTCCGAAAGCAAGTTCCAGGCAGCAATGCATTTGTTCCGTCCGTAGCTGGAATGATGATTGCCGCCGAAGTCATAAAAGACCTTACACAGTTTCATGTAACGGATTTGTTTAAGGAATAGCTTGCCTTAAAACTATTCAACAACCGCTACTGCTTCAATTTCAACAAGTGCACCCTTTGGTAATGCAGAAACTTCAAAGCAACTGCGTGCAGGTTTTGAAATAAAATATTTTTCATAGACAGCATTGAAAGCTGCAAAGTCAGAGATGTGAGCAAGAAAACAAGTTGTCTTTACAACTTTTGAAAAATCTGTTCCTGAAGCCTTTAGGATTTCTCCAAGATTTTTTATTGCCTGCTCTGCCTGAACTTCTATGGATGTTCCTTCGATTGCCCCTGTTGCAGGATTAAGCGGAATTTGTCCCGAAGTATACAAAAATCCGTTTGCAAAAATTGCCTGAGAGTATGGCCCAATTGCTGCTGGTGCTGATTTTGTTTCGATTGTTTTCATTTTTTATAATCTCCTTAAACTTTAGTCTTTCCAGACAAAATGTTCTGGTAGTCTTCATAATTTTTCTTGAGTAATACTGGAATGTCAAGCCCGTAAGGGCATTTTTTTTTGCATGCTCCGCAGCCAGTACAGTTTGGAATCTTCTTAAAAGCCTCCTGCCAAAAATCGCTCAGCCAGGTTGCCGAAGGGCTTCTTCTTATAAGCTGGGACATTCTTGCACAGTTGTTAATGATTATTCCCTGTGGACACGGCATGCAGTACCCACACCCGCGACAGAAATCTGCTCCAAAAGATTTTTTGTCCTGCTCAACAAAAGCCCTCATCTCTTCATCATATTCAGGAGAATCTTTCATAAACGAAAGCCATTCTTCAAGCTCGCTTGAATGTTGGATTCCCCAGATGGGAAGTACATTGTCAAACTGTGTCATGTAGGTATAGGCGGCTTTAGAGTTTGTAATGAGTCCCCCTGCCAGACCTTTCATTGCAATAAAACCTACATTTTTTTCTTTGCACAGTTTTATAAGATTAATTTCTTTTTCTCCAGAAAGATAGCTGAACGGAAACTGCATTGTTTCATACAAACCGGAAAGAACTGCTTCTTCTGCAATGCCAATCTTGTGAGCTGTAATGCCGATATGCTTTATCATCCCCTGCCGTTTGAAATCTTCCATACATTCATACATGCCCGTACCATCTCCCGGACGGTAACACTGCTCAACGCAGTGGAACTGATAGATGTCTACATAATCGGTCTTTAGATTTTTGAGAGATGTTTCCAGCTGTTTTTTCATGTCGTCTGGATTTTTTGCCATAGTCTTTGTGGCAATATGGATGTGATTTCGGACATCAGACAGGGCAAGCCCCATCTTTTCTTCACTGTCAGAATATGCACGTGCAGTGTCAAAAAAAGTCATGCCGCCTTCATAGGCACGGCATAGAATTTGCACGGCAGTGTCAAAATCATCACGCTGGATTGGCAGCGCTCCAAATGCGTTCTGTGGGGAACTTATACCGGTACTTCCTAAAATTACAGCCTTCATAGCTATATTATAGCATATCTTGCTGAAAATATGATAGAATACCGCAAAAATTGATTTGTAAGGATGAATATATGACTGACGACGAAAAAAACACGCTGTTTAATGAAATTGAACAACTTCTTTCTATATATAACCGTATTAATCCAGTACATGAAGACGGGACTTTTTCAGCGGATGGTGTAAAGCAGTGCATTTTTGAAATGACAGATAGCATTGTTAAAAACAAAGACGAAGCTAACGCTTTTAAAGAATGGATGGGTGAAAAGAGCGATTTTATGAAAAGCCCTGCCTCTACTCATTTTCATGGAAACGTTGAAGGCGGACTTGCCGCACATTCCCTTAAAGTTCTGCACCAGGCATTATGTTTTGCACGTCCTATTTTGGAAAACTTCTGGTTGTGCAAATTCAAAGATGCATACAATATTACTGCAGAAGATATTTTTATAAGTGCCATTGCACATGATTTTTGCAAGGCAGATACATACCGCATTGAATACAGAAATCAGAAAGATATATTCGGCAACTGGAAGAAAATTCCAAATTATAAAACCCGTTCCGATTCCCGTAATCTTGGACACGGAAACGAATCTGTTTTAAGACTGCTGGAACTTATGCCGTCTTATCTAAAAAAGCGTCATGTAATAGAAGCTATTAGTCGTCACATGGGTTTTTCTGATTTGTCGGATTCTGAAAGTTATAACTATTCAAACTTTCTTCAAAATCCTTTAGTAATTTTAATTCAAGTGGCAGATGAAACAGCTGCCCAGTGGTACAACCTGTAATATTATGACTATTGTATTTTACAGCACAAATTCAAATGTGTATGAAGGTAAAGATTTTGATGTTCAGTCTTTTCCATTGAATGCTGAGCGGTGGCAGTTTTTTGCAAAAGCTTATCCTGAGCATCGTTTTATTATTGTTACGCAGATGCCAGGAATGTTTCTTTTGGATGTAAAAGAAAATGATGTTCTGCATAAAGCCTCTGGAATTGAATATGAAATTTGTGAGGAAAAAGATGCTCTTTCGTTTGCTCAGAAGATTATTGCATTAAAGCCTGACATTGCCGTTGCCGCTACGTTCTGGGTTACTCCTTATGACTGGCTTGGCATTCAGGATGGCATGGTTGCAGATTGTTTGACTGCAGCTGGCATTCGAACATACTGCCATTCTGCAAAGACTTCGCTTATCTGCTTTGATAAATTCCGTACGCATCAAGAACTTGTACGCATTGGCATGAATGTGCCTAAAGCTGTGTATGTACATCATGAACTGTACTGGTGCGAAAGGAGCCACCGTGAACTTAAAACAAATGTCTACAAGGATTATGTTTTAGGGCAGATAAAAAACATGCATTATCCTGTTGTCATTAAGGACACTGTGGGGTTGAGTTCTTACGGCATGGAAGTTGCCGTAAGCTATAAGCAGGCGGTGCATTATCTTAATTTGGGGCGCACGAATTCAGACCGCCTTGTAGAAGAATATATTGATGGAATTCCTTTTGGAACTGAAATTTATGGAGCCCACGGATTTTATGAAGTTATGCCTCCGTTCATGTTTTCTGTAAACAGATACGGCATTACAAGTCCTAAGCAGAGTGTAAAGATTGGTCCTGTTCTTTCTGATGAATATAATGTTTTGTCTTTAAAAGATATGCTTACGCAGCTTGCCATTGATATGGATTTTTGCGGTGTTGCACAGGTAGATTTAATTTTTAAGGACGGAACATGGTATATAATAGAAATAAATCCGCGTCTTTCGGGCATGACTGAAACTTATGCTGCCAGCATGGGCATTTCTGTAGCGGATATTCTTATGTCTACGGTGACTAATAAATATCTTCCTCAAAAAAATATGAAGTGCGTTTGCAACATGAAGCTTCCGTTGTTGACGGATGAGCAGATGGAAACTTTACATTCTGAAAAAGATGTGCTTTATTTGCACCAGCTGCACAATCTTGCGGCAAAACAGGAGCGCGAAAAGGGGTACTGCGAGGCAGTCATTGGAGGAACGCAGTCTATGCAGGAACTTTCTGCATGTCTGGATGCCTTTGCAAGCCGACATCCAGACATGGTGGAACCCGCTTTTGTCACTGTTGCAAAAGAAATGTGCACTTTAGCAAAAGAGTAGTGTACACTGTCGCAAATGAATAGTGTACACTATTCAAAAAGTGTAGAGTACACTGTCGGAAGTGAATAGTGTACACTGTTCGAAATGTGTAGAGTACACTACACGAAATGTGTAATGTACATTACACTAAATGAAAAGTAAAAATAAGATTTAAAATATTAATTATTGTGGTATGACTTGTAAGGCGAAATGATTATATTATGTTCTAAAACGCCGATAAATTGGATATAATTCGCATATAAAGACTGGTTTGACAACCCGCAATTTTTGGAGGGTCGTCAACCTAAAATTCAGAAAGTTTTACAATGTCTATTTTATTAAACTATATTATTGTGTAAGGCATTTAGTTAAATCAAAATAATCTACCTCGGCAAGTTTATCTAATATTGATTCA
>CAMVEQ010000096.1:0-12319 GCA_947166545.1 uncultured Treponema sp. | reverse complement strand
GAAACACGTGCTAAATAACGTTCTTTAAGCTGGTAATCGGTATCCATATCAATAAGATAAATCATTATCCTTGCAAATTCAGGATCAAATTGAGTTCCCATGCCCTTTATAATTTCCTCGCGAACTTTCTCCTGTGGAATTGGGTCACGGTAGCTTCGCTTGGAGGTCATGGCATCATAAGCATCTGCAACGGCAATAATTCTTGCAATTTCAGGAATGTCAGTCCCCTTCATCCGTTCAGGGTAGCCCCTGCCGTCGTAACGTTCATGATGATAGTTTGCACCTATGGAAATATATGGCGACTGCGATATGCTTGCAAGAATCTGCTTGCCAATAACAGGATGCATCTTAATTGCTGCAAACTCAGCGTCCGTAAGCTTTTCAGATTTATTAATTATTGCATCGGAAACACCTATCTTTCCTACATCGTGCAAAAGCCCCGCAAAATATACATCAGTACATTCCTTTTCAGACTTGCCTGCAATCATAGCAATTTTCCTTGCATACTCTGCCACTCTCATGGAATGTCCGTGAGTATATTCATCTTTTGCATCAATGGCATTTGCAAGAGCTGTAGCGGTCTGCTCAAACATAAGCTGAACATGCTTCTGCTCATTTCTCAAAAAGTCAATCTCGAGCTTGTTGGCACGTGCCACTCTATTATTCATGTCTACAAGAACAAAGATATAGAGCATGATGACTTCACCAACAAGTGCTATGGTCTGGCAAGAAATGCCGTAATTAAAAAACTGAATTATAGTCGCTATTATAGGCACAATATTAAAAAGAAGAAGAGGAATAAGGATATTTTTCTTTATGCGTTTATAGTGCTGTAATATAGTAGAAATCTGCAGTGCGGCACAGATTCCTGGAATAAGATAGCCAAAAGCATGTAATCTTCCACGATGATAGCGGTTACTGGCGTCAAATGTATAGTAAAAATCGAAAAACTGAGAGATTATCAACATTATGATGCCAAAAACAAAGACCGCATCAGAGATGCGAAGCTTTCGCGGTGCATGGGAAAGTCCACCTTCATGGGTATAAAGATCCATAAGATATACATTGTAAGTGTGAAGGATGCACAATGAAAAGAAAAAGACGCTGAAATTGCTGATGCGAACCATCCACCAGCCAAGTTCAGATGTATTACCTCGGTAGATATAGGCAAAACGGTCCATGATTAAAAGCATTCCAGCAACAAATTCCATGCCCATGAGCGTAAGGCGACGTTTAGTACCCAGCGTTTTGGAAAAAAAACTGAGGATGGATAAGACAAAGCAAGAACCACTTAAAAACAGCATGATATTCTGCTGATGGAGCCGTATAAAATCCATATATCTATTATAACAGAGGAAAGTCCAAAAGTCTAAAGAAAACCTCAAAAATCAATTACTGCATTTATTTGGAATTGAACAAATAGGTAAAATGCTGTAGATTTATTTTGATACTATTATGAAAAACAGACCTTTATTAAAAGACGTACTTGGAAAACAAATGCTGTATCTGGACGGAGGCACAGGCTCCGTACTCCAGTCATGGGGCTTAAAGCCAGGAGAACTGCCAGAACGGTGGAACATTACTCATCCCGACAAAATTACAGAACTGGGGTACCTTTATTACCGTGCAGGCTCCAACATCATTTGTACAAACACCTTCGGTGCGTTCAGCTCCAAGTTTTCGCTAAGTCCAAAAGGCTCTGTCGCAAATAATGTATTAAACGCACAGGACAATCTTGAAAGCATAATAAAAGCAGCAGTCGCAAATGCAAAAAAAGCACGCGACAAAATAGAAAACGAACCAATTCCAGAAGCCGAACTGGAATCACTACGAAAGGCAAATCTCGCACCAGAAGGACTTCCTCCTTCAGAAAGATTACATTACGTTGCATTTGACATAGGCCCATGCGGAAAGCTTTTAAAGCCGATGGGCGACCTTGATTTTGAAGATTCCGTTACACTGTTCAAGAACAGCTTCCGCATAGGAATTGCAGCAGGTGTTGATGCAGTCTATATAGAAACCATGAACGACAGCTATGAAGTAAAATCTGCTGTTGTTGCAGCAAAAGAAGTTATGGAAGAACTCAATGTAGATCTTCCAATCCTTGCAAGCACCGTATATGACGAAACAGGACGACTTCTTACAGGGGCAGATCCTGAAACAATGACCGCCATTCTTGAAGGACTTGGCGTAAGTGCATTCGGAATGAACTGCTCGCTTGGACCAAAACAGATGGCTCCTATTGTTCCACGCCTTACAGCAGGGGCAAGCCTTAACATTCTTGTAAAGCCGAATGCAGGACTTCCGCGCACAGAAAACGGAAAGACTGTATATGATGTTGATGCAACGGAGTTTGCAACAATAATGAAAGGCATTGCAGAAAACGGAGCCAACATTCTTGGTGGCTGCTGTGGCACGACTCCTGAATACATCTGCTGTACGGTAAACCAGACACAGGACAAAACTCCAGCAGTTGTAACGCAAAAGCAAGATTCCGTAATCTCTTCATATACTCACATTGTAAAGCTTGGAGGAAAGAACCCTCCAGTACTTATAGGTGAACGCATAAATCCGACAGGGAAGAAAAAGTTTAAGGAAGCATTGCGTAATAAAGACCTTGCATACATTGTGTCGCAGGGGCTTGAACAAGAACAGAAAGGCGTTCATGTCTTAGACGTAAACGTAGGACTTCCAGAAATAGACGAAAAGCAGATGATGCTTGATGTAGAATATGAATTGCAATCCGTCACTGCTTTGCCACTCCAGCTAGACACTTCTAGCCCAGAAGTCATGGAAGCAGCCCTCCGCCGCTACAACGGCAAGGCACTGGTAAATTCCGTAAACGGCAAGCAGGAAGTAATGAAAGCCGTGTTCCCTCTCGTAAAAAAATACGGCGGTGTTGTAGTTGCACTTACAATAGATGAAGACGGAATTCCAGAGACAATGGAAGGACGCATGAAAATTGTAAAAAAGCTATACGACACTGCAGCAAGCTATGGCATTGCAAAAAAAGATATTATCATAGACCCTCTTGCCATGGCAGTAAGCTCCGACGACAAAGCCCCAATTGCAACACTTGAAACAGTACGTGCCGTTTACGAGATGGGCGGAAACACTTTGCTAGGCATTTCAAACATATCTTTCGGTCTACCAGAACGCGAAATAGTCACAGCGGCATTCTTTACAATGGCTTTGCAGAACGGACTTTCCGCAGCAATAATGAATCCTAATTCTCTTGAAATGATGAAAGCCTACACATGCTTCTGTCTTTTGAGCATGCACGACCCTCAGTGCCTTTCATATCTTGCCTTTGCTCAAAAATACACAGAGCAAAAAGAAGAAGCCGCAAAGGCTGCCAACTCAGCACAGAATGAACAGGCTTTACAGCAAATTGCAAGCATTGCTCAGGCAGCACTGGGAGGACAGGCTCTGCCAGAGATTGCACCCAAAGATGGCTCTGCTGGCAGTACTGGAGAAAAAAAAAAGCCTGAGCAAAACAACTCAGGCGAACAGCCTTTAACAAAGGCAATCATAAAAGGACTAAAGACCGAAAGTGCAAACATTACTGCAGAATTGGTAAAGACTACAGAACCGCTTGCTATAATAAATGACTTTCTAATTCCTGCCCTTGATATTGTAGGAAAAGGCTTTGAGGCAAAGAAAGTGTATCTGCCCCAGCTTTTGATGAGTGCAGAAGCAGCAGGAAGCGCATTTGCCGTAATAAAAGAATATCTTGCACAGACAGGTAAATCAGGTAAAAGCCGTGGAACAATTATCCTTGCAACTGTAAAGGGCGACATTCACGACATTGGAAAGAACATTGTAAAAGTCCTGCTTGAAAACTACGATTTTACAGTAATAGATTTGGGAAAGGATGTGCCACCTGAGACTATCGTAGACAGGTGCGTACAGGATCATGTACTTTTAGTAGGACTTTCGGCCCTCATGACAACTACAGTGCCAAGCATGGAAGAAACCATAAAGCAGCTTAAAGAAAAAGCCCCTTGGGCAAAAACCTGTGTTGGAGGAGCCGTCATGACACAGGAATATGCAGACATGATTCATGCAGACTGCTATGCAAAGGATGCCATGGCAACAGTAAAGTATGCGCAGACAGTGTTTCAGGAATAATAAGGAAAACAGTACTATTTAAGCAGATAACAGGTACATTCCCCAATTCCCTTCACAGAAACACTATCACGCCTTTCAAAGTCATAGATGTCTTTCAGTTTCTGAAAAACATTCTCCGACACCTGAATGCGGTCAGGATAGCTGTACGATTCCAGCCTAAAAGCATAGTTTACCGTAGCACCCCAAATGTCATAGATAAACTTTTTCTGTCCTATTACACCTGCAACAACAGAACCGCAATGCATTCCAACCCGAAGCTGTAAAGAAGTTTTGTAACGCTGGTTAAAATCCTTTACAAGCAGCATTGCCTGAACCAGAAACTTCATCATTTCTTCGCAATTGTCTTCATATCTTTCAGGAAGTCCCGCTGCAACCATGTAAGCATCGCCAATTGTTTTTATTTTTTCTATGCGATAATCATCGGTAAGCCTGTCAAATTCTGTAAACAAGGCATTTAATATGGTAACAAGCTTTTCTGCACCAACAACGGAAGACATTTCTGTAAAATTCACAATATCCATGAATGAAATGGTTACATCGTTGTATTTTTCTGTAAACGGATGCATATTTTCCTTAAGTTCCCTTGCAACAGAGACAGGAAGAATGTTTACAAGCAGCCTGTTTGCAAGTTTGTTTGCCTTGTCAAGACGAGCTATCATATCCATGTCAGGATTTTCCAAAGTCATGTACATGACCAGAATGCTGAGAGCAGAACCAAAGCCGACAATAAGCAGCAAAGGAAAGAACATCTGAAACAATGCAACGGAGCCTTCCATGATGGCAAAGCTCAGAAGAGGAACCATTCTCTTAAATTTTACATGCGAATGATTTACAAGCCCTACTATGACAGAAAATATTACGACATAAGTTGAATAGAAATAAACACACTTTGAAGGTATGCCATAAGAATATACATATCTTTCCTTACCGCCGTAATAAAGAGGCATAACAAACACTATGACACAGCATACTAAAAAAGGAATTATGATACATAAAAGCAGAAAGCCAAGAACCTTTTTACTGTGCTCAGAAATTCCTTCGTATACAAAATTGGAAAATACATAGACAACCGAAAGAGTTATCCATAATAGCATGACAATCAAATAGCCCTTGCTGAAAAAATCATTAAGCCATGCAGGCAGTCTATACCGTTCCGTAATGGTAATGACACTTATAATATCAAAAAGCAACTCCAGAATGGTAAGCGGAAGCAGAAACCTAAAAACAGAATTCTGAAGTGATTGCCAACGAGGTTTAGAGAAAAATACAAGTGTCAGCGTTGCAACGACACACAGGCCTGCAATCTGAAATTCTATGCTGTAGGGCATACTTACAGTATACCCCAAAGAATAGCAAAGGTCTATACACAGTTACATTACGAGCCAGTTCCGCTATACTTACGTGCTCCGTACATCCAGAACCTGTAGCTTGCGTAAAAGAATGCAAGTCCAATGAGCGGAGAAAGCCAAGACAGAATTGGCACGTTATCAGGCCGCAGAATAGTAAGGGCTGGATAGTACGCAATGAATGCAATAGGAATGAAGAATGTAAAGATGCCCCTGAACACTTTGTTAAAAATGCTTGCAGGATACTTTGCATAATCCTTGAACCTGAACATAATGACCATTACATACCCCGAGTTCTGAATCCAGAAACATGTTGCAGCAGCAAAGTTCATTATTGCAATCATGAAAAGCGATGCCGCAAAAAGATACAGCACAAGCTGAGCAAGAACCACAGCAGTAACAGGAACTTCAAGAAACTTCCATGCATACACTAAAGTTCCAACTCCAAACGCAAGTTGCCCCAGCCCCTTAACGTCAAACACTTCTGAAATAAAATAAAAGAAAATGTTTACAGGACGAAAGCAGTACTTAATAAAATCGCCAGAACGCACCATAAAACGCAAGTTCCAGTTATTGTCAAAAAAGCACTGCACAGGAGTAAGGGCAACAAGCGAAAATCCGTACAGAAACAGCATTTCATATTTTGTCCAGCCATTTATTGAAGGAAAGTTCTGAAACAAAATGTAAAACGTAACAAACCCAACCAGATTCGATACAATCATTCCTATAATAGAGATGATAAAATCTGCACGGTAGTTCATCTTGCTTTTTAAATCCTGTACAAGAATCTTTCTGTATATACGCAGGTAAAAACCAAGATTTCTTTTTCTTGTCATATTCTTAGTCATTTCCATAAATCATCAGCCTCCATTTACAGTAATCTTTTTAACTGAAACACTCCAGAAAAGTTTTCCCGCCAATGTCAATACAATGCACCAGAATAACTGGAGCAGGAGTTTGTATAAAATACCACTGTTCAATGTATACCCCTCCTTTTGCAACAGTACATTAAGAGGAGTGTCATATATACACTTAAATGGAAGGTACTGCACTACATTTCTGAGCGTTTCTGGAAAGAATGCCAGCGGAATAGACGCTCCAGAAAGAAGAAGTACAACACATTCTTTCACCATGTTTATGCCCCATGTTGACTCAGTAAAAAGACACACGGTTGCAACCAGCATGTCAACGCTGAAGTTAATGATCAAAGCCATAACAACAGAAATTACAAACAGGACAAGGTTAATGCTTAGGGCAATGCTTCCGTGCGTTACGACATCTATGATTATAAAAGTCGGAAGGAATGTCAGAAAAAAAGTAATGACATTATGACCAAAGAACGACCAGAAGGTATAACGGCGAAAATCTATTGGCTTAAGCAGTTTCAGAATAAGAGCCCCAGACTGAATATCGCGGCTCATGTCCCATACAATGAACATCTCAAGAAAATTAAACAGCGCAGTTGCCAGAACAAGATAAATGAGAGTATCACTGAAAGTCATGCCGTTTACACAGTCTGTACCAGCAGATGCATAAATAGATTTCCACAAAAAGAAAATCAAAACCAGATAGATAAGATTTCCAAACAGAGTAACAAAAGTTCCCAGACGGAAATGTAATTCATCCATCATTCCAATTTTTGTCAGTGCCAGATATCTTTTAATATTCATAAACACCTCACGACATTGCGCCCTCGTATATCTTCTTGATTACTTCTTCCGTAGAAATTTCTTCAAGCTTGATATCCTTTACAACATCCGTTTTCTGATATTCTGAAATAACAGACATAACATCTGTTTTTGACTCATCTACAAGAACTTCCTTCCAGCCAGAACTTTGTAAACGCAAACGGAGGGTTCTGTAAGATCCAAAGTAATTTTTCAGATGCTCAATATCGTTATCGTAAATCATTTTACCGTGATCAATAATGACAATTCTCTGACACAGAGCATCAACATCGCCCATGTCATGTGTTGTCAAAATGACTGTTGTATTTTTTTCATGATTAAGTCCTTTTATGAGGTCACGAATCTTTGCCTTCATAGAAACATCAAGTCCTATTGTCGGTTCATCCAAAAAAACAATCTTTGGATTATGAAGGAATGCTGCAAGAATGTCGCTCAAAGTACGTTGTCCAAGGCTCATCTGTCTTACAGCCTTGTGCATTAAAGGCTCTATGTCAACAAGGGAGCGGTACAGTTCCAACATCTGATTATACTGAGCATCGGGAATCATATACATATCCTTTAAAAGATTAAAAGATTCCACCAAAGGGAGAGACCACCACAATTGACTTCGCTGTCCAAATACAACACCTATATTTTCTGCATTGCGGGTTCTGTTGCGGTATGGAATTGTTCCGTTTACAAGAATTTCACCACGAGTTGGTTCAAGAACGCCAGTCATCATTTTAATTGTAGTTGATTTTCCAGCTCCATTAGGTCCAAGATAGCCTACAATTTCCCCTTCCTTAATGTTAATGGAAATATCGTTTACTGCGGTAACAGTTTTGTAGTCTCTGGAAAACAAATCCTTAAGGCTGCCCTTAAGTCCTTCATGCCTGTTCAGTACTTTAAATTCCTTTGACACATGGTTCAAAGTAATTGCCCACTGCATAAAAACCTCCGTTTTTGACTAAACTTTTTCCTTGCACTTTCATGCTACATAAAGTATACTGCACTTATATGTGTAATAAAACCGCTATAATTACATAGTTTAATAACAATTTTACATATCAAATGAAATATTGTTATTAAATTTCAACAATATTAAGGAGAGATATTATATGATTCAAGAACACAGAGGCTTTATTATAAAAAGGAAAGATGGCTCTGAAATTGTAAATTATGATGACGAGTCTTTTCCTTCATACATTTATGACGGTTACATATTTTCAGGCTGCACCTGGGAAAAAGTGCCACACTATCATGACGATGTAGAATTCATTTCGATCTACAGCGGGGAAATGGGATATTCAGTAAACGGAATGAACATAACACTTAAAAAGGGAGATACTCTTTTTGTAAATGCAGATGCCATTCACTATTCTTTTTCTACAAATAAATATGTAACAAGATATTATCTTGCCGTCCTGCATCCAAGCATTATATGCTCTTCATTTGCAGTAGAAAAAAAAGCAATACGTCCTATTCTTTCGGACAAGGAAGTCCCATACGTGCATTTTCAAAATGGAGACCATGATGCAGAAGCTATGCAGACATTACTAAAAGACATGCACTTAAATGCAAAAGGTAATGAGTTTCTTATAACCAAATATTTTTTTGAACTGTGGGACATACTTTCGCACCGCTTTACAGACAATTACCGTGTACTAATAAAGCGAAAGGACGAAGATGATACGCACAACAAAGCATTAAAAGCCATGATGCTATTCATTGATGAAAATTATCATAAAGGCATAAACCTAAAAGACATTGCAGAATCTGGAGGGGTTAGCCAAACTTTATGCAATCAAATTTTTAACAAGCTTACAGATAAATCCCCAATAGAATATCTTATGCATTACAGAAGCAGAAAAGCTGCAGACCTTTTGCAAACAGGAAGCATGTCCATGACGGAAATTGCAGAGACAGCGGGATTTTCTGGAGCAAGCTACATGGCAGAAGTGTTTAAAAAATACTACAACATGTCACCACGTGACTACCGCAAATCCCTCATTGCAAAACAGAGAAAATAAAACAACAACGCCCCCTGACATTCCAATTCGGAAAATCAGAGGGCGTTTATTTTATATACCCGTCAGTAAATTATTTTCTGCCGATTATTATAGATTTCTGCCGCTCAAGACTTGAAGACGGCTTGCGGTATGCTGTAATAAGGAATATTGCAAGGAAAACCAAAGCCGCAATAACGCCGACAGCATAAGAAATTGTCAAGCCTTGTTTACCCAGTGCACCAAGATTGAAACACTCAGGTGCATACATCAAGTAAGTAATTGAAACTGCAGACATAAAGGTTGCAGGAACAGCTGCCAACCAACAGCGATTCTTATTTTCATAATTTGTAGCAAGGTAAACAGCACCCGCCCACAAAACAATCATTGCCAAGGTCTGGTTAGACCAAGAGAAATATCTCCATACAACATTGTAGTTAATGAAAGAAATTCCGTATCCAATGAGTAAGAGCGGAACAGCTGCAGTAAGGCGAACTTTTATGTTCTTTTCGTCCAGCTTAAACCAGTCGAATATTGTCATTCGTGCACTACGGAAAGCTGTATCTCCCGAAGTTATTGGGCAGACAATAACACCAAGCAATGCAATTGGTCCACCAATCTTACCGAGCAAAGAAACACACATCTGGTAAACAGATTTTGAGTTTCCTCCGCCAATTGCTTTAAGTGCAGAAAGACCTGTCCCAGATCCGTCCTTGTTCCAGAAGAAGGCAACTGCAGCACTAGCCCAAATGAGAGCAATAATGCCTTCAGCAACCATTGCACCGTAGAAGATTCTGCGTCCTTCTTTTTCGCTCTTAATACAGCGGGAAACAATAGGAGACTGGGTTGCATGGAATCCAGAGATTGCACCACAAGCTACAGTTATGAACATAAGTGGCCAGATAGGTTTTACACCAGTTCCATCTACATTTCCAGGATACAGATTTTTGAAAGTAAACTCCATCATTGGGCGTTCACCAGAATGAACCATTGTTCCAATGATAATTCCGAATGCCATCAAAATTAAAAGAATACCAAACAGAGGGTAAACCTTACCTATAACTTTATCAATTGGAAGAAGTGTTGCAAGGAAGTAGTAACAAAGAATGATTACTGTCCAGATTTTTACATTGAGCGGAGTGATCTGTGCAAGAAGTCCTGCAGGACCAACCATGAATACAACGCCAACCAAAACAAGAAGAATAACCGAGAACACACGCATTACGTTGTGCATTACAGGGCCTAAGTATTTACCGGTAACTTCGGAGATTGAGGCTCCGTCATTGCGCTCTGACAGCATACCTGCGGTAAAGTCATGGACAGCACCAGCAAAAAGAGTACCAGCCACAATCCAGATGTACACGCTTGGCCCCCACATTGCACCAGAAATAGCACCAAAAATAGGTCCTAAACCAGCAATGTTCAAAAGCTGAATTAAAAACGCTTTTGCAGCGGGAATCGGAACATAGTCAACACCGTCTGGGTTTGCCATTGCAGGCGTTGGATTGTCCGTAGGTTTGAAGATTTTCTCAACGAGAGAACCATACACAAAATAGCCACCAATAAGGATAGCCAGAGCAACAAAGAACGTTATCATAAAACCTCCAGTTTTGTTTATTATTTTAATTGTAAATCCATATTTCTCTGTTGTCAAAATTTTTGCTGTTCTTGTTGTCTTTTGCCCACTGAGCAAAAGTAAGCCTGTCATGTTCTAGAGCCAGTTTTACTAGTTATACTTTTAAAATATTATATTTTAATACTGCTTTAATAAAACCTGCTTAAATTCATGCTCCTATCCCGACAAATAGGCATTTGTCAGGATATGGAGCAGGCGAAATTAGATGCAGAAAACTGGAGTTTGTATGCCCTGCCATCCATAATAGCTGTAGCTCATTTTATTTCCGTTTATGTCGGTCTTTGTTTACTTCTATTCTTTTAATTTGCTGTTTCATTATTGGAATCAGCCAATTTCCAGTAAATTGAAATTGGAAAAGATAGAATATAAATCTTTTTATTAAATCTTCCTTTAAATTAAATTTATTTGTTATTACAGTAAAGAATAAGATTACATATATAATAAAATTTGTTGATAAAGATATAATTATTAAACATTTATTGAACAATAATATAAACATATTAATGAATAATGAAATGAAAAATATATTTATCAAGTCAATTTGTTTTGAATAAGAATATGATAAAAAATAAAAAGATAAATCAAATATATAAACAAAAAAAATTACAAACAATTTTATTTTATTCATTTACAGAAGACTCCATACCGTTTATTTTTTTTTGTAATTTTGGTAATTGAACTTCAAGACTACCTGGGGTCAAAACATGATAAGCCCCTATTTCCTTTAATACATCCGAAGCAAAATCTGCACAACTAAATCCCCAACCATCCCCTAATTCTAGGGTTCGTCTAACCATTTTATTTTCTTGCTCCGACGTTGTATCGAATTCATAGATTTTGCAATGTTCACCACTACCACGATTTTCAACATCTTCTATATAGTTGTTTAAGTTGGCCTCATCTCCAGAAAAAGTTCCTTCAGTAGGATGATTTCTATTGCCAATTGCATAGCTTCCGCTTGGATCATACAACCATTCCCCATACTCATCTCCGAACTCATTTTTTCCTGGATTAGAGAAATGTATTGCGACATGAGAGCCTCCAAACGGTTTTTCCCACCATGTATCTGCATGTACAATCCCTACAGAGGTTTTTCGTCCATCAGGATCAATGTACTTAATCGGATTATTCGAGCAGTAGTTATACAAATGGAGGTTTGTCGGAATAAAAGCTCTTTTTCTCGTGTTTTCTTCTATTTTAAGTGCGGGGAGCCAGTCATTTGAGAATGTTGCCTTATTTGTTTTATGTAAACTCTGCATTTTTTATCTAAGTCTATTTTTTATTGAAATATATCCTAATTTCAAGATTTTTTCTACCATATCTAAAAGGACCATAATATAGAAGAAAAGAATAAAGATTTTGCATAATAAAACTTTTGCTTACCAGAATGGAAGACCATTACTTACCAGAACGGAACTCCGTTACTTACTAGAATGGAACACCGTTACTTACTAGAACGGTACTCCGTTGCTTACTAGAATGGAAAAAAGTTGCTACTAGAACGGTACACCGATGCTACCGAAACGGAACTCC
>CAMVEQ010000095.1:0-12375 GCA_947166545.1 uncultured Treponema sp. | reverse complement strand
ACAATGTGTCCACAGTTGCGGCATTCCCAAACTTTTACTTCGCTCTTTTCAAATATCTTTGCAGTTTCTACATTTTCAAGAAGTTTGCGGTAACGCTCTTCGTGTCTCTTTTCAATCTTTGCAACAGCACGGAACTTTGCAGCAAGAGCTTTAAATCCTTCTTCTTCAGCTGTCTTTGCAAAGCCTTCATACATGTCTGTCCATTCATAATTTTCGCCGTCAGCAGCAGCAGCAAGATTTGCTTTTGTATCGCCAAGGCCTTCAAGTTCCTTGAACCACATCTTAGCATGTTCTTTTTCATTGTCAGCTGTATGCAGGAAAATTTCTGCAATCTGCTCATAACCTTCTTTTTTAGCAACTGATGCAAAATATGTGTACTTGTTGCGAGCCTGACTTTCTCCTGCAAATGCAGCCTGAAGATTCTTTTCGGTCTGTGTTCCTGAGTACTTACTCATTTTCATTCTCCTTACACTTTAGGGTATTTATCTAAAAAGTCTTGTTAAAGACTTCTACCGCATTTCTTATGCAGTCATCACAGTCACAAAGCACCGTCCCTGTTTCAATGCCTTTTAAATCTTTGCAAATTGATGCACCACAGCTCTGCTTAAAACCAGTTATAAGCTGTCTGGACTTGGCTAATGTTCCCTTCCCTTCTGTACGAAGCCCGGCAACAAGATTTGCTCCTATTAATGCTCCGCAGGTAGATTCCATTGTACCCATTCCTGCTGCAAAACCGCTAGTCATTGTGACAATCTGATCTGTTGGAATTTGAAGCTGCTCTCCAAGAGCCTTAACTACAGCCTGTGCACAGTTAAAACCGTTATGTTTGTATGATACAGCTTTTTCTTTTGTTTCCTCTAATGTCATGCGTACCCTCATTATAGCATAGTTATAATTTTCAAGCAAAGGAATAATGATAATATAATTGTAGAATCTGCAAATCGTCAAATTTATTTGCTTTTGTTTTCATTTTCCAACATTCTTTCAATATAACTTTTTTCATCACGGCTCAATTCTGTTTCTGAAAATTTAGAATTAGGTTTGTACCAGTTGAATTTCTCAAAGAAAGACTTTAAATCCTTGCTCTTAAAGACATATCCGTGTCGTGCATAAACAAGATTTCTTAAATATCTATACTGTGCTTTTGGAAGATCCCAATAATAAGGCAAATCTTCTTCTGTAGAAACAAACATGAGAGGAAATTCCTTAATTTTTTCTTTTGATGCATACCACTCACGATACTCTCCCTGCTCACCTTTATGAAGTTCTCCGTTTACACCATTTTTTACAAGAGCATAATCACCATCTTTGCCACGAAGCCAGATTGCAATATTATCTGTCTGAAAAAAATTATGATCAAGGATTACTGAATATCTAACCCCGTCAATTACAATTTCATCGCCTTCAATCTGAATATTCTTCATATCCTTGGCAAAACTCAAAAGAATATTCATTACATGCTTTGTATAGGCTTCATATCCAGCACCGCTAACTTTATCACATATCTTTTTATAAGAATTTCCGTTTTCATCAATACAGAAAATTCCATTGTCATTTTTTACAAATCTATAGTTCTTAAATTCTTCAGCAGTAATAGCATAACCGTCATGAAAGCCTGCATCACTATAACATTCTGTTTTTTCCAAAAGAAGAATGTCATGATGAAAATTAGATCCTATAGCCAAAGCTTTGTAAAACAATTTATTCTTTCTCAGATGATTTTCAACATCAACAGGAATGTAGGTCCCAATATACTGATTTTCCACATTTGAAAGCTGATACTCATCAGGCAGGCGAGGCTTTTCAGCAAAAGCAAAAGCCATAAAGCTAAATAAAATTCCAATAGCAAAAATTCTTTTAATATTCATATTTATCTCCAAATAATCAAAATAAAAAGCCACTCTGGAAATATCCAAAGTGGCTTTAATTATTAAAGTTAATTTATTATTCTACAGCACTGTCAGCTGCTTTTTCTGTAGTGATTAGCTTACCAGCTGCAGTAAGGTTTACGCCGTCAATCATAAAGTGGTTTGACTTTACGCTGAGGACAATCTTTTCAAGCTTGTCAAAGTCAATCTTAGCTGGCTTTTCCAAGGCAGCTTTTTCATCAGCACCTTCTGGAATGACAGGTGTTCCAGGAGCAGCCCATGGAGCTGTAAGAACTTCAACACATTCCTTACCGTTTTCAGTATAGTCAGCTGCAAGGAGCATACCGTGGCTTTCGATTCCGCGCATCTTGCGTGGAGCAAGGTTAGAAACAAGAATGATGTTTTTGCCCAAAAGCTCATCTTCACGCAAGTAAGGAACAAGACCAGACTGAATGATTCTTTCTGTTCCGCTACCATCATCAAGATGCTCAACATAAAGCTTTTCGCCCTGTGGGTTGCGGTCAATCTTTACAATCTTTGCAACACGCAAGTCAATGTATTTGTTAAAGTGTTCAACCTGATTTTCAGCAAGTTTTGGTCCGCTAGATTCTTCTTTCTTAGCAGCTGGCTGAGCAGGAGCTTTCTTCTGTTCAACCTTTGCAGCATTTGGAGCAGCAACTTCTACATTATGTTCTTTTGTTTCATTTGCCATCAGATACTCAAGGTCAATTTCACCTGCTGTACAAGGAACAGCTATCTGCCAGTTTTCAAGAACCTGTGGATGAACTTCACCAAAAATACCTGCAACTTTTCCATTTACAATAATAGAAGCCTGACGTCCAGGAATAAAACGAGGATCATCAGATTCTTTTACTTCATATTTATGATCAAGATAATACAGCAATGTAGACATTTCACTTGCTGCATCGTTAAAGTTTGCATTGCTTGCTGCTGTAACAAAACCAAGGCTCTGAACAGTCTTTGTACCAGTATTTTCAGAAGGCTCAATAAATGCAATCTTACCAATCTCATAAATCTTATGAGGATAAACAGCATTTGCACTCTGACTTTCAGATTCAAGCAAAGAAGCAATAATTGAAGGACGAACAAACTGGTAGTTTTCGCTCATAGGGTTTGCAATCTCTATGACCTTAGAACCGTCAATACACATCTTGTCAATGTAAGTCTTCTTTGAGCCAAGATAGTTATAAATCATTTCCTGATATCCCATACCAGTCATAATGACCTTTGCCTTACGGCTGTATTCTGTTATTGGAAGCAAACGTCCGATAGTAAAGTCATTTGGAGCCTGAGGGCTAAAGAAGTCCAGATCCTGACCGATCATTACATCTTCAATGACATCCACTTCATGCAAAAAGTCATTGCGGTAAGGAGCAGGATTTAAAGTAAATATAACATCGCCATTTTCTGAACGGGAAGTAACAGAGTTGCCCATGCGCTCAAGGTCTGCAATAACTTCTTTTTCTGTAAGATTAGAACCAAGCTTTTTATTTATTGCACTGAGACGTGCTGAAGTAGGCTTCTGGAAATAGAATGGAACCTGAATATCCTTTCCATAACCTGTATCGTAAGGATGCTGAGTCTTAACTGGGATGATATTATAACCTGCATCAAAGAAGTCACAGGCTACAATGTTGGCACTAAGCATAAGACCTTCAATGTCATCGCCAGTAAGTTCAATAAGAAGCTCAGAATCGCCAGTTTCAACCTGACCCAAAGTTGCACTGTTGATGATTGGAGGCATACTCAAAACTTCTCCACGGTTATCGCGAAGCAAAGGATACTGAGCACAATCTTTCAAAATCCATCCGAATTCTTTTCCCTTTGGATGGTTTGCAGCTATTTCACGGCAAGTAGAAGCCTTTTCTTCCATAAGAGGAACAAAAGATACAGAATCAGGATCTACAGCATCGTAGTGAACTGGCCACTGAACATCTTTTTCACGGTATACACCCATGGCAATTGTCTTGCGCTTGCGACCGAAGTTCCAGCAGAGTTTTTCCTGAGTTTGGATTAAATCCATAAGCAGAGGCTCTGTTATAGGCTTTCCAGAAATAATGAAAGATACTATATAAGGACGGATATGACGAAGATTTTCATTTACAATAATAGTACGATCTTTGCTATCAAGAGTCTTATCCTTTGTATTCATAAATGAAGCATAATCATTATGCTTACCGCCTTCATACTCACGCAGACATCTGGCAATACCACCTGTAGACCATAAATCAGGACGGTTTGTATCGTTCAATTCTATTTTTATAACACGTTTATCTTCTGGCTGTGTTTCATCTGGCTTTTCATCAAGCTCTGCTTTTGCATGAGTGAGCTTCTTTTCAAACAGCTCATCGCAATTATATTTTTTTCCTACTAAATTGAAAAATAGATTCTCGTTAACTTCTACTTTTGGCATGAATATCCCCTTGGGTCTAGAAACTTGCTCTTATTGTAGCGAAAAGCCATAAGATTGTAAATAAAACTTGATAAATTCAAATAATATCAAGGATAATTAAATAATATTACTTTAAGAAAATCTTACAACAGACAATCTTAAAGTTTAAGCAACCTTTTTATAAGAATAAAGGAAAAACACATGAAATCAATCGGGGCAAAAATTCTTTCGGGAAACATACTTGTAGTACTGTTTTCAATACTTTTAATTTCCATTCCTGTCATTTCAATGCAGTACAAGGGCATGAGCGAAAATGCAGTTTCACTTGGAGAAGCTAAAGTTGCACAGGCAACTACAAACGTCAATCTGTTTTTACAAGAACCTATAAGCATTGTAGATTCCGCAAAGCACTATATTGAAACTCATCCAATTCAACAGAAGAACATTGAAAACTTCTTTGAAAACATCATGAAAGGCAAAAATGAGTTTTCAGAACTTTACTTTGCAAGCAGCCTTCCTTTCAAAAACGGAGGTTTCTTCTATGCAAATGACAGATGGAATCCACCTGCAGATTACGATCAGACTACACGAGCATGGTTCAAGGCTGGTCAAAACGCAACTACATTCGCCATTTCAGATCCATATCTGGACAGCGTTACAAACTCAATGGTAGCAGCCCTTTCTACAAGCATCTCTAAAAACGGCAGACAGGAAGGAGTCCTTGCCATAGACATTCAGCTGAAAACCCTTAATGAAATAATATCAGCCATAAAGCTGACAAAATCAGGAGAATCATATCTTCTAGACAGAAACGGAAAATACGTTACAAATCCAGATTCCAGCAAACTGATGAAAACAGATTTCTTTGAGGAACATGAGCTTTCAAACTTCCGTAATCAGATAAGCGGTAAAGACCACGTTTTTACAGATGATGCGGGAAAAGGATATTACTTTGCAGCACAGGAAATATCCCCTGAAAGCGGATGGATTTTTGTTACGATAGGTCCTAAAAAAGAATTCTATGAGGCTGTAAGCCACAATATCCGCATTATTGTAATACTTGCACTGTTAAGCCTTACAGGAGCTGCCATAATTGCAATACTCATAGCACGGCCTATTACAAAACCGATACAGGTGGTAGACAAAACAATAAACGGCATTGCAAGCGGACAGGCAGACCTTAGGAAAAGAATACAGTTTGACAGCGATGATGAGATCGGCAGTCTTGTACAGGGCTTCAACAAGTTCTCTGAAAAGCTTCAGACCATCATCAAGGACGTAAAAAACTCTAAGGAAGAACTTAACGGAGCAGGAATTGACCTTACCCAGAGTCTTGAAGAAACATCAAGCTCCATTACTGAGATTATCGCAAACATAGAAAGCATGCATTCTCAGATAAAAAATCAGGGAAACAGTGTCTCACAGACGGCAGGTGCGGTAAATGAAATTGCCTCCAACATAGAATCCCTTGAAAAGATGATTTCAAACCAGACGGCTGGCGTTACACAGGCCAGTGCTGCCGTAGAAGAAATGATAGGAAACATTTCTTCGGTAAACAGTTCGGTAGATAAAATGTCAAATTCATTTAACGAGCTTCGCACGAATTCCCAGACGGGTATATCAAAGCAGAAAGACGTAAATGAAAGGATTGAACAGATAGAAAGCCAGTCTAAAATGCTTCAGGAAGCAAACATTGCAATATCTTCAATTGCGGAGCAGACAAACCTTCTTGCCATGAATGCGGCTATTGAGGCAGCCCATGCGGGAGAAGCGGGAAAAGGATTTGCCGTTGTTGCGGACGAAATACGTAAGCTTTCAGAAACTTCAACCACGCAGTCAAAGACTATCGGTGAGCAGCTTACGAGCATAAAGGAATCTATCGGGGATGTCGTAAAGGCAAGTTCAGAAGCAAGTTCTGCTTTTGAGTCCGTTTCTAAAAAGCTTGAGGACACCGATGCACTCATAATGCAGATTAAGTCTGCAATGCAGGAACAGAACGAAGGTTCAAAGCAGATTACGGCAGCCCTTCATGACATGCAGGACAGCACTATAGAAGTAAGAAACGCATCTGTAGAAATGCAGGAAGGAAACAAAGCCATTCTTGAGGAAGTAAAAAATCTTCAGAATGCAACGACTTTAATGCGTTCCAGTATGGAAGAAATGAGCATAGGAGCTAAAAACATCAACGAAACCGGAAATCTTCTAAACGAAGTCTCTGATAAAATGAAAGTTTCAATAAATACAATAGGAAATCAAATAGATCTTTTTGAAGTCTAAGTTAAACTTATTCAAGTTTGAAGAGCCCATTTGCTATGACAAATGGGCTTTTTATTTACTTATGAAACATCAATCTTATATTTATTGACACCACAATAAGTTATTCTTATACTCTACGCCCCAGTCAATATATAAAACTGAAAAGAGTCTTTACCAAACACAAAGCTGAATATCATAATTTTATATATTGATGGTTTCTATATTTGCCAGCTTGTGATACTATCACAATTGTGAGTACTCAAAAACAAGACTATCAAAAACAACTCGAACAAGTACTGCAGGACATAAACGGAACAAAACCGACACTGCTTCTTCATGCCTGCTGTGCTCCCTGCTCTTCTTATGTGCTTGAATATCTTTCAGCATATTTTAACATAACTATCTACTATTATAATCCGAATATATATCCCCCTCAGGAATACACACGTCGTTTGGAAGAACTAAAAGCATTTCTGCCAAAATTTCCTTCTTCTATAGAAAACAATGTAAAACTAGAACAGACAGAATATAATCCAGAAGACTTTTACATAGCTACCAATGCAAAAAATGAAATAGAACTTCAGACAGAAAGCGAAAAAGGTGAACGCTGCCGAAGATGCTATTTACAAAGACTTAAGGTTTCTTACAGCTTTGCATGTAGTAACAACTTTGATTACTTTACAACAACTCTTTCTATAAGTCCTTATAAAGATGCAGAGAAAATAAATATAATAGGAAGAGAACTTGAAAAAACAGGTACTACTAAGTTTTTACCATCTGATTTTAAAAAGAAAAACGGATATCTAAGAAGTTTACAGCTTAGTAAAGAATACGGACTTTACAGGCAGGATTACTGCGGCTGTGTATATTCAAAGATAAATACAGAAAAAGAGAGGAAAGAAAAAAATGGAACCATCTGTAATTCATGACAAAGCTGAACGTATACGTGATGTTATACGCTACATCCAGCGTTTTAAGAATGCCCTCATCGTAATATACCTTGATGACAAACTTATAGATTCACCTCTTTTTCTGAGGCATATAAAAGACATTTCTCTTTTGCATGAAACAGGCTTAAAAGTAATTGTTGTTCCAGGTGCAGCCAAACGTATAGATGAAATTCTTGATTCCTCTGGCATTCACTGGACAATGCATCGTGGATGCAGAATTACAAGGCAAGAGGCTATGCCTCTTATAAAAATGGCAGCTTTTGATGTTTCTAACCGTGTAATGACAGCCTTAGCTGGTGAAAAAATAACCGCACTCATAGGAAACTGGGTACGTGCAAGAGGAAGAGGAGTTATTGATGGTTTAGATTACGGTACAATCGGAGAAATAGACAAACTTCAGACAGAAGCTATTGAAACTGTTCTAAAAAACGGCTTTATTCCTATTTTCCCATGTATAGGATGGAGTCTTGCAGGAAAACCTTACAACATTTCTTCTATATTACTTTCACAGCAAATAGCCATTCATCTTCATGCAGATAAACTTTTCTATCTTGTTCCAGGTGCTTCAATCTCACATAGTGATTTCAAAATACCGAACAGTCTGGGTATTTCTCCAGAAGGTACTGTTCCAGCAATGAATTTGGAAGAAGTTGATGAATTTTTAAAAATTAACGAATATTCTGTAAAGTCAAATAAATACACAGAAAATTCTACTAAATATTTGGTAAATTCGGATAAAAACACCTCTGAATTTTCCCATCGGTCGGTAAATTCAGAAGAAAATGTACCTTTTTCAAAGATTTTATCATTATTAAACACTGCAAAAGAAGCCTGTTCTGCAGGTGTTTCACGTGTGCATATTTTGAATGGTTCCATAGACGGAACTGTTCCATGTGAAATATTCAGTGATTTCGGATCAGGCACAATGATTTACACAAACAACTACGGAAAGATTCGTGACATGAAACATGAGGACATTCAGAATGTTCTTACCCTCATGCAGCCATTCATTGACAGAGGAATACTTCTTCCACGCACTCCACAAATGCTCAGTGATCAATATTCACACTACATTGTCTATGAACTTGATGGTGCCATACGTGCCTGTTCATCGCTTGTTCCATATAGTGACGGTCAAATGGAAATTGCAGGCGTTGCTGTAGATGCAAATTGCTCACACATGGGTATTGGACCTAAGATGATAGAGTTTCTTGTGAAACGTGCAAAAGAAAAAAATGCAACAGGTTTGTTTCTTCTTACAACACAAACATCAGACTGGTTTGAAAATCTTGGTTTTGAAGAATCGGACATTGAAACTTTACCAGAACAGCGAAAAGCAAGCTGGTCACCAAAAAGAGGTTCAAAAGTTCTTAGACTAAATATGAACTAAATTATTTTCATTAATTTTTTACAAAATTCAGCTGTAAGTGTTTCACGTGAAACATTTACAGCTTTTTTTTATTTACTAGCATAGTAAATTCTAAATACTTGGTCATTTAGAACTTTTTTCGGAATCTCTAGAATCAGATGCTGAAATAAGACCAGATCTTAGACTTTTCCACAAATTCTCAACACTGCCATAAATAATAAAGAATTTATAAAATTCAATAAATTCATATTACAAAACGATTTAGAGAGCTATATTTTTTAATTGTCAAATTTTTCTGATTTTTCCAAGATTTATCCACAGATAAACCATAATGTTTCACGTGAAACACTTTTTCAAAAAGAGATAATTAAAGTCCCTGCAGAGAATATAATAAGAAAAACCAGTTTCAAAAGTCTATTAATTCACTCTTTTTTATCTGATTTTTGAAAACTTCTCAGATGTAAGCCTAATTAAAATACAAGTGTAATTAATAATTGTGCCAGATGTCTTAAATCACTGCAAACAACTTTTTAGAGGTTGATATTCTATATTTACTAGAATTTTGTTTCACGTGAAACACTTTTCCAACTTTATCTGATAAAAGAAAACCTCTAATAGGTGTAAGGAGTGAAATTTTTAGAAAAATCCGAGAATACGATAGATCCGGTTTCAAAACTTACTGAATTAAGATTTTTTACCTGCACATCAAGTTATAATGTTTCACGTGAAACAAAAACAAGATGTTTTAAACAGCATCAAGAATCTTTTAGAAATTACCTATGATTGCATCGTAAAATACCCTATGAACATGACGTAATCATAGTTATGATGCAGACACAAACATAGCTGTGATTGAGACACAACTATAGCGATGATTTAGATAAAAACATAGAGAGTATTACGACATAATCATCTCTATGTTTTTGATGCAAAATATAGAAATATTTTTTAATTGTTTCACGTGAAACACGTGTTTTTTTAACTGAAATTTACTACTTATCCACAAATTTTACACACAGCTTCTCAAATTTCAAAATTTAGCAAATTTTAATATATCGTTATATTATAAGGAATTAAAAAATTTTATAAAAATTTGCTGCATTTTTTAATTGAATTTTCCAAGAGTTATCCACAGAAATATACACCTGTTTCACGTGAAACTTTGATTAATAATACAGATTTATTCTAAAATCAAATAAAACAACAACCCAACGCTCGTAAGAGAAAAACAGAAAAAAGTTTAAAACAAAAAAGCCGAACAAAAAATTGCTCGGCCACCTGATGGGTAAATACTAATAAATAGAAACTGCAATATTCATTCATCCAGCATAAATATTACAGACATTGATAATAATTATTATATAACACTACCTTTATTTTGTCCACCTCATTTGTAAAAAATACTAATACTCAAATAAACATATACCGATAATGCCAAAATCTTATAGAAACTTTTCCATGATATCAAAATCTATAAGTTTTCCGTCAATCTTAAAAAAGCCCTTGAAACATCCTATTTTTTCAAATCCCATTTTTTTATAAAGCTGTATAGCCCTTTCATTGTCGCTGCGTACTTCAAGATAAGCTACATCAGACAATGCCGTATTTTTTGCAAAATCTAAAAGAGTATTCATCAACATTGTTCCTATTCCCTTTCCCCATGCTGATTTTCTAATACAGATACCTATTCTTCCTCTATGGCACATTCTTTTACCAGAACAGGCTGTATAATGAGCTGTTCCTACGATTTCATTGTCTATTCTGGCAACAAACATAGCTTCTGACGTTAAACTTTCCTTTTCTTTAAGAAGATTCCTTTCTTCTTCCTCAGAATAAGGAATTCCATTTTCATCAAAAGTAAGATTATCTGTTTCACTTCCTATTATTTTAAAAAGAGCTAACATTTCCTTTGCATCATCAGCTGTAGCTCTTTTAATTGTTATTTTTTCCATAATTTGTTTCCTAAAATTGTTGAATTTTTTGTTTTTACAATGGATTAAGTATATCAAAAAAAGAAATTCACAAATATTAGAATTTATTAAATTTATAAATTTTAGTAGTAGTAGTAATAGGTCTTGTGAATTTATGGAAAACTGACTTATTTCTTTACAGCTAAAAGATTTTTAAAGTGCAAAATGCAGCATTTTGAATTCACAGGTTCTACACTTTTTCACTTTAAAAATCTCTATTCACGATTTTTACACAGTTGGTTATGAATTTATTCACACATCTGAGTAAATTCTTGAAAAACTGTTGGTAACAGGTGTGTATGTTACTAGAATGAAATTTAAAAAATCAAGTTTAAACTACATTTTATTGCATTTTTTTCCTGTATATTTGTGCCTGTAAGAAATCGAATGCATTCAAATATCTTACAGCCTGCAACATCAGGCAATTAAACATGCTAAGGAGTAATTTATGACACATATTGAACAGGAGTTTACAAACTCATCTAATAAGGTAAGCGTTTCTATCCGCAAATCAGCTTTTGCAAATTCTACATCATTTTTTGGACTTGTATCACGCAATACAGTGAACATTGATAACATAATTTCTTCCATTTGCGAAAAAATTCCATCGTATGATAAGTACGAACTCAAACGTTTTGCAAAGGATTTAAAGGCAGAAATTAAATCTAACATTGCAAACGGAAAGTCCGTAAACCTTTTGGACTTGGGGACACTTTACATTGCCCTGTCAGGAGGTATGAAAGTTGCACCTAAGACTGCAAGCGAAGTTTCTGCACTTACTGTAAAATTTTCACCGTCAAAATCACTTACCGAAAGTGTCAGCAACATAGAAATTGATAAGATTGTTTATGTAAATGCGGTACCGCTTATAAGCAGCTTAAAATGTCTTTGGGAAAATACTGAGGATGGAACTGTTCGTATAAATAAGATTGTACGCATTACAGGAAACAAACTGAAAATCGAAGGTGAAAACGGTGGAGTATATTTTTGTCCTGCAAATTCAAACGGAGAACCTGATTATGATGAGTCAAAATGGATAAAAGCTGTGGTGACACGGAATCTTCCAAAGACGGTTGAACTGTATGTTCCTGAAAATCTTGAAGTGGGACAGACTTATGCAGTCTGCATAAAGACACGGCCAAACTCAGAAGGAGTGTATTCTCTTGGATTCAGTAATAATGTAACTGTGGCTTAGTATCTGACTGAAATTATTAACTTAATGATAAATCATTAATGCATAAAAAAAGACGGCTCTAAGGCCGTCTTTTTGCTTATAAAGGGTAAATTGACAGTTATTTTTGGTTATACATCCTCAAAAATTATAAATTATGCTACAATAAAACATCAATTTTCAAAAAAGGACATCATCATGGCAAAATCAAAATCCCCAAAAGCTACTGCCATCGATATTCTTTGATAATTTATACGTATCCGCGAGTTTGCAACGCAAACTCGTTAAGCACGCGATAGCGTGCGACGAATGCAGCCTGCGAGCTTTGGGGACACATTCCCGCTGCAGATTACCGCAAAATCTTTACAGGACTTATCT
>CAMVEQ010000094.1:0-12425 GCA_947166545.1 uncultured Treponema sp. | reverse complement strand
CTGATGATTATGAATTATTAATTAGATCATTCTTAAAAACAACATTTACAAAAAAAAGTGGATGGTTACAGACTCCGTACACTGCAACTTCTAGCGAACAGGCTTTGAAGTTGCGCTATCCAAATGAGTTTACATATTATTCGCATGATGAATGTATTTATGACTTGTGTTTTTTTACACAGCAGATTTTTGCAATAGCACAGGATTTAACACCTGTCATGGAAAAATATGCACTGCGCCCAGAACCTGAGGATACTATGTATAACCGATGGATTTCACAGGAAAGTGATGACATCTTGTTTTATATAACTCGTCCTGGCCAATATTTAAGAAGTTTGATAGGTGCATCAATTACTTCTGATACAGATTATAGTTATGGAAGTATTACTCAGGTAAAAGATGACATATATTCAATGACAATGGATCTTCATGTTACAAAAGAAAGTTCTATAGGCATGTTAAAATCAATGCTGGAACTGTCATTCGGATTAATGGATGTATCGTTGACACAGCCAAGTAAAGATATTTTGAGAGTTTCTGGAGTTGAAGTTTCTCAGAGTCAGATTGTTAATTTGTTTACAAGAGATCCTATTACAGGTAAGCATTATAGAGTACAGGATGATATTGTTATAGAGGAGGCGATGTAGAATATGGAAAGTTTACAGGAAAAGGTTGTTTTAAAAGCAGAAGATTTAGATGGATATTTGACAAAAGAAGATCAGGATGATTTGTCTGGTCTTGAAAATATGTATCAGGAGACATTAAAGCATTTTGATCCTGTTAATAAAGATAGTATTGTAAAAAGCTTTGATGAAATGGGGCATAAAATGCAGGAAATCTGTGCTAAGCATCCTAATATCAAAGTGTATTCATTTGTTACAGAAGAAGGGGCTCATGCAGAAGCAAGTCGTGTTATTTCAAAATTGCGTGATATAAAGACTGAGCATGCAGAGTTTATGTATTATAGTCAGCGTGCATACGAAATGCTTTTCCGTCTTGCATATACAGATGAACATTCTGATAAAAAGAATCACATAATCGTCAAAACTCCTGTTACAAGCCCTGTACAGAATTATGCGGTACATAAGATTCCTGATATTGATGATAAGATTGGAAATTCTGTTATGTGTGTAATGCTTCGTGGTGCATTGCTTCCTAGCATGATTATGTCAAAGGAAATAGAAGAGTATTCTTCAAACGATTATGTAACACCGTTTGCGTTGTTTAAGATTAATCGTGACGATTCTCGTCAGGAAACTGATATGCAGTATATCCTTAATTTGAAGAAATCGTATTTCAATTTTGAAGATTTGGATGGTAAAGATTTGATTTTTGCAGATCCAATGAATGCTACTGGCGGTTCTTTGGTTACTGTTGTTAAATATCTTCAAGCACAGGGAGTAAAGCCTAAGAGCATCAAGTTTTTCAACGTTATTTCTGCATTAAAGGGAAGTCTTCGTGTTACACGTGCTTTGGAAAATTGTACTTGTTATACATTGTGGATGGACCCTGTTCTTAATTCTAAGGCTTATATTATGCCTGGACTTGGTGATGCTGGTGATCGTTTGAATGGTCAGGACAGCAGTGAGATGCCTCGTAATATCATGCAGTTGATTGCTGATTACGGTTCTAATATTGCAGGATTATATCGTTCTCAGTTGCGTAAAATCGAACAGACTGTTCTTGGCACTCTGTAAATATGCAGAAAAGATTATTTTTTTTTACTATATTTTTTTGTCTGACTAATTTTATAGCCCTGAATTCGTGTATGAGTTCAGGGCATCTTGCTCCTGCTGGTGAGAAAACAGTAATTATGCAGAATGAGGCTATTGAAGCCTTTTCTGCTGCACAAAAATATGAATCAAAGAAAAATTATACAGCAGCTATTGAGTGTTATGAAAAATCAATGGAATATGACAAGCTGTATGATTCTGCTTATTATAAGATAGGTAGATGTTATGCATTGATGGGGGAGTGGAAAAGGGCGGAATATATTTTTTCTGCAATCCTTGCAAAAGATGTTGGTAACTCTTCTATAAAAGATTCGCTTGGGTTTGTGTATGCAAATAGTGGCAGACCTGAACTTGCAGAAGAAATATATAGTTCTCTAGCTGCAGAAAATCCTTATAATGCTGACTTTTCTTACAAATATATAAAAATACTTCTGCAGAATGGAAAAACTGCAGAAGCTTCAAGTGCCTTTTCTTTATTTAAGGAAACTTTTCCACGCAATCGCGAAGAAATCAAGACTCTGTCTCATCTTCTGCTTGAGCAGCAAGGAAATTCCGATATTTCTGCGGATTAACTTTAAATGCAACAATTGGAGAATTTTCATCTTGGAAAGCGTGACGCAAAGCTTCCTGTGACTCATTTGCAAGACGCTCTCCTGAAATCATTCTGAGCGATTTTGCAGATATTCCTATACCGATTCTGTTTGAATTTCCATATTGTTGAAGTATTTCTGTTATGCCTGTATATAAATCGTCAGCAGTTTTCAAGGACTGGTCAATATGTGTATTCGGAAGAATAGCGGTACATCCGTCAGTCTCATATTCAAATATTAAGTCTGGGAAATTTACAATGCTTTTGATTAAATCCGCAATTTCTTTTCCTTCATCTGTAAACCAAGTCAAATCTTGAATTCTGATAGTAAAGAGAGAAAGATCCTGCTCGCTGGAAGCTGCTCTAAGTAACTCACTGTCAAGGCGTGTAATCATGTATGCTTCCCATCCAAATCCTGTCTTTTCAGAGAACAATCCTTTTGGATGCATACTTGTTAAATGTGCTTCTTCATTGTTTTCTTCGGATTTTTGAACTTCTTCTTTTTGTTCTTCAAGCGGTTGTTCTTCATTACTTTCTACTTCGTTTTCTTCTTCAAAAGCTTTGAAAATATCTTCACTTTCATCTTCAATTGATTCAGCTTCAAATTCTGCCTGAGTTTTATCTATAGCTTCCTGCAAAGCAGAATATTCTGCTGGAGAAATCTGAATTTTTGAGTAAGAAAAATCTTCCTGCTCTGATTTTTCTTCTTCCTCTTCAACAAAGTCTTCTGTTTCTTCTACAGGTTCTTCTTCAATAAAGTCTTCTTCTTCAACAACTTCTTCGTTTACAGGCTCTTCTGCCAGCTCTTGCTTTTCTGTATTGTTCTGTACTGTTTCTTTGTTCTGATTATCTTCTTCAAGAGGTATATCATCTTCCTCGTCTAAAGGAAGATCATCGTCATCATCAAACAGGAAATCATCATCATCATCATCAAATTCCTCTTTAGCAGTATTTGATGATGAGTATGAATCAACAACAGTTTCTTCTGTTTCTACAAGCTGTTGACTTTCTGCTATATCATCCTTTTCTTCTGGCTCTTCAATTTGTGCTAAGTCTTCACTTTCTTTTACAGACTCTATTTCTTTGTTTTCATTCTTATTTTCAGATGCTTCTTTTTCTTCCTCAGTGTCTTTATCATACAGGGATGTGTAAATTAAGCATGTAATGCAGATGAGTGTGGTTGCAAGGATGACAACAAATGCAATTTTTAAGTTTCTGCGGAATACTGCTGGTTTCAGCTTATATATTGCTGCGCTAAGTGTAAGGGTTCCGTTGTCTTTTGAATTTATATTAGTACTACTTAATTTTGCGTGTCTTGAGTTTGTAATTACCCCGTTAGCAATGTCTGCTGGATATGAGAATATAAGACTGTTATTGTATTTTAACTGAACACCAGCTATATCGGAAAGATCTCCTAAGGATTCAAGAAATCTGTCTGTAAAAGCTTCTGAACCGACTTCATTCGTGTTTAAATTCTGGCTTGTTTCTCTTGTAAGAATTGCAAATCTATCTTGGGCAGTTTCATTTCCTGCTGTAATTTCTTGATTAAGGGAAAATAAAAGTCCTGCTATTGTAAGTACGTATATTAATGCAAAAATAAATCCTGCGATTGATGTCTTTTTATTCTTCATATCTATCTATTGTAACGAATTGCCTTAGAGTATGCAAGGTTATAAAGCTCAAAAATGCTTATATTCTTGCTTTTCTTAGATTGTAAAAAAGCTATGTATGGCAAGAGAGTTGCCTCATATTTTTTGTCTTTTAATCCCTTTATCCAGTTATTTACGAACCGTGTAAAATCAAAATTTTCTGTGCCTGTACCTAGCCCTAACTGTTGTGCTGATTTATTTTCAAGGACCTGTTCTTTTTTTACATATCCATGCATTTTTGCCCATTCAATAAGAGTTTTTTCATATCTCTGTAGCACTTCACTTGTAAAAACTCTTTCTGGTTCTGCTTTTTTTTGCAAAGGCGTTCTGTACATTAGTGCTGTAAATTTAGTTTCCTGTGGCATAATTCTTGTTGCTGAGCTTAAAAATTGAGTTTCAAGATATGTTCCTTTTGCATACGGTTTCCCACCGCTATAGGCAAAATCTGCACCGAAAAGTTCAATCTTTTTAAATCCCAAAAGCCGTGCAACATCACAGCAAGCAATTGTTACAGTCCCAGCTCCTGTTTCTACGTATGGGAAGCATGCAGTTTCTGCAGCAATATATGAAAGTGGATGTCCACTTTGAATAAAAAACACTGCATGTCCTTTATTTTTTACATAGCCAGGAACAGCAGGATTTGTACATACATCGAAAATAAATGTTGTTGGATTGCTTAAATTTTTAGGAGTAGGGCATTCATAAAAATGTGTTGTAGATACCTGCTGTGCATCTACTGAGACCACAATATCAGGTGCTATATCTGATTTTATTAATGTACTGTATGTTGTGTCTGTAGCTATAATACAATATGAATCTCTATTTTTTTTCAAGTTTTCTATAGAATTGTCCAGCGTTGGTCCTGCTGCAATAACTGCCGCTGTAAGTGAAGAATTTACCTTTACCTCTGGATTTTTTTTGAATGTCATTAAATTTGCCAGTATGTTACTCATCCATATTTTGCCAAAATGAGCCTGTACTGAATAATCGTTTGATATGTTTTTTAATGTTTCTTTCGCAATAATTTCAATTTTACTGAATTCAATTGCATTTTCATTTTGCCAGGCACGCTGTGGAAGAATAAAAAAATTACCATATTTGCTTGGAATATAGTTTTGAAGTAAAGTAGAAGCTAACGTTTCTTTAGTACAGAATATTATATTACTATTTGCTGAAAGTTCATTAACAACAGGAAATGTCTTGCAGTAATCAAGGCTTTCATTATCAGCTTCCACAGCTACAATATAGTATGAAGAAAAATCTTTTAAAAAATTTGCTAAAAGATTTTTTATGTGATATCCAGCACCAATACCTATTATTAGAAAAAATCCTTCTGTAAGGGAGGTGTTGTTTTCTTGAGGTACTATAAGATTTTCCTGTGCGGGATTATATTTTGAGTGCATGGGTTTCCCGTTTATAAATACAGGAAGAGGAAGATTGTTTTTTGAAATGATTGTTTCTTTGTAAATCAAAATCAGCCTTCTTTATAAAATGCTCTTGTAATGTCTTTGTAAAAAATCTGCATGTCTGTCTGAACTTTTTTTGCGGCTGCAGCTTCTGAGTCCATGCCTATGCACCGTTCATATACTATGTAATCTGCTGGTACAGCTTCCCGAATCCATTCTTTATTATTTATGTTTGAATCAACAGTCTTTTTTATTTGAGCAAATCTTTCTTCTGTGTCGTTTTCTTTGTTTACAGAATAAAATTCAGGTTTTGTGCTTGATGCATTTTTTGTATTGCTGTCAAAAAAATCCCAGTTTACATCTTTTATTTTACCCAATGTATTTTTGTAACTGTAGTTGTCACTTAATCTAAACAGCCTGTTTTTAAAATCACTGGAAGCAAACCAAGATCTGTATATGTTTAACGATGGAGAAGGTCTGCTTGAAGGATATATTCTTGTTTCAAGCGGATGAAGCCGATTGTCCGAGTGCATGTTAAAAAGTTCCAGTTCATTTGGCTGTGTGTGCACATATCCATTTGCAGGAGCAAGATCCAGACCGCAGAAAAACACATTCCCGTCTGTAGCTGAAAGCGCAAACTGTGCTGCTGTTCCGCTGACAGTTCCATTTCTATATGCTGGCATTGAAGGAATGTGGTGATTGTATAAAAAGGTTTCTGAAATTCCATCACCATAACTTAATGGCATAATATTGCAAGATTGCATTATCTGCGTAAAGCATGCAGATTCTGGAGAAAGTGCAATTGGAATGTCTGGATTGTTTACAAGTGCATGTGATAAATGATGTTTTGCCCAATAACCACCATCGGTTGATATGCATAAATCTGGTGTAATACCATTGTCAATAAGAGGTGCTAAAGCTGAGGAAACTGCAATTAGGAAAAATCTGTCACGATATTTTGAAATGAAGGGTAGGGATGTTCTCAAACTTGGTCCACTTGCGCAAACTACAATAGGACAAGATCCTTTCTTTAGTATGCTGGTTTTATTTAAGAACATGCAGAACTTTATTGTGTTTTTTACCCAACGTTTTGCAAAAAAACTTCTTGTAGCAAGAACATTTCTGCTTTTAATTACTGCGTTCTTTATTTGCTTCCAGGCAAGTTCATGTTCTTGGGGAAAAGCTTTTTCCGAAGGCTGCCAGGCTGTAAAAAAACAAGAAACAACACCTTCTTCTCCCATGTATGAAAAAATCTGTTCTGATAAAGGAACGTCATTTTGGCTTGTGTAAAAAGTTTTATTCCATAACTTATCGGCAAGTTTGAAATCTTCGGAAAATTGAATTGCACACAACAGTGCAGTAGGAAAGTATTTTCTAAAATAAACGGCACAGTACGAAAGTGCTGCGCCTGTTAGCAAAATATATTTTGGATTAAAATCACATTTTACATTCTGTACAAAACGCTCGGCTTCACGACTTGGGTTATAAGCAGAATGAAGTCTGATTGAATTATACGAACAAGTCGCTTCACCGTTAGCTGATTTTGTGAATGTAATACTCATTAAGCCAAACCGAGTTCCTTAAACAGCTTTTTATAAGTGTTGAACTCGTCGGACTTAGCGAATTCTGCAATCTTATCTTCTGGAAGACTTTCAAGAAGCTGGTCTACATAAGAAAGTACAGTCTTGATTTCGTCCTTCATAGTTTCTGGAAGTTCTGGAGAAGCTTCTTCCTGTGTAGCAGTTTCTTCTACTTCTTCAAGAGCAGCTTCTTCCTGATCTGCCTGTTCCCATGAATTGTTGAATACCTGTACAGGTTCATCATTAATTCCCTGTTCCAGTTCTTCTTCTTCATTGTCTGAAATATCAGTGAGACCTTCTTCTGCAAAATCAGTAGTTCCTTCGCTGTTGAGATATTCAAGATTTTCTTCTGTCAAAGGAGATTCTTCTGTCTCTTCTGCTTCTGAACTGTTTTCAAGAATGTCATTTACAGTAATAGGATCTTGAAGTTCTTCGAGTTCATCTTCCTCTGCTGGTATTTCGCGTGTAAGACTGTCTACAGATTCAATTGGCTCTTCTTCAACACTTTCTGCTGCTTCGTCAGAAGCGACTTCATCAGAAGCGACTTCATCAGAAGCGATTTCTTCAGAAGCGACTTCTTCAGATGCAACTTCTGCTGATGCAAAGATGTTACCCAATTCATTTTCAGAAAGTGCAACATCGTCTGCTTCATCAAGGAATGATGATGAAGATTCTGATGCAACAGGAATCTCAATTTCATCAGTAGCAAAATCTTCTTCTGTTTCTGCGGAATCTTCAACTACCTGTTCATCAGAAATCAGTTCTGAAGAATTTAATTCATCTGAAGTGATCTCTTCTTCTTCTGTAGTTGCAATATCGCTAAAATCATCTGTTGAGCTTTCATTATCATCACCGAAAATCATGTCTTCCATTTCGGCTTCATCATCAGCTGTTGCAGATTCTGGCTCTCTTGTTACGTCATCAGCAGAAACTTCATCTGATGTCGCATCTTCTGTTGTTTCAACTTCTTCGGTAGAAACTGTTCCGTCAGAAACTGTTCCGTCAGAAACTGTTTCGTCAGAAACGATTTCATCAGATGCAACTTCCTCTGAAGCGACTTCTGCAGAAGCAAAGATGTTACCTAATTCATTTTCAGAAAGTGCAACATCGTCTGCTTCATCAAGGAATGTAGAGGTTTCGTCAGAAGGGGAGGCTACAGGAATGTCAATTTCTTCTTCAAAAGGCTCCTCTTCGCTTTCTTCTGTTACTGCTTCTTCCAAAACAGGCTCTTCTATTGCTGTTTCTTCTTCTGTATTTGCTTCTTCAGTAGCAGGTTCTTCAAATGTTGGCTCTACAAAATCTGTATCACCAATGCTGTCTGTACTTTCATCAGAAACTGTTTCGTCAATAACAGGCTCGTCTGCTGTAATTTCTTCTAAAGTTGAGTCTTCAAGAATTGGTTCCTCAGAGAGTGTATCTTCATCAAATTTTTCTAAAGTAGCCTCGTCTGAAGAGGTTCCTTCTGAAATTTCTTCTTCGGAAGTTGTTTCGTCAGAAAGTGTTTCATCTGAAATGACTTCTTCAATAACAGGTTCGTCTGAAACTGATTCAGAACCAAGTTCTTCAAAGGAAGTCTCTTCTGCATTTGTCTCGTCACTATTGAGTTCATCAAAACTTACTGTTCTTTCTGTATCATCAGTAGTGTCTGTCTCTGAAGGAATTTCTTCTATTGCTGTTTCGTCAGAAACGATTTCGTCAGAAGTGACATCTTCATTTGCAGGTACTTCTTCTGAAGCAGCTTCGTCAGAAACAACTTCATCCGAAACAGTTTCTTCTACAGAAGGTGCTTCGTCAGAAACGATTTCGTCAGAAACTCCTTCTTCAATTGCTGGTTCTTCTGTAACTGCTTCTTCTACAGGTGTTTCTTCCGAAACAACTTCGTCCGAAACAGCTGCTTCAACTACTGGTTCTTCTTCAGAAGTGACTTCTGCCGAACTGAATATATTTCCAAGTTCATTCTCTGACAATGCAACATTATCAGCTTCATCAAGGAATGATGCAGGCTTTTCTTCATCAGGACTAGGAGCAGGAATTACAATTTCTTCTTCTTCATTTTCCGAATCAACTGTTGCTTCATCTGAAGCGACTTCTTCATGCTGTAATGAGGCACTCTTTTCTTTCTTTATAGTCTCAACTTCAGATTTAAGTCCACTTATTTCCTGCTTAAGTGTTAACAATTCTCCTGCGATTTGTTTTAAAAGTTCGTTAGTTGCTCCCATATCATCCTCATCTTCATTTGATGTTATAATTGTATCATCAACTGTTGATTTTTCAAGACTTTTTTCTGTTTCAGATTCAGGCTGCTCTTCTGCATCAGAAAGAGAAGAGGTTTCTTCTTCAAATGTATCTGGAATTGCTTCTGTAGCGTTATTATCACTTTCTGCAAGTGAAACAGCTTCACCGTTTTCATCTTCTATAGAATCAAGCAGTGAATCTACATCAAAATCACCGTCATCAGAAGAATATGATGAAGCAACTCTGTCAGATTCTGCTGGTTTTTCTTCTTCTGGTTCTATTGAAAGGGAAATATTTTCTTCTGTTGCATCAGAAGCATTAGATTCTACACTACCTGCAGAATCATCATCTTCTGTTGAGACACTCAAATCAAAATTAGTTTTCATATCTTCAGCTTCTTCTTCTGCATCCTCTGTAGGAGCAGCTTCTGAGCTGGATTCATCAAGACCAAATTCTGAAAGATCAATATCTTCTGTGCTTGCGCTCTCAGCAGGTGCAGCTTCATCAGCCTTTGGTTCTTCTGCTTTTGGCTCATCTGCTGTGTCAAAGAACTTGCTGGCATCAACACTTTCAGATTCTGCAGGGGCATCATCATTAAAGAAGTCTGAAATATCAACGCCTTCCGTTTCGCCACTATCAGAAGTGACGGATTTAGTGTCGGAAGAGTCTGTTTCATCAAAGATTGACAGGTCATCAGAATTGTCTACAGTCTGTACATCAAGGGAATCATCAAATTCAAGATCAATATCCAAAGGATCTTCTTCCTGCTCTTCTTGCTTTTCTTCTTCTTTTGTAAAGCTTGAATCGTCATCAAAGAAGTCATCCAAAGAAATTTCTCCGTCTTCAGCTTCCTCTAAAGAATCGCTTGAATCATCTGAACTTGATTCTTCTTCTTCCGTTGTATCAACGTCTGAAATGAATTCATCAAGCGAAACAGATTCATCAGAATCAGCCTCATTGGAACTAATATCCTCTATGATATCTGTGCTGTCCTGTGCAGGAGCTTCCTGCTGGTCAGACGGTAATTCATCTATAAATGAAAAGTCAGAAAGGGTATCTTCAGTTTCTTCTTGCGCTGCTTCCTGGTGTATATGCGGAGGAGTCTTTACCCAGACGCCGTATTGATCCAGTTCTGTATTTGTGCCTGATGAGTCACTCATATAAATCCCCTTCAAAAATGATAGTAAAAAAAGCTTAAAAATATTATAACTTTAGCTTTTCTAGATATATCGGCAGAGTTACATCAAAAAGATACTATTATTTAAGTATAATTTCTTGGTAAGAATTCTCCGAAGTAATAATCAATGGTTAAATGTAGAGTCCTTGTAGCCGCAGTTGTCGGAACACTTTTTTATGTATTTATTTCTATTCTTTGCGGCAGGAACAGCCTTTGGGCAGAATCTCAGCTTAATGAACAGAAACGCATACTAAGTATTCATACTGCAAATATTGAACAGACAAAAGAAGAACTTCAATTGGAAAAAGTCGCACTTGAAAAAGACATGGACGTTATTGCCGCCTATGCCCGAAAGCTTTCATATATCCGTGAAGGCGAAAAAATAGTCAAGATAAGCGGACTTGCTGCCTATGAAAATCAAATTTATGATCCAGGCAGTGTATTGTTCCATGAAGATGTAAAATATTTCCCAGAATGGTTCTGCAAGACTGTAGGACTTGTTTTCTTTTTTCTTGCCTATAGTATGATGGTGCTTTTTGATGCAGGAAAAGGTTTCTTGCAAAGAAACAGCCGTCCTAGACATCGCTATTATGATGAAGTTCATGGAATGTCTTCAATATGATTATTTTAAAAAACGATAAAAACAGCATTTCACAAGTTGTTCAGGCCGTTCAGCAGGGCAAGATAGTCATTCTGCCTACAGACACAGTTTATGGATTCAGCGGTATTGTAGATCTTAAAAACTCAAAAGAAACTTATCATACAGATGTTGCAATAAGGGCTGTAAAAGGCAGGGCAGAAACAAAGCCTTTAATCCAACTGATTGCAAAACCTGAAGATATATACAAATACACAAATGATGAAATTCCTGCTTGCGTGCTTGAAAAGTGGCCAGGAGCACTTACTGTTATTGTAAACATAAAAGAAGACGCTCCTTTGCAGGAGGTACCGAAAACAGTAGCTTTTCGTTGCCCTGGCGATAAATGGCTTAGGAATATCATTGCATTATCTAATGCACCTCTTTATTCTACAAGCGTAAACAGAAGCGGTAAGCCAGTCCTTTCTCATATAGCAGATATACAGAAAGAATTCGAAGCGGAAACTGCACTGATTGTTGATGATGGCGATAAAATAAATGCCCTTCCGTCAACAATAGTTTCTCTTCAAGACGGAAAGGCCAATGTATTAAGGCAGGGAAGCGTTATTATTTAACGCTTTGTCCATTCTACAGAAGTAGTGCTGTCACCAGAAATTCTAGTACCCTTTAGCACACCGTTTTCTGATTTAGTCAACTTCCAGGTTGTAAGATGTGATGAACTGTCTGTTTTTTCAATCTGACGTACAGTAATGTTTGAACCGTCAACACTTACACTAACATTCATGCTTGTACCGTTATCATAAATTACAAAACCTTTTCTGTTCTGCATTATGACAATCTTGTTAACAGAATTTTCAGCGTCCCATGTACCATACAAATCCTGTAGGTCCATGGGACTTTTTATTTCGCCAGTACTGCCTGAAGGTTCTGAAAGCTTTGCAAGCAGAGTATTTATAGAAGTTTTTGCGTCAAGAAGAATCTTATAGTAAGACTCGTAATTCTTTACAAGAGAAGATTCTTTGTTTGTTTTACCGTCAATAGCGTGGAGTGTACAAGTCCAGGTGCCATCCTCTTCCGAAGCCTGTTCAATCTGTGCATAAAAGCTGATAGCCTGCTTAGCCTTTGTAACTGTGTTATAGGTTATATCGCGCTTGTCTATTACGGAATAGCCGTTTGTGTTCTGCAGCTGGTTGTAATAAAGGTCTGTTGTCATGCCTATCATTTCAACATCAGCTGAATCAGATTTTGTACTGTAAAATTCAATAATATCTTCTGCAGAAAGAATTGTGTGAATGAGAAAAATTGATGCAATCAATAAACACTTTTTTTTCATACAAAACTCCTTAGGACTTTTTCCTATTCCTGCTGTCGGTTTTTGAATTCCCTTGCTATTTCCCTGTTAATATCCCTATCACGTATATCGGCACGTTTGTCAAATTGCTTCTTTCCTTTACATAC
>CAMVEQ010000093.1:0-12565 GCA_947166545.1 uncultured Treponema sp. | reverse complement strand
GTGTCTCTGTCTACGGGTACTAAATTTTCCATACTCAAATTTTATCACATTTCGTCCTGTTTGGAAATTTCTAAGATGGTCAGACTCCTAGGGCTTATCCGCGATGAAAGCATTCTTGACTATGAAGATCTTCCAGACCCAATTGAAAGTGCAGAAGACGCAATTGCTCAGCTTGAAATGGCTGCAGATTTAATCCGTGATGTAGTGCAGGAGCTGAAAAAGACGGAGTAAACTTGTTTTAGGCAATTGCTCCTACGGCTCCAAAAATGCCAAGGCTTGCAAGCATCATGATTACGCCGGCAAGAAGGACTCCTAGACTTACGGCAATTACTGTATCTTTGAACTTCATGTCCAAAAGGCTGGCTGCTAAAGTGCCTGTCCAAGCTCCTGTTCCCGGGAGCGGAATGCCTACAAAAAGGAGGAGGGCAAGAAAAAGTCCTTTCCCTGCTTTTTCCTCAAGTTTTTTACCTGCCTTTGAGCCTTTTACCAAAAAGAAGGTGCAGATGCCGCCAATCAATTTTTTATCCTGTCCCCATTCAAGAACTTTTCGTGCAAAAAGGTAGATGATTGGAACAGGAATCATGTTCCCGATTATACATATTATGTATGAAGATATGATTGGAAGTCCCAATCCCTGCGATACTGGAATTGCTCCCCTGAGTTCTATAAGGGGCACCATAGATATAAGAAAAATTGTAAGGTATTTTTTTAGCATGGGTAGCAGTATACTTTATTTTAAGCTGTATGGAAAGTGGAAAAATAAAACTTGACAACTTCAACATAAGTATTTTACAGTTTTACAAGAAGATTTGTTTTAAACGAGCGGAGGTTTATCTATGAAAAAGTTTTTGTCTTTACGCCTTTTTAGGCTTTCAATATTTGCAATTCTATTGATTTTTGCATCACATTCACTTTTTGCGGCAGATAAAAACTGGGTTCAGGATGGATATCTGCTTTCTTCTAATGGCAAAATGCTTTCTATTAGCAGTTTTGTTACATCAATCAAAGATAGTATGGTTTCTTCTGGTGTTGAAACTATCCGCATATATAACAACAGCTATGCAGAACGCTGGGCTAGGGAGCATGGCTGGAAGGTTTGTGCTGCAACGCCTGAATACACGGAATTTACAAAGAAAACTTCCCTTGCTTTAAAGGTAGATGGCATGGAAGCTGGGGATGAATACTGGAGCATAAAGCGTAAGAAGTTTCAGAATAACTGGATTAATACTACTAATGTTTCTGGTCCGTTCAGCAGTAATAAAGAAGCTCAGAATTATGAAACAATAAATGATGTAGATAAATCTTTCCTTGTTCCTTTTGACAATGGCAGTATGATGCTTGTGCGTGCTGAAACGGATTTGCTTGTTCGCTATCTGGACAAAGAGTTTAAGCAGACGAAAGAACTTAATATAAAGTTGGAACTTCCTTTGTTTGGCGGCTTTTTTGCTTCTGCAGATGGTTCATATTATGTTATTGTAGGCCGTGAAAATCAAAGAGATTCTGATAAATCCGAAGTAATAAGAATTATAAATTACGATTCTAACTGGAAAAGAATAAATTCCTGCTCATTATATGGGGCGAATACTAGTACTCCGTTTATTGGTGGGCTTCACTGTACGGAATTGGACAATCATCTTTATATTCGTACAGGACATCTCATGTATGCTTCAAAAGATGGGCTAAAGCATCAGGCAAACATGGCTATAGATCTTGATAAAAAAACAATGAAGCCTGTGTATACAATGTCTAATGTAAGCAATATAGGTACCAGCCAGTATGTAAGCCATTCCTTCAATCAGCTTGTTGCTACAAAGAACGGCACAATGGTTGGGGCTGATCATGGCGATGCGTATCCTCGTTCAATTGTCCTTGGAAAGAACAAGAGGGCATTAAGTGAAAGCGATGGGGGAAACGGAGCATACAGCTATCAGCAAATATGTTCTATTCCTGGTTCTGTTGGAGATAATAATACTGGAACTTCGCTTGGTGACCTTGCTGTTTCTGATACTCATTATCTTGTTGCATATAATCAGGTATATGACGAATACTTTAAGAATAAAAATAAAAAGACAAGAAATATATTCCTTGCTTCTGTGCAGGATACTAAAGACGGTTTTGCAAAACCTGTTGTAAAAATGGTGACTGACTATGCGCAGGGAATGGATCCTGCCCGCACTCCGCATTTGGTTTGCTATGGAAGGAACAAATATCTTTTGCTGTGGACACGTCATACTACAGTATTTTACACGCCTGTTGACGGAACTGGAAAGACTGGGTTAATTCACAGCTTTGAGGGAAATCTTTCTGACTGTAAGCCTGTTTTGTGTAATGGTTTTATTACCTGGTATGTGACGGACGGAACGAATATTACATTTTATCGAATAGACTCTGAGCATATTGACTGGGGTTCTCAGGTGGTGCGTGGTAAAGTTCAGGCATCTTCTGCTCAGACTTATGAGCCAGAAATTCCTCAGCCACAACCAGAACCTGAACCTGAACCTCAACCCGAGCCAGAGAAACCTCAGCCTGAACCTGAAAAGCCTCAACCCGAGCCTGAGAAACCTCAACCTGAGCCAGAGAAACCTCAGCCTGAACCTGAAAAACCTCAGCCTGAACCTGAAAAACCGAAACCAGAGCCAGAAAAACCTAAGGAGCCAGAGAAACCAAAGCCTGAGCCAGAGAAGCCTAAGGAGCCTGAAAAGCCAAAGATTCCCCGTTCTGTGGAAATTGCAAAGAAGGGACAGGCAATCTCAGGTAAGAACTATGAATATGAGACTGGTGACTTTACTGATGTAAACAAATGCTATGTGTGGGATTTCTCAGAATATATATCTGATCCGGGACAGTATACAATTCTGTTTAACTATCAGTCTGGTGTGGGCATTGTCATGTCAGAAGCTGCAATTCTTGTAGACGGAGAATTTTATGCAGCATTCCCTGAATCAAAGAAGATTGACAGGAACTCCCGAAAAGGAAAATTTATTTTTAATCTTCCTTCTAAAGCAAAGAAAGTGCAGTTGACGGCATACGTAAAGACGGTGGAAAAGGGTAAGTTCTATGGAACAATTGATATAATCCATGGCATGACTCTGATAATTCCTAGGGGAAGAAAAGTCCTGCTTTATGAAGAGTTCAGCGAGCGTAAAGACTTTAACAAAGTTGTATTCCCAAATACTCTTGTGGAGATTGGCGGACATGCTCTTGAAAGAACTCCTCTGGAAAAAGTAGAGATACCTGGCACAATAAAAAAAGTGGGCAGCTTTGCTTTCTTTGACATGAGGAATTTGCAGGAAGTTGTCTTTAAGGAAGGGGTTGAGGAAATCGGAGAATACTGTATTGATACAAGGGATTACAATATGGTTACGGTTACCGTTCCAGATTCTATGTCTGTGTTCGGGCGCTACTGTGTAACTAATAATTCTACTTGGATTATAAACCGAGGAAGCAAGGCGGATGAGTATGCCAAAAAGCAGCACTTTGTTTCAATAAAGTATGCAAACTTGACTTTTGCTACTCCACCTGATGAGCAGATAGTAATGCCACAGGAAGCTGTTACGCCTGCTGGAACAAAGAAAAACTATGCGTATGAGACTGGCGACTTTACTACTTCCGAGGTAAGCTATGTATGGGATTTTTCTCCGTATATAAAGAATGCTGGTAATTACAGCATAATGTTCAGTCGCAGGGAAGGGGCTTATCTTGTTCTGTCAAATGCTGTTATTGTTGCAGACGGAAAACAGGTTGCCTCTGTTCCTCAAACGCAGACGGCTGACATGAAGAACCGCATTACCATAAGCTTTAAGCTTCCTGCAAATGCAAAAAAAGTTGAGCTTAAGGCTACTGCTAAAATGTCAAGAAGCGGTACTTATAGGGGAACTATAGATATTTTGATGGGCTCAACACTGATTATTCCTACGGGGCGAACTGTTATAGAACGCGATGAGTTTTATAAGCGGACTGACTTTACTTCTATAATGTTCCCTCCAACTCTTAAGGAAATAGGCAACAGCTCTTTTGAAGGCTGTGCCCTTAAAAATATTGACATTCCAGGTACTGTGAAAAAGCTTGACAGGTATGCTTTCTTTGGATGCAATTCCTTGAGTGAGGTAAAGTTACAAGAAGGCGTTACAGAGATTGGTGAGTGGGCATTCTGCGGTACTAAGACTAAATTCCGCATATACATTCCTGCAAGCGTAACTGCGTTCCCAGGCGGTGTAACGGAAAACATGGCAATTTGGGTTATCTACAAGGGAAGTAGCGCTGAACCTTATGCTAAAGCTCGGAACTATACAATAGAATACCGTTATAAAGAAGATCAATAATACTTACTTGACTTTTTTGGTTCTGCTAGTTATATTAGATTTAGTTACCGATTATTCGGTAACTAAATACCATGGAAAGGATGCTATGGCAGAATCTACAAAGGAACGTATTATACAGGCGGCTTTCTCTTTTTATAAAGTCCTGAATTTTGACAGGGTTTCTCTGTCTCAGATTGCAGGACGCGTTGGCATAAGCAAAGCTGCTATTTTCAAGCATTTCAAGAACAAAGAAGCTCTTTCTCAGGAAATGAATAATCGTCTCTGTGAATCTATGATAGAAATGCTAAAGCCTGTATTTTATCTTTTTGAGCAGAATAAGCCTGGTGAAGCAATTTCCCGCATCATAAAATATCTGCTGATGCATCGGGAATATTTGGGCTATTTACTTTCCATGTCCATGATGTTTAATGAAAACTTTATTGTAACAGAATTCCGCAGGAGAGGAGTTACTATTTTTGATAATATTATTGATGACGATGGCTCTATAATAGATAAGCAGCGCTATCTTTTCATGGAGTTTATAGGAAACACAATTATATACTTTACAATAAAACGACTTCATGACGGAGACTATAACAAGGAAAATCTTATTCCTTTGGAAGAATTTTGTGACTCTGTTTGCTTTTTTATAGAAAACGGAATTGCAAGCGATGATTCTTCTGTAGATTTAGATAAACTTGTTCTTATTGATAATATTTGTTCTGAAAAAATAAAGACAATAAAGCCTGTAAACAAGATGGTAAAAGTTATTGCAGGCATTGTTGATAATGTTGGTTTGGCTGGGCTTACTGTAGAAAAAATTGCAGGAGCTTTAGGCATGGCAAAAAGCAGTCTTTATTCATCATTTGAAAATAAGGTAGATATGATATCTACGCTTATAGAAAATGAATTTGAAACTTTGAGGGATTTAATAGTCAGTAATATTTCGCAGTTAGATTCTTCGTATGAAAAATTATACGCAATAATGCAGACTGAGTTCTGCTATTTTAAGGAACGTCCTGAATTCATGATGATATTCAGAAATCTTTTAATGAACAGGACATTACAAGAAAAGTTTGAAAATAAGAAAGAAGATGAATGCTGGAGTGTATTCTTAAAAAATTTTTTTGCGGAAGATTCTTTTACTGAATCTGTTTTACTGTGGATTTTAGTTTTACCTGTAATGATATATGGAAGCTTCCTGAAGAGGGGGCTTGAAAATGATGTTGTGCAAGATTCCGTTAAAGAGGTTTTTCTTATGATGGAATTTGGTGTTAAGAAGAAATAGGAGCATAATTTGAAGAGAAATATTGTTAGTGGCATTTTTATGTGCCTGGCTTTATCAGCAGCATTTTCTCAAGAGCCTGTTACATTTACTGTAGAAAAAGCTGTTGAATATGCAATGAAGAATAGCCGAACTCTTAAGAGTGCAGATATTGATCTGGAAATAAAGAAAAGAGCTGCCGATTATTCCTGGAATGTGCTTGTTCCGAATGTACAGGTAAGCGGAACTTTGAGCCGACAGAATGACATAAGTTCTACAATAGATTCTGCAAATGCAAGCGTTCAGATGGCAAATGCATTCAGTGCTCTTACTGGTTCTCCAAAACAGAAGCCTATTGAAGAAACTGAAAGCATGCACTGGGCTGCTGTAGGTAATCTTGGAGTGAGCTGGAATTTCAGTCTTGCATATATTGAGCAGATTAAGGCTGCAAAACTTGATTATGAAACAGGATTAATCACAAAAAAGCAGAGCATGAAGGAAACCGAAGTAAACGTAAAAAAATTGTTTTACGGACTTCTTTTACAGCAGGAAAATATAAAACTGCAGAAGGTTACTCTGGAAAATGCACGTCGAAGAAGTAATCAGGCTTATACAAACTATGAAAATGGTTCTGTGCCTGAATTGAGTTATCTGCAGGCTTATGTTGCATACGAGAATCAGAAGCCTTCTGTTGCCGATGCAGAAAGATCTTTCCGCCAGCAGATAGATACATTCGCTTTTATTCTTGGCTTGCCAGTCGGAACTGATATTGTTCTTGATGGTTCTATTGAGCCAGAGTATATTGACCTGCTTGCGGATGAATTGATTTCTCAATATGGTTCGGGAAGTTTGGATATACAGTCTCTTGAAAGTTCTAAAAAGACTTTGGAGGCAAATCTGAAAGCTTTGAATTTGAGCAGCTTTAGTCCTGCCTTTGCATTTAATTTTGGATTCCAGCCAATGCACACAGATGCCTTTAATTCTGACAATTCTTGGTTTGATGCTGATAACTGGAAAGATAGCGGTTCTATGAGTTTTACCCTTGCATGGAACATTACGAACATGTTGCCTTTTTCTGATAACAGACAGAAAGCACAGGATTTAAAGGATAATATCAAGAAACTGGAGTTGTCAAAAGAGACTCTCAAAGAAAACCAGAAGATGGAAGTCATAAAGGCTCTTGATACAATGAAATCTGCACGTGAGCAGATTTCTGCAATGAGCCGTAACATAACCCTTGCCCAACGTTCTTATGAAATGGCTGAGCGCTCTTATGAGGCAGGAACAACGGAACTTTTGTCGTTGCGTGATTCCGAAGAACAGCTTTTCAAAGCAAAGCTGGGGTTGGCAAATCAGAAGTTTAACTATATTGCAGCAATGCTTGACTTAGAGAAGATATTGAATACAACATTTGGAGAATAAAATGAAAAAAATATTTGTTGTTGTGCTCTTGTGCTCAATTGTTCTGGCTGGATGTAAGAAGCCTAATGCAGCCCCTAAGGCTGCTGCACCTGAGGAAGAAGAAGTTGTTTACGCTGTTACAGGATACAAGACCATAACTGGTAATCTTGATGACTATCTTGAATTTGGTGGAGATGTTTCTTCCGTTTCCGCTGTTGACGTTATTCCTGACATGGCGGGAAAGATTTCCAACATTCTTGTGAGCGTTGGAGACATGGTAAAAAAAGATCAGGTAATTGCTTATGTTGACGCAAGCCGACCTGGAATGAATTATAAGGCTAGCCCTGTAAAAGCTCCTATTGCAGGAAGAATAATTTCTTTTACTCCTATGCTTGGTGCAACTGTTTCTCAGGCAATGGCAATCGCCAAAATAAGCAATACGGATGAGCTTGAAATAAAGATGAGTGTACCTGAACGCTTTATAAGCCGCATTCACAATAACCAAACGGCAAGCATTTCTTTTGATGCGTATCCTGGCGTTACATTCTATGCACGCATTTTTGAAGTAAGCCCTGTCCTTGATACTTCAACAAGGACTATGGACGTAAAGCTCCGCATGATAGAAAATGATGAGCGCATAAAGGTGGGTATGTTTGCTCGTATCCACCTTGTTACCGAAACTGTAAAGAATGCTACTGTAATTCCTTCTGCCTGTATAGTGACAAGAGAAGGAAAGCCTTATGTGTTTGTGATAAGTCCTAATTCTCAGAATGCTTCTTTACGTGCCGTTACTGTGGGAATGAATGTTGATAACAAATCTGAGATTATCTCAGGCATTTCCGAAGGCGAAGTTATTGTTGTTAAGGGACAGTCACTTCTTAATGACGGTGCAAAAATAAATGTAATTTCTATGCAGGAGTAGGGTAAGATGACTATTTCCGAACACGCAGTCAATAAGCCTGTAACTACACTGCTTATATTTATAGTAACTATAGCACTTGGTGTTTACTGTACGTTTAATCTTTCCGTCGATATGTACCCAGACATGAAGTTTCCTTACATGCTGGTCATGACTAATTATAAGAATGCAGGACCAGAGGAAGTTGAGCAGAGTCTTACAAGACCTATGGAAAGCTCTCTTTCTGGAGTAAGTGGATTAAAGAAACTCCAGTCTCAGTCTTCTGCTGGCTTAAGTCTTGGAATAATGGAATTTGACTATGGAGTTGATTTGGATTCCGTTGCCAACGAGGTAAGAGATAAGATTGACCTTGTGCGCTCCTACCTTCCTTCTGGTGCGGATAATCCAATGTCTGTAAAGGCTGACCCTTCAATGCTTCCTATCATGACGCTTTCCTTGCGGGGTAACAGAACGCCTGAGGAACTTAGAAAGTATGCGGAAGATATTGTTCAGCCGCGTCTTGAACAGATAGACGGCATTGCTTCTGCAAATATTTCTGGTGGTCGCGAAAAATCTATTAACGTAGATATTCCTCGTGATCGTCTTGAAGCTTACGGACTGTCAATTTCTCAGATTGCACAGATGATTGGTGCACAGAACTTGCAGAGTTCTGGTGGTACAATTACAAGCGGTGATACTAACTATACAATTAAGACAAACGGAAAATATACCAGTCTTGATGATCTTAAGAATACTGTAATATCTTATAAGGCAGCACAGTCAGACGGAATGGGAGCACCTTCTCTTAAAACAATACGTTTGCGCGATGTTGCTGATGTATACGAAGGCTATAAGACAGAAAGTACTCTTGCTTATCTTGATGGTAATCCTTGTGTCATACTAAGCTTGCAGAAGCAGAGTGGAAAGAATTCTGTCAGCTCTGCAAAGAAAGTACGAAAGGCTCTTGTTCAGATAAAGAAAGATTTGCCTTCTGATGTTGAGATTCTTGAAACTTCGAATACTACGGATGTTATTGAGCAGACTATATCCGAGGTTGTTACTTCTGTTGTACAGGGTGCTATCCTTGCCATTGCCGTCTTGCTCGTGTTCCTGCGTTCATTCAAGAGTACCATTATCGTAGGTCTTGCAATTCCTATTTCTGTATTCATCACCCTCCTGCTCATGTATTTTACGGGAATTACCGTAAACATGATTTCTATGGTAGGACTTCTTCTTGGAATAGGTATGCTTGTAGATAACTCCATAGTTGTTCTGGAAAATATATTCTCGTACACGCAAAAAGGTGCTAAGGCTAGGGTGGCGGCTACATTGGGCTCTCAGGAAATGATAACTTCCATTACAGCCAGTACGCTCACTTCTGTATGTATCTTCCTTCCTATGATTCTTTTCCAAAAACAGATAGGCATGATGGGAATGATGTTCCATGACCTTGCTTATACAATCATATTCTCTCTTATGTGTTCTTTGATTGTTGCAATAGCTCTTGTTCCTGTCCTTACGTCCAAGTATCTTAAGGTGGAAAGGCTTGCAAATGAAGGGCACCGTGGAATATTCCATGGATTGAACCTTGCATGTGACAATGCTTTTAGAAGTTTTGAGAATGTATTTGGAAAAGGTGTTGCCTTTGTTCTTAAGTTAAGATGGCTGTTTATATTGCTTCTTATTGTTCTTTTTGGCCTTGCCGTATTCCAGACTATACGAATGGGATTCATTCTCATGCCAGATTCTGCTTCAAATATTATTACTGTTAGTATGGAGCTTCCAAAGGGTACAACTCTTTCTGTTACCGATGACAATATACGTAGTCTTGAATCTATGATTATGAATGACTTGCAGGGGGTAAAGTATAGTTCTATTTCTGTAGGCGGAAGTTCATGGTTTTCTTCCAGTTCTGAAACAAATACTGCTTCGGTAACTATTTCTCTGTATCCTCCTAAAGAAAGGCAGGAAGGCTGGGATAATGAGCCTAGTGCAAAAGCAAAAATCCGCCGTTACTTTAATAAATTTCCTGGTGCAAAGATAACATTCGGTTCTAACATGAACAGTGTTTCTAACGGTCAGATAAGTGTAGACATAAAATGTAATGATCTTGATAAACTTAGAAATACTGCTGCTTTAATAGAGTCTATTATAAAAGAAAAAGCTATGGATGTCGTTACCGAAGTTACTAGCGATCAGGAAGAAGGACTTCCTCAGCTTGAAATTCTTGTTGACCGTGAACGAATGTATGAGCTTGGACTGAATATATATAATGTGGGTAGCGAAATTGGTGCTGCAATAAACGGTGTTACTGCCAGCCGTTATACAGATAATGGTGATGATTTTGACATTATTGTGCAGTTGAGTGAGCAGGATAAGTCCAAGATAAAAGATTTGGATCAGATTTTCCTTACCAATACGACTACTGGTAACAGGGTTCCTCTTTCAAGCTTTGCAAAATACATTGAGACAAAATCTCCTGTAACAATCTTGCGCGAGAATCAGGGACGCATAATCCACGTTACGCTTAAACCTGTAAGGGGAATGGCTGCTGCTGCGGTTCAGGATAAAGTTATGTCTGTCATTAATGAGAGTCTGCCAAAGGATGAGACTGTAACCGTTACATTCTCTGGTGAAAGTGAGGATACAAAAGAAGCTCTTATGCACTTTGGCCTTATAATCATCATGGCTATCATTCTTGTATTTGTTGTAATGGCAAGTCAGTTTGAGTCATTCCTTGATCCGTTCATAATTCTTTTGACTATTCCTCTTTCATTCATTGGTGTTGTTACTATTTACATGATTATGGGCGAGCAGCTCAGTATCGTTACTGTTATGGGTATGCTTGTTCTTGTTGGTACAATCGTAAATAACGGTATTGTTCTTGTTGACTATACAAATCTTTTGCGTAAGCGAGGGCTTGAACTTAGAGATGCATGTATTCAGGCTTCAAAAAGCCGTCTGCGTCCTATTCTTATGAGTACTCTTACTACTGTTATTTCTCTTGCTCCAATGGCGTTCTTCCCTGGTGAAGGTTCTTCATCTATGCATCCTATAAGCCTTACGGTTTTTGGTGGTATGACCTTTGGTTCCTTGATGACTTTGTTCTTGATGCCTTCTATTTATTTTATTGTTAATAACAGAAGATTGAAGAAGGCTGAGAAGAAGCGACTTAGAAGGGCTGCTAGAGAGGCTAAAATGGAAGCCGCTTTGCGTAAGCGTAACGAAAAGATTTTTGAAGTTTAGTGGAGGAGAGTTCTAAATGGATAAAGAGAAAAAGAAGCTGACAAAAGCCGACCTTACTAAAGTTCGTATGGAAATTATTTTTTCAGAGGCTCTGGAAGAAGATTTTTTGCAGGAATTTAAAGATTGTGTGGTGGGAAAACATTATACAAAGTTTTCTCATGTTATGGGGGCAGGGTACAGTAATCCACATCTTGGCGATTCTGTATGGCCACAACTTAACATGATGTATGTAATTTACTGTGAAAAAGAAGAAGCTAAAAAGATTAGAAAGATTATTATTAAGCTTAGAAAAAAATATCTTACGGAAGGTATTGCCTGTTTTATGAGTCAGGCAATGGAACTGTAAAAGGTTTTGACTAAGATTATAAAATATGCTATACTATGCTAACAAGACCAGAAGAAAATTCTGGTCTTGTTCATTTTAAATGTCCATCCGAAATTCAATCCTATCTAGATTGACACATCTCCCTAATTAGATTTTACACACAACCTAGCTAGATTTAAATCATAATCTAGCTAGATTATACTCCCTCGATCGACAGTATTTGCATTCATTACATTACAGTCTTTATGTTCGTAACCTTACGGTACACGTGTCTGATTCCTTACAGTAAATGAGTTGTAAATCGTGTAGTTTGAAGGTCGTTTTGTGCTAGCTTACATTTTGTTTGTAAGATTGTATTTGTTTGTGTAGAATAGATGACATGAGTGATAAATGTTGATATTATAGGAAGGATGAAAACTTTTCTAAAAAAATTAGCTTCGTTTTTATTGTTTCTTGTCATTGGAATAGTTATAAATCTTGTTTTAAGTGTATGTGTAGGAACATTTTTCTTTTTTAAAGATAAAGAGCTTACAGAGGCTCTTGGTGATTTTTATTTTTCTGATTATATTGTTCATTTTTATGTAGGATTAGGAATTATTGGATGGATTGTTTCTGCTATAATAATGAGAAAGTCTCTTTTTAAGGGGCTTGGATTTGTTTTTCTGCCAATAGAAATTTTTATATTTTTCTTCTCAATTTTGTTTGCTTTTTCAGAATTTTATTGGGGGTATGAGGCTCTATGTATGTACAATCCTTTGATAGATACTGAATATTCAGAATCTTTTAATCCTTATAATATTCCGAAGTTAAAAGTCGGAATGACTAGAGACGAAGTTGTAGACTTAGTAGGATTGCCAATTTCTGAGAGCAACAACAATATGGATTATACAGGCGATGGAAAGTGTTCCTTTGGAGATTTTGCATGGTATGAGCTATATCTTAAACTTGAAAATGGAAAAGTTGTAGATATAACTTCTTGGTGGGTGCATGATTAAAATGAATTTTCATCTAGCAAAGCTTTTTTTCTTTTCTCTGGGAATTTTTATGTTTTTAATTTTATGTACTATAGAGTATATAAGCTAAGCCCTTTGTCCAGACGTTTTGTCTGAAAAATAACGAATTTTATGCAG
>CAMVEQ010000092.1:0-12709 GCA_947166545.1 uncultured Treponema sp. | reverse complement strand
AAAGAAATCTGCGAGCATGAGAAAGAGGAATACGAGAGGAAAATAAAAGAGGGCGGTGAAGATGATAAAAAGAACGGAAAGACTTCAAAACGAAAAAAGCACAAAGAACCTCATGATAAAGTCAGTGATGACACTCAGGTGAATTTTACGGACAGCGGGAGCCGTATCATGAAATTTGGAAACTCAAAGAATTTTGAACAGTGCTACAATCTACAGGCTGCAGTGGATGCGGACTCAATGCTCATAGTCGGAACATATCCGACGCAGAAAGCTACGGACAGGCAGGAAATCAAAAAGTGTGTGGAAAGTGTTGATGAGAAAATCGAGAGGATACAGTTTATGCGGTTGCGGACACAGGATATTTTTCAGGAAAATTGATAGAAGAAACGGAAAAGAAAAATCCTGGAGTCAAAATCATATGCTCCACAGAGCGTATTCACCACGGCAAGACGGTTCAAGAAATTTTTGAAAAACTCCCAGTCTCACTTCCCGAGGAAAAGGATGACGTACCGATAACAACCGGCATAATGAGAGCAAGGCTTAAAACCGTACAGGGACAGAAAATCTACTCAAAAAGAAAGACAACCGTTGAACCCGTATTCGGAATCATTAAGCGAGTGATGGGCTTCCAACAGTTTTTGATGCGTGGTCTTGAAAAGATCGATATTGAATGGAATTTGGTGACAATTTCGTACAACATTTCCCGTATGTTCAGCCTTAAAAAACTTCAGCTCACAAAAATCTAGAAGAACAGATTGAAGAAAAGAATACCTTCAACCTGTTTTTCTACAGGATTTGTATTTTGGTAAAATAATTCAGATGGTCAGACTCCTAGATTATTCACCCTGTAGTGAAGCCTAATGAATCCCTTTCATTAGGCTTTTTTTGTCTGTAATATTAGCGTAAGCGCTTCCTATTACTTATATGTATTTATATGTTATAATGGGGATTATGAATACATTAAAAATACACGGAATTTACAAGCATTTTAAGGGAAATTACTACATTGTTGAGGATGTAGCACTTCATTCGGAAACAAAAGAAGAATATGTTGTTTACCGCAGGCTTTACGAGGACTGCTCTCTGTGGATTCGTCCAAAAAGCATGTTCCTGAGCGAAGTAGACCATGAAAAATATCCAGAAGTAAAGCAAAAATACCGCTTTGAGCTACAGAATATTGCTGCGAAATAGAATAGTGATTAATTTTCTGAAAAAGCAATTTGCAATCTTGTCAGAAATAATCTTAAATATTATAATTTAATGAGGTGAAATATGAGAAGAATATCATTTATCGTTCTGTTTTTGTTTATTGTTTCGTTTAATATCTTTGGAAAGACTAATGAGAAGAAAATTGACTGGAAATCAGTAAATTCCCGTGAATTTGTAGGGCAGGATGTTGATAATAATTATACCTTGAACCTATATAATGATGTGGCTGATACTAAAATTGACAAAAATAGGATTCAGACTATAAGACAGAGTTCTTTTGATGGAATTGCAGATTATTTTGTAGCAGCAAATTGCATTGTTGGAAAAATAGTAATTAAATCCAAATCTACCGGAAAGACTACACAGATGCTGCTTTTCCTTTCTGGCAAAGACTTGTTTGAAGCTGCTGTAAATTAAGTCTAAGGCTTTTTACCGTAAATCATCATAAAACCTGAAAATTCAATAAAACTCCTATATGGGCTTTGATTACGAATGTGACCGTATAGACAAAGCAGGGATTATTAATTATCCTTATCCTATTAAGAGGTTTACATGAATTACGGTTTCTTTGATGATGAAAATAAAGAATATGTTATTACACGTCCTGATACTCCTCAGTCATGGAGTAATTATCTTGGCTCTACAGAATATGGAGCTGTAATCACCAATAATGCTGGTGGATACGGATTTTACAAGTCTGGCGCACGCGGCCGTTTTATGAGGCTCCGTTTTAATTCTGTGCCAATGGATCAGCCTGGACGCTATTTCTATATAAAAGATGAAGATACAAAAGATTACTGGTCTGCATCCTGGCAGCCTGTAGGCAAAAAACTTGACCAGTACAAGAGTGAATGTCGTCATGGAACTGCATATACAAAGATAACTTCTTCTTATTCAGGCATTACTTCTGAAACTACATATTTTGTTCCGCTTGGACAGACTTTTGAATACTGGCGGCTCAAGCTGACAAACAACAGTGACCGTGTACGCAAGCTCCGTACATTCTCTTACTGTGAATTTTCAAACCAGTGGTCTACTGAGCAGGATCTTGTAAATCTTCAGTATTCCCTTTTTATTACAAAAGGTCAGTTAAAGGATAATATCCTGTCCATTTCAATTCATGATAACTTCCTTAAGCAGAATCCGACACAGCCTGTTCAGGTTGGCGGAGATGTTGCCATGAATACCTGGATGACTCTTATCGGCTCTGACATAACAGGCTATGATACAAACAGGGATGCTTTCATTGGTACTTATGGAAGCTACAAAGAGCCTCAGGTTCTTGAAAACGGTGTCTGTACGAATTCCAATGTTTACGGTGATTCTGGCTGTGGTACATTGCAGTCTGACATTACGCTTAAGCCTGGCGAATCAAAAGAAATTATGATTATGCTTGGAATTGGCAGTGCTGATGTATATGGTAAAAAAGCTATTGCTGAATTCGGTTCTATTGCAAGGGCAGATGAAGAACTTGCAAAACTCAAGAAGAGCTGGCATTCTAAGCTGGACAGTTTTATTGTTAATACTCCTGATGCAGATATAAACCATACTATCAATATGTGGGGACTTTATAACTGTATCATCACTTTTGCCTGGAGCCGTGCTGCTTCGCTTGTATATAATGGAGAACGTGACGGTCTTGGCTTCAGGGATTCTGTTCAGGACATTCTTGGCGTTTCGGCTGCCATTCCAGAAGAGGCGGAAGCAAGGATGATTCGCATGCTTAGCGGTCAGGTAAGTAACGGCGGTGCAATTCCTGTTATCCGTACAGATCATAATCCCGGTCATGAAAATCCTCCGAAAGAAGAGGAATACCGTTCCGATGACTGTCTGTGGTTCTTTAATGCTGTTCCAGCATATATTGCAGAAAGCGGAAAGTTTGACTTGTATAATAAGGTTGTTCCTTATGCAGATAAGGGCGAGGCTACTGTTTACGAACATTTGAAGCAGGCTCTTTTGTTTAATTTGAACCATTTCGGTAAAAATGATTTGCCATGTGGTCTTCTTGCTGACTGGAATGATTGTCTTAAGCTTGGATATCACGGTGAAAGTCTGTTTGTTGCATTCCAGCTGCGTCTTGGTCTTACAACTTATGCCGACATTTCTGAACGCTTGGGCAAGCAGTCTGAAAAAGAATGGGCTTTGCAGATAAGAGACACTTTGGACAAGGCTATTCAGAAGACATGCTGGGACGGCAACTGGTGGATCTGGGCTATTGGTGAGGACGGTACTGTTTACGGTACAAAGACTTATGAAGAAGGTCAGGTTTACTTTAATACTCAGGTGTGGGCTGTTCTTTCCGAGGCTGCTACTCCAGAGCAGGCTCAGAAATGTATGCAGACTGTAAAGGAAAAGCTTGCTACTCCTTATGGTCTCATGCTCTGTATGCCGCCGTTTGTCAACACAAGTGTTGATGTTATGCGTGCTGTTGTATTTAACCCTGGCATTAAGGAAAATGCTGGAATTTTCAATCATACACAGGGCTGGGGCATTATTGCTGAGACTATGCTTGGAAACGGCAACCGTGCTTATGAATATTGCAAGGCGGCTCTTCCTGCAGCCTATAATGATAAGGCTGAAATAAGACAGAGCGAGCCTTATGTTCAGGGACAGACTACTTATTCCATCTTTAGTCCTCGTGCCGGCAACACCCGTACATCTTGGCTTTCTGGTGCTGCTACCTGGGCATATTACAGTCTTACTCAGTACATTCTTGGAATTCGTCCGCAGTATGAGGGAATGATGATTGATCCTTGTATTCCTGAAAAATGGGATGGATTTACTGTACAGAGACGTTTCCGCGGTAAAACTCTTAACATTACTGTGCAAAATCCTAAGCATGTCTGTAAAGGTGTTTCTTCTCTTACTGTAAACGGCAATAAGGTTTCGGGTAATGTAATTCCTGCTGAAATGCTTAAAGACACCAATGATATTGTTGCTGTTATTGATGGCGGTTCTGCTGAACAGAGTTCTTCGGGACGGTCTTATAAAGAGCGGGCTTTACAGAGGGTGTAAGGTTAGAAAACAAATAGTTTATGACGGAAATTGAATTAAAAGCCCACGTTGCTGATAGAGACGCTTTGATTGCTGTGCTTAACAGAAATGCTGTGTATAAAAGGCATGTTTTGCGTGATGATGAATATTACGGAAAATCACAGACTGATAAGCACAAAATTAGGATTCGAAAAGAATCCGATGAATGTGGAACGGAATATCTTGTTACGTATAAACGGAAGGAATTGAAGACGGATGAAACAGGTACTACGATTGAGGTTAATGACGAAAAGGAGTGTACGGTTTCTAGTCCTGAAGTTTTAACTGCGTTTCTAAAAGATACTGGCTATGATGTTCAGCTTAAAAAGCACAAAGATGTCATGGACTGGGAGCTTGTAATTCCTGCGGGGTCATTACTGGAACTTGAATTGAAGGCTACGTTTGAACTTTGTGCAGTGCTCACTTTAGGGGACTTTCTTGAAATAGAGATTCTTACTCCTGATGATGAGGTGCAAACGGTTGAAAAAGTTCATTCAAAACTTGAAGAATTGCTTGAAATGACTGGTATTCCAAAATCTGCCATTGAAAAGCGTTATTATAGTGAAATGCTTAGAGATATATAAAAATAAGGAGTATTTGAAATATGTTTAATAGGGTTGCATATAAAAAGATTGCAAAACAGCAGTTGCAGGGCAGGTGGTTTACTCCAGTAATTGCGACGTTGTTAACAATATTGATTATGTCTGGATTAGGGGCTTCTGTACGTATAATTTTATTTGTTGCTGCGGCTGTTCTTAATATTGCAAATGTTCATCTGTTTATAACTCTTTCTCACACAAAGGAAAAACAGTCATTATCAGTATTCATTCAGGGCTTTTCTCGTTGGCTTGACGGGCTTTTGAGCCTGTTGTGGTTTACGTTATGGGTTATTTTGTGGTCTATTTTTTTTATTATTCCAGGATTTGTAAAGGCTTATTCTTATTCTCAGATGTTTTTTATCATTACAGAATATCCTGACATGGATGTGCGTAAAGCTATGAATCTTAGTAAGAAGCTGACAAAAGGTTATAAGCTTGATTTGTTTATTATGAATCTTAGCTTTATTGGCTGGTTAATTCTTTCTGGTTTTACGGGTGGCATTCTTTTGCTTTGGGTGATTCCATATATGTTTATGACAAACATAAATGCCTATCATAGTATAAAGCAGCAGGCTTTGGATGCTGGCATTGTTACAAATGAAGATTTTGGTGTTTCTGAGAGTGATAATACATCTGATACTTCAAGTACTTCTGCTTCTTCAACTACTAATAGTGCAAATTATAACTGGGACACTTCAAATGCTGTAGATGCAGAAACTGTTAATACAGAGGCGTTAGAATTTCAAGAACCAATTCTGCTTGGGGATGGAACTGATGCTCCTGATTCTGCAAATCCAAATTTTGATAATAAAGAAAATCTCTAAATATATAAAAGAAGGGTATGGTATATGAAAAATTCAAAACAGGTAACTGGTATTATTGTTTTTATAATTTTGGCTGTGCTTGCTATTGCAAGTTTTGTATTTAAAGGAAAAAAGGATTCTTCAAATATAAATATTAGTGTTACCAAAGATGGTGAAACTACGGTTATTAAAAATTCGTCTGGTGTATTTAAGTCAAAATCTTTAAAAAGTGATCAGAAATATATTGCCAAGATATTTATTACTGGTGTAATAACAGAAGCTGGTAATACTTATGATCAGAAATGGCTTCTTTCTACAATTGAAGACTTGAAAAAGGATGATAAAAATAAAGGCATCATTCTTTTTATTAATTCTCCTGGAGGAAGTGTATACGAAACTGATGAAGTGTACCTTTCTTTGCTGGATTATAAAAAGACTAAGCCTGTATACGCCTATTTTGCAGGAATGGCTGCAAGTGGTGGATATTATATGTCTTGTGCGGCAGATTATGTAATGGCAAACAGAAATACTTTGTGCGGATGTATTGGTGTTTTGTGCGGTCAGTTTACAGATCTTACGGGGCTGATGGATAAGTATGGAATTAAGTCTGAGACCATTCATTCTGGGCGCAATAAAAATATGGGTAATTATAATGAGCCTGTAACTGATGAACAGCGTGCAATCATGCAATCTATTGCTGATGAATGTTATGATCAGTTTACTGATATTGTTGCTGATGCTCGTGGGCTTTCTAAAAAGAGGACTGTGGAATTGTCAGACGGAAGACTGTACACTGCAAAGCAGGCTCTTGCAAACAAGTTGGTTGATAATATAGGCAGCTGGGATGAACTTGTTGATATAATGAAGCGCAATGAATTTGAAAATGAAAACTATGAAGTAAAAGATTATGAGTATAAGAAAGAAGATTCTCTTTATCATTTGTTCATGGGAATGTCTAAGCTGCATGCAAGATCGCAGCTGCCGGATGCTATAGAAAAAGTAATTTCATCGGATGTGAGGTTTCCTGCATATCTGTATGAAGGAAGCTTGTATAATTAATACAGCTCAACAAGATTTTCTGCAAGCATAGGAAGATTGATAGGTTTTTTTAGGAATTTGCATACACCAAGTTCAAGGCATTTCTTTTCAAGGCCTTCGTCTTCCAGTGCTGTTGTAACGATAATGGATGGCTTTCCGAATGTAATTTCTTCGCGTATGGTTTTGCAGATACGAATTCCATCAATGCCTGGCAAATCTAAGTCTAGGACAACGAGATCTGGGCGTTTTTCTACCATGAGGGCACCTGCTTCAAACCCGTCGAATGCCTGAATGATATTTGTATCTTCCAGTTTGGTAGTTAAATATTTTGCCATCACATCATTCCAGACTTTATCATCATCAACAAGAAGCAGGATGTGTTTTGCATCAGATTTATGGCATGTTTGTAGAAGTTCATCAGGTATGTGGATGTTTTTTTTCTTCATAAAAGCAACAAGATCATCGGGATAAACCCTGTATTGCCCGCCAGGTGTTTGAAAAGCTTTTATGTACTGATTCTTTATCCAGTTGATTGCGGTTTGGTTTACAACTCCGCAAAATCGGGCAACTTCCATTGCTGAGTAAACAACTGGTTTGTTAGAATTAGCATTTTTTTTCAAACTTCTGTTCATTCAATACAGACCTTATTTCTTTTATTGAAAATCCACTACGCTGCAAAGAAGCGTATATCTTTTCTTCTGATTTTTTTTGCCGTAAGCATTTATTTAATGCGATACGGCATAGTTCATGTTCATCATGAGTTGCAAAAAACTCATCTAGTGCATTTCTGGCAATGCTTCGATTTATGCCTCTGACGGCAAGTTCTGCACTTAGCCTGATTCTGCCTTCTACATGATCAATAGATCTGCTTCTTAACCAGGCACCTGCAAATCGTCCGTCATCAAGATAATGAATGCTTTCCAGATAATCTAAGGCTGAATCTATTGCATCCTTATCCATACCTTTTTTTAGAAGTTTTGCAGTCAATGCAGAACGGCAGTGTTCCGCTCGTGATAAATATGACATTGCTGCAACTTCAACACTATAGATGAGTGCGGCATTTAAAATATCGGCAGTTTCTTCATCGGTAAAAGTTTCGTGTATGCACAGCCGTTCTTCCGATACAGAATTTAAATAGGTAGCACGCAAAAAAAAGGCAGACCCCGCCTCTGGTGTAATTTCGTACACCCCAGACAAAGTCTGCTTTAATTCCTGAATAATCATTTTCAGGATAAAATGATTAACGCTTGCTGAACTGGAATCTTCTACGAGCACCACGCTGACCGTACTTCTTACGTTCAACCATACGTGAATCACGTGTAAGATATCCGTTTGCCTTCAATGCTGTGTGGCAGTTTGGATCTACCTGTGTCAAAGCACGTGAAATGCCGTGAAGACATGCTGCTGCCTGACCATTAAGACCACCACCGCATACGTTAATAAGAATATCAAACTTATTACCGTTTGAAGTAACCAGCAAAGGCTGATTAACAAGATTTACCTGAGAAGGAGTTGAGAAATAATCCTTTACATCCTTTCCGTTAACAACAATCTTTCCAGAACCTTCGCGCAAGAATACGCGAGCTGTTGCTGTCTTTCTTCTACCTGTACCAATTGCTATATTTCTAACCACAATAAACTCCTTTTACCTTATACTTCAAGAGGTTTTGGATTCTGTGCTGAGTGAGGATGCTCACTGCCAGCATAAATCTTCAAGTTACCGCTGATTTTGCGTCCAAGGCGGTTATGTGGAAGCATACCTTCAATAGTTCTTCTAAGAGGATCTGTTGGATGCTTTGCAAGAAGCTCTTTGAATGAGTATTCACGAAGACCGTGTACGTATCCAGTATAGTGGCGATACTTCATATCATCTGCCTTGTTGCCTGAAACCTGGATTTTTTCAGCATTAATAATTACAACATAGTCACCACACTCTGCATTTGGAGTATAAGTTGGCTTGTTCTTTCCGCGAAGTACACTAGCGGCTTTCTGAGCAACACGACCAAGAGTCTGACCTGAAGCATCAATGATGTACCAGTCGCGCTTAACGTCATTTGGTTTAGCAAAAATTGTCTTCATTGTATATATACCTTTCTATTAAAACATTACATTCTGGATTTTGCATCGAATCCTGAATGCTTGCAAACAATGAGCAGTCGTCTGCAATATATACGGGGTACAATACTATAGCATTATTTATGAAAAATAGTCAAGTGTAATTAATATTTTACGCAGATTGATCTGATATTTCCATAGAACGAAGAAGTGAAAATATTTAATCAAGAATTTGCATATTTATAGAATATATATTGCTATATATTAATAAAAATGCAATAATGCATACATGAATAAATTTCCATTAACACATGAACAGCTTTTAGAGCTTGTAAAGAAATATCCTACTCCATTCTATCTGTATGACGAGCAGGGCATAAGAGACAACATGCATTATTTCAAAAATGCATTTAGTATTTTTCCTGAGTTCCGTGAGTACTTTGCGGTAAAAGCTTTGCCAAACCCTTATATCCTTAAGATTCTAAAAAGCGAAGGTGTTGGTGGAGACTGTTCTAGCCTGCCAGAACTTATTCTGTGTGACAAAGCTGGAATTTCTGGCAAAGGTGTAATGTTTACAAGTAACGAAACCCCTGCAGAAGAATATGTGTATGCCTACGAGCATGGGGACATTATAAATCTTGATGATATAACCCACATTGAATTCTTAAAGAAGGCTCTTGGCGGAAAATTACCAGATACAATCTGTTTCCGTTACAATCCGGGTCCGTTAAAGGAAGGCGGAAATGCAATTATAGGTAAACCGGAAGAAGCTAAGTATGGACTTACATACGAGCAGATGATTGAAGCTTATAAAATCTGTAAGGCGGAAGGTGTAAAGCATTTCGGACTTCACACTATGGTTGCCAGCAACGAGCTTAATCCTGACTTTTTCGTAGATACTGCACATCTTGTATTTGACCTTGTTCTTGATATTCAAAAGAAAGACGGCGTAAATATTGAGTTTGTAGACCTTGGTGGTGGTGTTGGCATTCCTTATAGACCAGGACAGAAAAAAGTAGATCTTGAATATGTGGCACGTGAAATCCGCAAGCTGTATGATAGCATGATTGTTCCTGCAGGACTTGATCCTCTTGCAATCTGCTTTGAATGTGGAAGACCTATTACTGGTCCTTATGGCTGGCTTGTAACAAAGGCTATTCACGAAAAGCACATTTACCGCGAGTACATAGGATGTGACGCAAGCATGGCAGATTTGATGCGTCCTGGAATGTACGGAGCATATCATGAAGTAACTGTAAGCGGAAAAGAAAATGCTCCTAAAGATCATGTTTACGATGTTGTAGGAAGCCTTTGCGAAAACTGCGATAAGTTTGCAGTGCAGAGGGAGCTGCCTAAGATTGACATAGGCGACCTTATCATCATTCATGATGCAGGCGCACATGGACGTTCTATGGGCTTTAACTATAACGGAAAACTCCGTGCCGGTGAATTGATTAAACGCTGCGACGGCAGCGTTGTTCAGATTCGCCGCCGTGAGACTATAGAAGATTACTTTGCTACTTTGGACTTTACAGGTCTTACTGACGGTTCATGGTAAGCTGACCGGCGATAGAGAAACATCTGTCGCCGATTTTTTCTATTTGACGTACTAAATCCATGTAAAGCAATTCTGCCTTTACATTTGCACCACCCTCAAGTCTGTTGCGAGCAACTTTCTTGAGGGCTTTTCTTTCTGCATCAATAGAATCTTCAAGCTCTTTTGCAAACTCCATCTGAGGATCTGTAAGTTTTTTGTCTATGTTTTTATATACAAACTGTAACAGTTGTCTTACAAGCTCAAGGTATGGCAGAAGTCTGTTAAAATCCTCCTGTGGATAAACATACTGCTTTTCATTCATTCTCTTGATATATACGCCTATGCTCAGACAGTCGTCTGAAAGGCTTTCAAGCTCGCTTGTAATCTGTATGAGCATGTTTATCGTGTCGTTCTGGCGGTTGTCAACATCTAACTGCTCGCACTTGATAAGATAATTTACCAACTGCTCGTGCATCTGATCCATAAAGTTTTCTTCATTTACAAGATTACCGTAATGGTCTGCAATGAATCTTCCTGAACGGTCTGTAAAGCCATACTGCAGGCGGTCGAACATCTGAACTCCTATGTCGGCCATGTGGCTTACTTCGTTTTGAGCAGTAATGATGTATGTCATTGGAGAATTACGCATTGGCGATTCTGGGAATTCCAGCTTGTATTCGTCAGAAAGCTTTGAAGGATCGTCTTTTACGAGTTTTAGCATGAGTGATGCAATTTGTTTTGTCCATGGAAGGAAAAGAAGGTTTCCGATGACTTTGAGCAATGTGTGCAGCATTGCAATGTGAATGACTATATTGCTTTGTACAGTTCCAGGAACAATGAAATCTACCAAAGTTGTGAAAGGCTTTAACAGCATGAGGGCAAGCAGGGCATTAAAACAGTTGAACAGAACATGCACGAGCGAAGCTCTTTTTGCATTCGCATTTGCACCGAACGAAGCCATGATTGAATCTATTGTTGAACCGATATTGCTTCCTATTACGATTGCTGCCGACAGCATCCAGATGAACTGTCCGTTTTCGCCTGTCGTAACGTTGTAAGCCATCGTAATTACGATAGCCGTCATTGCAGAAGATGAGTGCATGAGTGCCGTAAGAATAATGCCGATTACAAATCCTACTGGAATGCTCATGAATCCGATGTTCTGGATGGCCGGCATCATTTTTTCTATGTACGGGTTGCTGGAAAGGGCTGCTGAAAGCCATCCAAGGGCAATGAACAAAAGTCCGAAGCCCATGATTGCCTGACCAAAGCCTTCCTTGTGCCATTTTTTTATTGTTGTAAGCAGATATCCCACTCCAAAAATAGGGATGGCGAATACTTCCATCTTAAAGTTAAATCCGAATACTGCAACAATCCATGCAGTTATTGTTGTTCCTATGTTTGCACCAAAAATGACTGGAATTGACTGTTCCAGTGTTATCAAGCCTGCATTGACAAATGTTATTACCATGACAGTCGTTGCACCAGATGACTGGATGATCATTGTTAAAAGACATCCTGTAATAAGTGCCGTAAAGCGATTTCCTGTCATAAAGTGGAGAGCAGCCTTAAGCTTTTCTCCTGCCGATTTTTGAATGCCGTCGCTCATCAGCTTCATGCCGTAAAGAAGAAAGCACAGGCTTCCGGCAATATTTAGGATTGTTGCTATAATGGAAGTAACGCTCATAATGCACCTAGTATAGAGTAAATGGTTATAAATTGTAAGTGGAAAGGCATAAAAAGTTTTGTAAATGCCTAGTTTTTCCAGAAGGATGGAAAGAAGAATATTACCATCGTATAAATTTCAAGACGCCCTGTAAGCATTACAAAACTGTACCACCATTTTACTGCATCGGGAAGCCATCCATAATTGCAGGAAGGTGCAAGTTTATTGAATGCAGGCCCGTAATTGCCCACCATGCTTGCCGAAGCCGTAAATGACGTGAATATATCTATGCCGAACAGCGTTGTAAAGAAGGTAGAAATCAATATGAGTGCAAGATATGCAAACAGGAATGCCGTAACATTGAATACTACATCTTTGCGACCAGCCCTCTGGTTTATGCGGATAGAAAAGATTCCGTGAGGATGTAGCATACGTTTTACTTCGTTGTAAAGCTGTTTTGCTACTATCGTAATGCGGATTACCTTGATTCCACCTGATGTAGAGCCAGAAGAACCTCCTATGAAGAACATCATGAATACAAGCACCTGACTTGCAGGATGCCAGAATGTGTAATCTTCCGTAGAAAATCCAGTCGTTGTAATCATTGTAAGAACTTGAAAGACTGAATATCTCAATGACTTTAAGAAACTGCCAAAGTGTGAAAGTTCCAGCAGTGTAATTATTATAGATGCCACAACAATTATGGAAACATAGACTTTTATTTCCGAATCTTTTTCTACATTCTGTTTTATCTGTTTTGCACCATCGA